>JBEVKV010000564.1:0-5226 GCA_040509515.1 Pyrinomonadaceae bacterium | reverse complement strand
AAGGGGGACGGAGTGACATCACTCCGTCCCCCTTCGCGCTTTGGCCCTTCCAAAAAGTGCTCAGGCGGGGAAGCGGCGGAGGAGCTTCGGGAAGCGCGGGTCGGAGCGTATGTTGTCGAGGCGCGGGTCTACGCGCAGGTACGTGAGGCCGACCGAGTGCTCCTCCTCGGCGCGCGCGAGCCAGTTGAAGGCGGCGTCCGCGTCGCCGAGCAGGGCGTTGATGACGGCCATCTCGTAGGCCGTCACCCACGCGCGCTCGCGGTTGGCGACGAGTTCGTCGAGGGCGGCGCGCGCCTCCGCCTCGTTGCCGCAGGAGGCGAGGACGTGCGCCTGCTTGGCGCGCGTCGTCGGCGTGTCGCCGGCGAAGGCGCGCTCCTGCTCGAAGACGGCGAGCGCGTCGTCGCACATCCCGCGCATCTCGTAAGACCAGCGCAGGATGATGTGCGCCGAGATCGAGCCGGGGTCGAGGTCGAGCGCGTCGCGGCACGCGCCCTCCGCCTCGTCGAAGCGGCGCGCGTTCAGGAGGATGTTGGCGAGCGCGGTGGCGATGACGGGCGAGCGCGGCGCGAGTTCGCGCGCCTTCCTGATCTCGGCGACCGCCTCGTCGTGCCGCCCCATCGCCGAGAGGTTGAAGGCGTGCCAGCGGCGCGCGACCGCGTTCTCACGGTTCAGCTCAATGGCGCGCGCCAGCTCGCGCTCTGCGCCCGCGAAGTCGCGCTCGTAGTTGAAGAGGACGAAGCCGAGCGAGGCGTGTGCCTCGGAGCAGGTGTCGTCGGCCTCGACGGCGCGCGTCGCGGCGTGCCTCGCGCTGGCCCACGCGCCGGGCGGCGGCGGCTCGACGTACCAGTTCAGAAGCGAGTAGGAGTCGGCCATCTCGGCCCACGCCAGCGCGTAGTTCGGGTTGAGCGTGACGGCGCGCTCGAAGCGCTCGATGGCCTGACGCAGACCCTCGGCCGTCCGGCGCGTCACGAAGTAGCGGCCGGCCTTGTAGAGCTTCTGCGCCTCGTCCTCCTCGCCGCGCGAGGAGTGGATGGCCCCCGACTCAATCGCCTGCCGCCCCGAGGGCGTCACGTCGCGCGACGCGCCTGTGCCGCCGGTGCCGCCCGTGTTCGAGATGCGGAAGCCGATCTCGGCTGAGGGGCCGGGAATCGCCGAGACCGGGCGCGCGGCCGCGGGGTTCTTCGTCTTCGACAGCAGCTCGCGGAAGCGCGGGTGCGCGCGCAGCGGGTCGAGCTGCGGCTCTGTGCCGAGCCAGACAATCCACGGGTCTTGCGTCTCGACTGCCTCTTCGAGCAGGTCGAGCGCGGTCGCGTGCTCGCCGAGTTGCAGGTGCACGAGCGCGCGGTGGTAGGGCGTGACGAAGTGCTCCTCGTCGGCCATCGCGCGCATCTTCGAGAGCAGCGCGCGCGCCTCCTTCTCGCGGCCGGCGGCGGCGTAGGCGCAGGCGACCCCGGCCGTGAGCATCGGTATCTCGCCGAGCAGTTCGAGCGCGCGCTTCGCCTCGTGGATGGCCTCGTCGAACGAGCCCGCGCGCCGCAGGTTCCAGCTCAGGACGAGGCGCGCCGAGCCGTAGCGCGGCTCGCCCTGAAGCAGCTTGCGCGCCTCGGCGGTCGACTCGTCGAAACGCCGCGCCTGATAGAGACACCACGCGAGGAAGTAGAAGTTGAAGGGGTTGAGCGGGTCGAGCTCGCAGGCGCGGCGCGCCTCCGCGACCGACTCGTCGAAGCGCCCCTCCATCGCGAGCTGGCAGGCGTAGTGCGCGTGCGACTGCGTGTAGCTCGGGTTCAGCTCGATGGCGCGGCGGAAGTGGACTTCGGCCTCCTTCCACTGCGAGGGGTGCGTCAGCAGCGCCAGCCCGTTGGCGGTGTGCGCCTCGGCGAGCGACTCGTCGAGGTAGATGGCGCGGCGCGCCTCCTCGCGGCTGGCGGCGAGCTGCTCGGCCGGGGGCGCGAGGCCGTAGACGGCGAGCCAGCAGTGGTACTCGGCAATCCCCGCGTGTGCGGCGGCGAAGCGCGGGTCGAGCGTGACGGCGCGGCGGTAGCAGGCGTGAGACTTGGCGAAGCCGTCGGCGCTCATCGTGTACCAGTGGTAGCGCCCGCGCAGGTAAGCCTCGTAAGCCTCCACGTCGTCGGTGCCGCGCTTCGACAACAGACGCCGCTCGTCGCCGGTCAGGTGCGGCAGCAGCGCCGCCGCGACCTGCTCGGAGAGCACGTCTTCGAGCTGGAGCACGTCGGTGTACTCCTCGTCGAACCGCCCCGACCAGCGCGTCGCGCCCTCGCCCACGTCGAGCAGTTGCGCCGTCACGCGCAACGTCTGTCCGGAGCGACGGATGGTGCCGTCGACCACGAAGTCGACGCCCAGCTCGCGCCCGGCGGCGAGCGGGTCGGAGTGCGCGCCCTGATAGCGGAGCGCGGATGACGTGGGGCGGACGATGAAGCGGTGGACGTTCGAGAGCCGCGTGACGAGCGCGTCGGCGAGCCCCACGCCGAGGTACTCGTCGCCCGTCCCTTCAGCGCCCGGCGCGGCGACGACCTTGAGCGGGAGCACGGCCAGAGACCTCTGTCCCGTCGTCGGCTCGCCGGCGAAGACGCTCAGCGGGCGCTCGGCCAGCGGGTTCTTCGTCCGGCGGAAGATTTCCTGAAAGGCCGGCAGGTGGCGCATCGGGTCGAACAGCGGGTCGACGCCGAGCCACGCCAGACGCGAATCGCCTATCTCAAGCGCGCGCTCAAGCTCGGCGAGCGCGGCGTCGGTCTCGCCCAGACGACTGTAGGCGACCGCGAGCATGTAGGGCGAGATGTAGCGCGACTCGCTGAGCCGCGCGACCTCGCGGAGTGTTTCGAGCGCCTCGTCGGTGCGGTGCGCCGACGCGTTGAGCGCCGCGAGGAAGCAGAGCGGGTAGGGGCTGCGGCCTAAAAGTCCGGCGGCCTTCTCGCACGTCTCGACCGCCTCTTCGTGCCGGCCGGCCTGCGAGAGCGCGAGGCTCATCAGCAGGTAGCCGAGCCCGTAGTCCGGCTCGGTCGCGACGAGCACGCGCGCCGAGGCGATGGCCTCCTCGTAGCGGCGCGCGTGGTAGAGGTTCCAGTTGAGCGTGTGGCGGACGAGCGGCGTCATGGGCGCGATCTCAAGCGCGCGGCGGGCGCCGGAGAGCGCCTCCTCGAACCGCCCCTGCATCCCGAGGAAGAACGAGAGCCAGAGGCGGCCCGTCACGTAGTTCGGGTTCAGCTCCATCGCGCGGCGGAGGTGGCGCTCGGCCTCCTCCCAGTTGAGGTCGTGCGTGAGCGTGGCGAAGCCGAGCGCGGCCCACGCTTCGGCGAGCGCCGGGTCGAGCCCGACCGCCTTGCGCGCGGCTTCGAGCGCGGCGGCCGAAGTCTCGGAGAAGGGGAGGATGGCGTGGACGCCGAGCACGTTGTAGTAGTCGCTGATGCCCGCGTAGGCGAGCGCGTAGTCGGGGTCGAGCGAGACGGCGCGGCTGAAGTGGACGAGCGCGCGCGCGAAGCCCTCCTCGTTGAAGGTGTTCCAGTGGTAGCGCCCGCGCATGTACTCCTCGTAGGCGCTGGCGTTGTCCGTCCCGCGTTTCTGTAGCTTGAGCCGCTCGCCGCCCGTCAGTTGCGGCACCAGCGCCTCGGCCACCTGCTCGGAGATGGAGTCTTCGAGCTGGAGCACGTCGGCCGTCGCCTCGTCGAACTGCCCGGCCCAGACCGCCGAGCCGGCGTGCACGTCGAGGAGTTGCATCGTCACGCGCAGGGTCTGACCCGCGCGTCGGACGCGGCCTTCGAGGACGAACGAGACGCCCAGCTCGCGCCCCGCCGCGAGCGGGTCCGAGTCCGGCCCGCGGTAGCGCAGCACAGAGGACGTGGGGCGCAGCGTGAAGCGCCGAAGGCTGCCGAGCCGCGTGATGAGCGCGTCGGCGAGACCCACGCCGAGATATTCGCCGCCCGCTTCGAGGCCGCCGGTCGATTCGTGAACCTTGAGCGGGAGGACGGCGAGCGAGGTTTCGTCGCGGCGCGCGCCTCGTTCGTCGCGCCCCGTCTCCTTCTGCGTGGCGGCGGGGTAGAAGGGCGGGGCCGCGACGGGGCGTCCCTCGACGAAGCGCGCGATGTCTTCGCGCAGCTCGTCGGCCGTGCGGTAGCGCTCGGCGGGCTCCTTCCGCAGCGCCTTCATCACGACGTTGTCGAGGTCGCCGGCCAGCTCGCGCCTCAGCGTCTCGACGGTCGCGCCGCGGCACCAGTAGAGGTAGCCGAGCGTGTCGGACTCGCCCGCCGAAGACTCGGAGGGCTGGTTGGCGGGCAGGAGGTCTTCGGGGCTCGTGATGCGCACCGAAGGGTGCGGCGGCTCCTCTTCGCAGATGACGCGCGCCATCTCGTGCGGCGAGCGGTTGCGCAGGCGGTACGGGCGGTGGCCCGTGAGCAGCTCGTAGAGCAGGACGCCGAGCGAGTAAACGTCGGTCGCGGGCGAGACGGGCTCGCCGCGCACCTGCTCGGGCGCGGCGTACTCGGGCGTCATCAGCCGCATCGCGGTCGCCGTCGGGTCGAGCGTGATCTCGCCGGCGAACTCTGGATTCAAAAGCTTGGCGATGCCGAAGTCTAAGAGCTTGGGGACGCCTCCCGGCGTGACGAGGATGTTCGAGGGCTTGATGTCGCGGTGGATGACGAGCTTCTGGTGCGCGTAGTTGACCGCGTCGCAGACCATCGAGAAGAGCCTGAGGCGCTCGACGACCGTCAACTGCCGCTCGTCCGAGTAGCGGTAGACGGGCAAGCCCTCGATGTGCTCCATGACGAAGTAGGGCAGCCCGTCGTCGGTCGTCCCGCCGTCGAGGAGGCGCGCGATGTATGGGTGGTCGAGCGTGGCGAGAATCTGCCGCTCGTTGCGGAAGCGCCGGAGGATGAAGTCTGTGTCCATCCCGCGCTTGATGAGTTTGACGGCGACGCGCTGCCGGAACTCGCCGTCGGCGCGCTCGGCGAGGTAGACCGCGCCCATCCCGCCGCGCCCTATCTCGCGCACGACGCGGTAAGCGCCGATGCGGCGGCCGATGGCCGGGTCGATGAGGTCGGCGGCGGAGCCGGGCGTGGTGGCGTAGGGGTCTGTCTGCTGGAGCGGCGAGGCGTCGAGCGCGGGGGCCTCGATGAAGTCGCCGGCGGCCTCGAACTGTTCGACGAGCGCGACGACCTGCTCGAAGAGCGTGTCGTCGCCGGAGGCCGCTTGCCTGATGAAGCGCGGGCGCTCCTC
>JBEVKV010000563.1:0-15150 GCA_040509515.1 Pyrinomonadaceae bacterium | reverse complement strand
GTCGCGGAGGCCGCGGGCGACCCCTGCGCCGCCGCCGCACCCGGCCCCGTGGGGGACGCCGGGGCGGGCGCGGGCGGCTGTGTCGCGGCGGCCTCTCCCCGCGCGCTGAAGACTTGCCGGTCGAGGCTGCCCGTGTAGAAGCGTGTGTCCATCTGCGGCTCCTGGTTGTCGCGCGAGAGTTTTTTGATGACGTACTCGGAGTGCTGGTAAAGCTCTCTGTAGGTGATCCTGCCGTTCTTCAGCTTGACCAGTTTCTGGAAGACGTAGGAGAAGAGGCCGCAGGCGTTCCCCTCGTCGTCGCGCCACTCGGTCGAGGGCTGGAGGCTGCTCGACGAGGAGAGGACGAGGTAGCGGCCGCCCATGTCGCGCGGCGCGGCGCGGCGTTGGGTGGCCGGGCGCGCGAGCTGCGAGAGGGGGACGCCGATGGCGTCGGCGAGTTTGAGCGAGCGCGTCTTGAACAAATCGCGCCCCTGCGTGCCTGAGAAGCAACTGTCGGTCAGGTAGTTGACGAACGCGCCCGCCGCGGTGGCCTTCGAGAAACGCGCGTAGAGTTCGTCGTCGAGGATGAGGTTGCGCCACGGCTTGCCGCTCGAACTCTCGCGGCTGTCCACGGGGCAGACGGCCGCGTCGTACGTGCCGTCCTCGAAGAACGGCTGGTTGTTGTTGCGCGGGTCGGGCGCGAAGTGCAGAGTCTCGGTCTCGTCCTTCTCTTCGGAATAGGAGTCGGGGAAGAGCGTGCCGTGGCCCGAGTAGGCGAAGACGAAGAGGTCGTCGCGCCCGAGCTTCGCGGTGAACTCGTCGAGCTTGGCCAAGATGTTCGCGCGCGTCGCCTGCTCGTCCGTCAGCAGCAGCACGTTCTCGGCGGGGAAGCCGAAGTCTTTAACGAGCATCTCGCGCAGCTTCGTCACGTCGTTGACGCAGCCGTTCAAGGGATTCCCCGGATACTTGTTGATGCCGACGAGCATCGCGTACTTCGCCGGCGCGGCGGCGGCGTGCGCGGCGGGGCCGACCTTCATCGCCCGGACGGCCCGCGCGGCAGACCCGCCGTGATGCGTGGTAGCACGCGCCGCCGGGACGGGCTGCGACAGGAGCAGGGCGCACAAGGCCAGCGCCGGGACGACGCCCCACGTTGAAATCCCGCGCGCTACGGTCTTCGTCGGATGTTTGATACTCACTGCTTCGGCCTCACTCTCCATGAGCTGTTTTCAGTCGGGTCTAGGGCTTCGATTCGACGACGACGGTCGCGCCCTGCCAGCCCTGCGGGTCGAGGCCGCCGCCCGTCTTGTTCACGCGCACGGCGCGCGCGGAGGCGGCGTCTCCGATGGCCTGCTGGAGCCCGCGCAGGTTGAGGCGCTGGAAGACTTCGCCCCAGGTGTATTCGACCTTGTCGCCGATGTTGACGCGCTCCTTTGTGATGAGGGCGACGAACACGTCGCGGCCGAAGGGCGCGCCGACGGGGAACTCGTAGGTGCGCGCGCGCGGGATGGTCTGCGTGCCCGGCGTGATCTGGTTGTCGCGGTCGTTGTCGTTCGGGAAGAGGCAGGTCGCCACGTCGCCGCGGCTGAAGACGAGCAGGTAGAGGTAGCCGCCGGTGTCGGTCGTCACACGGTACGTCACCTTCTCGCCGTCCCGATAAATCGTCTTGCCTTCGCCCGTCGAGAGGCTCACGCGCATCCGCGAAAGCGGGTTGGTGAGCGCGATGGCGGGGGCCGTCTCGGCGTCTGCGAAGAGCGGCTGGTCGTCGAGGGCGACCGTCGAGATTACGTCGAACTGCGGCTGCTGGTCGCCGTCGAGCTTGCCCGTCGCGTGCAGCTCGTCGATGCGCGCGCCGACGCGCGCCCTCAGCTCGCGCAGCGTGGGCGCGTCCGCGCGCTGCGCCTCGGCGAAGACGTAGGAGAGCGCGCCGCGCAACTCCGCGCCGACTTCCAGAGGGTAGGCGCGCTGCGTCGGCGCGGCCGCCGAGATGACGACCACGCCCGAGAGCGTCTTGACCTTCGACGAGTCTAGGAAGCCGCCGACCCGCTTGAGGTCGCGCGAGCGCGGGGCGGGCGCGACCGTGTAGGCGGCCGTCGCGCCTATCTGGCGCGTGCCCGGCGCGGGCTTCGAGAGTTCTTTGAACTGGTCGGGGCGCGGCAGGTAGCGCGCGCCGCCGCCGCGCGGGAAGGCGTGCAGCTTCGGCACCTCGCGCGAGATGGTGCCGGAGTGGCACGAGTCGAAGACGAGCACGGCGCGGCGGCCCGAGAGTTGCGCGATCAACTCGTCGAACGTGTCGTCGCGCACCTGTCCCGTCCCCGTCTCCGGGTTCACGTCGTAGGGCGCGATGGTCTCGTCGTGGCCGTCGGCCTCGTCGCCGTTGTCGTCGGGCAACTGCGAGCCGTGGCCGGCGTAGAGGAAGAAGACGCGGTCGCCCGGCTGCGTCCCCTCCAACAGCCAGCCGCGGAACTCGCGCACGATGTCGGCCGCGGTCGCCTGCTCGTTCGTCAAGACCTTGACCGACGACGCCGCGAAGCCGTAGCGCGACGTGAGAAACTCGGCCGTTCGCACGGCGTCCTGCACGCAGCCCGGCGTCTCGGGCACGCGGCTGTCGCCGTACTTCTCGACGCCCACGACGAGCGCGCGGTCGGCCGCACGCGCCGCGCCGCAGAGCGCGAGCAGAAGGAGCAGCGCCGTCGTTATCGAAGTCGGGTTGCTTCTCATGCCTGAAGTCAGTTGACGAGCGTGAAGGCGGTCAGCTCCTTCGGGTTGCGCAGGTTGAAGATGCGGCCCGTCGTCTCGTCCACCTCGTAGTCGGGCTCCTTGTCCCTGAAGAGCACCTGCCGGTCGCCCTTGCCCGTGAGCATGTTGACGCCGACGAGCCCCGCGCCCTTCGCGTCGCCCTCCTTCAGGTCGGTCAAAACGTAGGCGTATGCGCCGCCCGCCTTCGACGCGCTGAAGCGCTTCGTCATGTACTGCTCGTAGGAGGACATCAGGCCGATGAAGTTCGAGTTCTCGCGCGAGGTCGAGAAGCTGTCACCCGCGGAGGCGTAGCCGTTCTCCCTCTCCCACGAGGCGGCGGCGAGGTAGACCGTGATGGCGGTCATCGCGATCTTCTTCCAGCCCGCGACGCCCGGCGCGGCGTACTTCGTGCCCCAAGAGGTCTGGCGCGTGCGCGGGTCGAAAGCGGCGATGTGCTGCGCGCCGCGGATGACGACCGTCCCGTTCTCCTGCCGGACGAGCGCGACGGGATTGTCGGTCGTGTCCGCGCCCTTCGAGCCGATGGCCGAGAGCCCGCCGAAGCCGAACTTGGCGACCTTCGCCACGGTCGCCGCCGCGCCGAGGCTGTACTTGAATTCGAGCTTGGTCTTGAAAGCCTCTTTGACCTTGCCCGACGCCGAGGTGTCGAGCCCGATGACGTTCTTCTCGTCGGCGATGAGGATCAAGCGTTCTTCCGGCAGGACGACCATGTTCGTCACGCTCTCGCTCGCCTTGTCGTAGAACCAGTTGGCCGCGCCCGTCCGGCGGTCGAGCGCGACGACGCCGAGCGGCTTCTTCGGGACGTACTCGCGCTTGCCGAAGTCGTAGAACGTCCCGCCGAGCCGGCCGTAGAGCACGTCGCCCGCGAGCTTCATCTCGGCGACCGCGCCGCCGAAGTCCTTGCTCGTCCACTTCAGCGCGCCGGTCTGCTTGTCCACCGCGCGCACCTGCCCCTTGGCCGAGGTGTAGACGGTGTCGCCGTCGATGACGGCCTGCGCGTTCCCCTGCTTGATCTTGCCCTCGGTCACGTCGTAGGCGAGTTTCCAGACGAGCTTGCCGTCGGCGAGCGAGTAGCGGTGCAGCCCGGCGTACGTGAAGTAGACCGAGTCGCCGTCGAAGACGGGCGGGTTCGCGCCCGAGAGGTCGAACTTCTGGTAATAACGGCTCCCGCGCTCGATGCCGTAGAGGTCAACCGTGTCGGTGTACTCGGACTGCCAGAGCACCTCGCCGGTCGAGAGCCGGAGCGCCGTAATGTCCGGCTTGTCCTTCGGAGCCTTGTTGTCGCGGACGGTGAGGAAGACGAGCATGTCGCGCTCGTAGTGGGGCGCGACCTGCACGGTGTAGCCCTTCAACTGCTCGGTCTGCCAGACGGTCTTGCCGGTCAGGATGTCGAGCGCGAAGAGGCGCGTCCGCTTGTTGATTGCGCCGGTGTTGTCGTAGACGAGCAGGACGGGCGTGCCGCGCAGCTCCTGCTGCTCGTGCTCGGCGATGTCGGCGAGGTCTTCGCGACGCCAGAGCGGCTCGCCCGTCTCGGGGTTCAGGCAGTAGAGGCTGTGCTGCGTGCCGACGAGGACGGTGCCCTCGTCCGTCACGTCGTACCACTTGATGTCCTCGGCCGGCTTGTGCGTCCAGAGCGACGTGCCGGCGAGCGCCGAGGGGGCGAACAGCGCGCAGGCCATCGCGACGAGAGCTTCGGCCAGGGCGAGACTCCGCCGTGTGCGGCGGCGGCGGTTAATGTCCATGGATGATTTTCTCCTCCCGATTTTGCTTGCGCGGTTTTATGCGGCTACACTCGCGAACCGCCGCCGCCGCGGTCGGCCGTCAAAGCTCCGGCTCTGAAAGGGAACGACGGCTGAGCCGCGGCGCTTATTACCGCCGCGAATTTATTTTTTACCCGAAGTTTTCGCAGTTGAACCCCGACATGAAATTTCCTTGCCGCACTCTCATCGCTTCCGCACTCGTCTGCTGCGCCGTCGTCGTTTATGCGCCGCGTATCCGCGCCGTCGAAGGCGATACGGCGGACGAGGCGAGCCTGCGCGCGCTCATCCCGCAATACTTCGCCGCCTACGCGGCCCGAGACTCGGCAAGGTTCTTAACCTTCTGGAGCGAGAAGTCGCCCGAGCGCGAGGCGCGACGCGCGGAAGTGGAGAGGCAGTTCGCCGCCGTCCGTTCGTTCGAGTTGAAGGCCCTGTCGGTCGGAAGTCTGTCGGTCGAAGGCGGGGCGGCGCATGCGCGCGTCAGGCTGGAGTTGGGCGGGGCCGACGCGAAGACCGGCGCGCCGCCGGCGGGGGTCGGCGCGCAGGAGCGTGCGCTCGCCTTCGTGAAGGAGGCGGGCGGGTGGAAGGTCTGGCGAGACGCGAGCGCCGAGGACGAACTCGCGTCCGCGCTCCTTGCCGCCCGGGACGCGCAGGCGCGCGCGGCGCTGCTCGCCTCCGAGCCCGGCGTCAAGACGGCCGACCTCATCCAGCCCGCGGTCAGAATCGCCAACCGGCTCTTCGTCGAGAGCGAGTACGAACGCGCCCTCGCCGCCTACGGGCTGGTGCGCGAACTCTCTTCGCTCGCGGGCAACCGGCGCGGGCTCGCGCAGGCGCTGATGGGCGAAGGGCTCGTCCACAACGCGCGCGACGAGAGCGACCGCGCCCTCGCCTCGTACGCCGAGAGCATGGCGGCGGCCGAGTCGGCGAAGGACGCGCCGACGGTCGCGCGCGCGCTCAACAACATCGGGAACGTCCACTACAAGCGCGGCGACTTCACGGCCGCGCTCGCCAGCTACCAGCGCAGCCTTGAGTTGCAGCAGGCCGCGGGCAACGACCTGTCCGTCGCGCAGGCGCTCAACAACATCGGCTCCGTCCACTACGAGCAGCGCGACTATGAGCAGGCGCGGGACTACTTCGAGCGCAGCCTGCGACTCGCCGAGAAGGCGGGCGACACGCGCGGGGCCGCCAACACGCTCAACAACCTCGGCGACGTGGCGCGCGAGGCGGGCGACTACCCGGAGGCGCTCGACTACTACGGCCGGGCGCTCTCGGCGAGCGAGTCGATCAACTTCAAACTGGGCGTGGCGCGCACGCTCAATAACATCGGCGGCGGCGTCTACCTTTACCAGTCGCAGGCCCGGCAGGCGCTCGAACCCCTGCGCCGCAGCGTCGCCCTCTACGAGTCCATCGGGGAGAAGTACGGGCTGTCAATCGCGACCTACAACACGGGGCGCGCCCACTACCTTCTCGGCGAGCGCGAGCCGGCGCTCGATTACGCGGCGCGCGCCGTCGCGCTCGGGCGCGAGTCCGGCAACCTGAAGGCGGTGGCGCAGGCGCAGACGCTCACGGGCGACGCGCTCGCCGCCGCGGGCAGGCGGGCCGAGGCGCGCCGCGCTTACGAAGACGCCATCAAGACCACCGAGCAGATGCGCGCCGAGGCCGTCGGCGGCGAGGCGCAGCGCCAGCGCTTCTTCGAGAACAAGACCGCGCCCTACGAGGCGATGGTCAGGCTGCTCGCCGCGGGGGGAGAGACGGCGGAAGCTTTCGCCTACGCCGAACGTGGAAAGGCGCGCGTCCTGCTCGACGTGCTCCGCGGCGGGCGCGGCGACGTGACGAAATCGATGAGCGAGCGTGAGCGCGCCGACGAGGTGCGTCTGCGCGGCGAGGTCACGCGCCTCAACCAGCAGGTCGCGCGAGAAGGCGCTCAGACGCGGCCCGACGCCGCGCGTCTCGCCGCGCTCAGGTCGCAGCTCGGGCAGGCGCGTCTCGCCTACGAGGCTTTCCGGACGGCGCTCTACGCGGCGCACCCGGCGCTGCGGGGGCAGCGCGGAGAGGCTCGCCCGCTCGACGCCGCGGGGGCGGCCGCGCTGCTGCCCGACGCGCACTCGGCCGCGCTCGAATACGCCGTGACGGACGAAGCGACCTACCTCTTCGTGCTGACGCGCGACGGCGGCGGCAAGCCCTCGCTGAAGGTCTACGCGATTCAGGTCAAACGCGAAGACATCTACGAGCGCGCCGAGTCGTTCCGCCAACTGCTGGCGGGCCGCGGGCTCGGCTTCCGCGAGGCGGCGGCCCGGCTTTACGAGCTGCTGCTCAAGCCGGCCGCACGAGACCTGGAAGGGAAGACCTCGCTCGTCGTCGTGCCCGACACGGGGCTGTGGAGCCTGCCCTTTCAGGCGCTGGTCAGCGGCTCCGGCAGGTACGTGGTCGAAGACTTCGCGGTTTCGTACGCCTCGTCGCTTTCGGTGATCGGCGCGACCCGCGAGCTGCGGCGCAGGCCAACGGGTGTGGGCGTGCCTCAACTGCTCGCGTTCGGGAATCCGTCGAAAGCCCCCTCTGCCGGGGCGAGCGGGACAAGCTCCGGCTCGCTCCCCGAGGCGGAGCGCGAGGTGAAGACGCTGGGGAGACTCTACGGCGGGCCGAGGAGCAAGGTCTTCTCGGGGGGCGAGGCGACCGAGGCGCGGGTCAAGGCCGAGGCGCCGCGCTCCTCCGTCATCCACCTCGCGAGCCACGGCGTACTCGACGCGGCGAACCCGATGTACTCGCACGTCGTGCTCGCCGGGGGCGGCGGCGAGGACGGGATGCTTGAGGCTTGGGAGCTGATGCAGATGGACTTGAACGCCGACCTCTTCGTGCTCTCGGCGTGCGAGACGGCGCGGGGCCGCGTCGGCGCGGGCGAGGGGGTGATCGGGATGTCGTGGGCGCTCTTGATCGCGGGCGTGCCCACGATGGTCGTCAGCAACTGGCAGGTCAGCTCCGCGAGCACGACCGAACTCATGCTCGACTTCCACCGCCGCCTGACGGCCCCGCGCGCGCGCGTCAGGACGGCCGAGGCCAAGGCGGAAGCGCTGCGGCAGGCGTCGCTCGCGCTCCTCAAATCTCCCGACTACAGGCACCCTTTCTACTGGGCCGGCTTCTCCTTAATTGGTGACAGCAGATGAACGCGCGCCCACGAGTGCTTGCTTCTCAACGCCCGCCGCGGGACTTCCGTGCGCGCACGTCGCGCAGAAGTCTGCGCGCCACGGTGGAACGAGGGTTAGCGGCGGTTAAGAGTTGAAACTCGCGCTCGGCCTCGTCGAGCAGTCCGGCCCGCGCGTAGAGCACGCCGAGCGCAAGGTGTGAACGGGGGGCGGCGCGCTCGGCGCGGCTCAGCGCGCGCGCGCGCGACTCGTCCAAGACCCTGAAGCGCGCCTGCGGGGCGGGCGGCGCGGGCGCCCTCGAAGAGCCGTCGGCCGAGTAAGCCGTCACCTCCCACGAGTAGACCGCGCCGCGCTTCAGGTCGGACACGGGCGTCCACTCCGTCCCGGACACGTCGCCGCTCGTCGCCACTTTGCGGAAGGACTCGTCGTAGACATCGATGACATAACGCTCGGCACCCGCGAGCGGTCGCCACGCGAAGCGCGGGCGGGGCGACGCGA
This sequence comes from Pyrinomonadaceae bacterium, assembly GCA_040509515.1. Lineage (GTDB taxonomy): Bacteria > Acidobacteriota > Blastocatellia > Pyrinomonadales > Pyrinomonadaceae > QHXN01. The sequence goes on along the minus strand of JBEVKV010000563.1, from coordinate 7,022 downwards.
CGACGGCCCCGACCGGGTAGGCGAGCGCGAACGTCTTCGAGCCGCCGGCCTCGGCACCACCCCCGAGCAGTGTGTCTCTCGCGGCGCGCGGCCCCGCCGGCGTCGCGACGTGCCCGGTGGAGAGCGCGTCCTTCACCGCGCCCGCCTGCGACGGAGACAACCACCCGACTCCCTCCAGCTCTCCGTCCGAATTCAGGGTGACGCTTCCGCCGCCGTCCCTCAAAGTGACGGCCGCGCGCGCAGCCGCGTCCGCGACCGGCGAAGGGGTTGCCACGGGGGGCACGTCTCTAATCGTTGTCCCCGTCTGCGCTTTGCCGTCATCATTGTTCGCGGCGTCAACGCCCGGGCTTGGGGCTTGTTGGGGCGAACTCTGCGGGGTGACGTGCGCTGACTCCGGGGCCGTGCGCGCCGCCCGGTACGAGCGGCTGAGCCACGCCGCACCGACGGCGGCGAGAAGGAGCGCGACCGCGGCGAGCCCCCACGCGGCGGCCGGACGTGGGAATGAGAAGAGGTCACGCAGGCGCTCATAAAGTGGGCGCTCGCTCGCTCGTGTCGTCCCCGGCGTCGCGACCTCTTCGGCCGCCAGCGAGTCCCTGAACGCCGTCAGCGAACGCGCCTCCTCGGCGCACGCCGCGCACGCCCGAAGATGATTCTCGACGGCGACGCGCGCCGCGCCGTCGAGTCGCGCGTCGACGAGGTCGGCCAGTTGCTCGTAGGAGACGTGGGAGACTGCGGGCGCGTCCGCGAGCCCGAGGTCTGCGGCCAGCGCCGCGAAAGACGCGACGAGTTGTTCGCCCGTCCGAACGCGCCCGCGGCACGACGAGCAGTCAGAGAGGTGCCCGTCCAGACGCAGCAACTCCGCGGGCGACATCGTCCCCGCGCGGTACCGCCCGAGCTGTTCATCGGTCAGGTGTTCAGACATCTCCACACCACTGAGTATAAGACGACGAGAGGGCGACTTTATTACCGCCGGCCCGTCTCGGCCGCCCGCACGCGGCTACAAACTGGACGCCTTCATGCGGCGGGCGAGCCGCTCGCGCGCGGATTTGCGCAGGTTGATGACCTGCTGCCTTGCGAGCCCGAGCCGCCCGGCGATTGTGTTGTCGTCGAGCGGCAGGTCGTGCCAGAGTTCCGCGAACTCTTCCGGGGACAACTCTAACGCGGCGGCGATGCCCCGCACGGTCGTCACGCCCGTCAGCACCAGCAGCTCAAGTTGACTGTTCCCCGCGCCGTCCTTCAGGTTGAGCAGGAGCGCGGCGCGCTGGCGTTCGGGGAGGGCGAGTATCTCCGCCCAGAGCCGCGCGAGGTAGGCGCGGCGCTCGGACGCCGCGACCTGCCCCGGCTGTTCGTTGCGCACGACGCTTTCTCCGGCCGCGGTTAATCTCTCCTGTTCGCTCGGCTCGACCAGCCCCAACAACTCCGCAACCCCTTCGACCAGCGCGTCCAACTCGAACGGCGCGCGCGCGCCTTCAAAGACGGCGGCCACGAGTTCAGGAAGACTCACGCGCCGCGGGTCTCTTCCGCCGAGCCGGCGCGCGATAAAGTCGTTCTCCTCCCGGGGCGCGTGCGAGGCCGCGGGCGCGACCGCCTCTTGCCCGTGCGCGGGGCGCAATCGCGCCGGGCCACAGACCAGAACTCCACCCCGTCCCTCCCACAGGGCGAACCTCGGGTCGTGCGTGAACAGATAGCGGAGCTTGTTCTTGAGGTCGTGGCGGCGCGGGTGTCTGCGCCGCAGGTAGTCGTGGCAGCAGTTGTAGGCCGTAACGGCGACGTAGCCCCTGAAACTTTCGATGTGAGCCGCGCCGGCGTTTCGTCGCAACTCCCGCAGGCGCGAGAGCAGGCGCAGCACGACCTCGCCGCAAACGTCCTCCGCGTCCTGCCGCGCGCGCACGTCGCCGGCCCCGCGCGTGCGCAGCCCGTGGGCCACGGCGCTCCTGATGACGGGTGCGGCGCGACCCGTCACCAACTCGTCGAGCAGGCGCTCGGCCTCCGCCGCGCCGCGCGCGGCGAGGTAGAGACGCAACAAGTCGTCTTCGTCCTGTGCGAGGGCTTCCAACTAATGAGAGCGGCGACGGTAATACGGCGGCGATTCGACCGTCGTTCATGAAAAGAAGCCACAGCCGACGGCGCGTGCGCCGGGTGTGACTTCGGCAAAGTCAACTTTGAAAAACGGACGGATTCTATCCGCTGCCGAACTCGTCGGCAAACTGCCGTCCTCGGGAGGAAGGGAAAGCCGACACGATATGAACAGACCGATAAGAACAGTTTGGCTCCTGCTGCTCGCGCTCGCCGCGCCGGTCAACCAATACGCACAGGTCTCCGATCAGCGAATCGAGCTGTTGCGCAAAGCCATCGAGATCGTCGGCAAGATCAACTCGCTGCCGCTTAACTTTCAAACAGTATCCGTCGCGGACGGCGTCGCGACGGAAAAGCTCTCCCCCGAGAGCATGGCCAACCTGAAAAAGCAGGCCGCGCTCTTGAACGAGCTGCCCGCCGGCACGACGGTCGAGGTCGGCGTCCACACCTTTAAGTCGGAAGCGACTGCGGCCGGTCAGGGCGGGCCCGCGGCCGAAGTGGCCTTGAGTGAAAAGCGCGCGGAACTTGTCCGCCGCGAATTGATAAAACTGGGCGTGAAGACTCGGCTCACGGCGAAAGGGTACGGCGCGACGATGCCGGTCGACCCGAACCCCACGGCCGGAGGCCGGTTGAAGAACCAGCGTGTCGAATTTCTAATCGCCGGGTTGCCGGGCAGTGCCGCCGCCGCCGCCGCGAAAGACTTCATCGTCGCCGGCAAAGGCTGGGGGCGGGTCGTTATCGGCGCGTCGTCCTCTGAAGTAGAGGCCGTGCTGGGAAAGTCGGAGGTCTTCGACAACAGCAGCCCGGATAACTTTTACGCGACTTATTTCGCCAAAGGCGTGGTCGTTGTTTATGACGCCGCCGGTCGCGTCAAAGTGGTTCGATTCATCGGCAACGCACCGCTGTATTCGAGTGGGAAGACAAAATTCCAATCTTTCCAGGGCGCGCCGGACAAGAACCTGACGTGGGGCGCGAGCACGGCGCAGGTCATCGCCGCTTACGGCGAGCCCGCCAGGCGCGAAAGTTCCGGGGATATCGCCGAACTGATCTACCCCGGTATCAAATTCAACTTCAAGGGCGACAAGCTGACAGTCATCGCCATTACACCCGCGGCTTCGGGAACGTAAGCGGGCGGAACAGTTGACGCCCGCAATCACGCCGGAGGTCGAGCCCGCCCCCGCACAGACACGGGCGGGCGTGCGTCTTCAGCTCGAACCGGACGCTTAACCGCTGCGACGTGTCCCTTGTTGTGGGTCGCGCGGTTTAGAAGGAAACGCGCGCGCCGAGTTGGACTTCACGTCCCGGCGTCGCGGCCTCGGTGATGGTGCCGAACTGCGGCGTGTTGACGAAGCGGTTCGGCGTCCCGAGGTTGGTGTGGTTGAGCGCGTTGAAAAGCTCGCCGCGCACCTGAAAGCGCACCTTCTCCGTCAGCGCGAACTCACGTTGCAGCGCCACGTCCAGCGTCTTCATGCCGGGGCCGTAGACGGTGTTGCGCCCGACGTTCCCGAAGGTGAAGGCGGCGGGTGTGGAGAAAGCCGCGGGGTTGAACCAGCGGTCGGCCGTGCGCGTCCCCGGCCCGAAGACCTCCTGCCCCGTGTAGTTGGCGCGGACGGGGTTCTCGCCGAGCAGCGTCCCGGAGTTGGCCGTGTCGCCGAAGACGGAGACGGTCAGCGGGTAGCCGCTCTGCGCCTGATAGACGGTCGCCAACTGCCAGCCGCGCGTCAGCGCCTTGACGAAGCCGTTGCGGCCTACGCCCGGGAGGTCGTAGACGAGGCTCATGGAGAAACGGTGGCGGATGTCGCAGGCCGGCCCTTTCTCCAGCAGGAGGTTCAAGTTGTTCTGCGGGATGGCGGACTCGAACATCGGGGAGCGGAAGTCGGGCGCGTCCGAGAGGCTCTTGGCGAAGGTGTAGTTGGCGAGGAACGTCCAGCCGCGCGAGAAGCGGCGGCGAACGTTCGCGTATCCCGCGTCGTACCAGCTCCGCGCGGAGTTCTCCAGCAGGTTGATGCCGCTGACGGGGAAGGTCGTGTTGGCGACCGTGATGTTATCGGGCAGCACCGTGCCCGGCAGGAAGCTGAGGGTCGTGAAGGGTCTTCGCGGGCCGATGGCGCCGGGCCCGGCCGGCGCGTTGTTGATGAGGCGCGAGCGCTGGAGGTGCAGACCGCGCGAGCCCAGATAGCCGAGTTCCAAAGTCATCGAAGCGCCGAGGCTCTTCTCGACCGAGAGGCTCCACTGCTCGATGTACTGCGGGGGCGCGTCGGCCTCGAAGGCGGCGAAGCTGACGGTCGTCTGTCCGAGCACGGGTTGTCCGAAGTTGAAGTGCGTGGCGACGATGCCCGCGGCCGGCGTGAAGTTGTCGCTCTGCTGCGTCTCTGGGAAGACGAAGGGGACGTTGTGGCGCTGGTTGCACCATGTGTTCATGTCAACCGGCGTGTAGAAGATGCCGAACGCGCCGTGCAGCACGAGTCCCCAGCGGGGGATGTTGTGCGAGACGCCGAAGCGCGGGGCGAAGTTGAGCTTGTTCGAGTGCATGAGCCCCTCGGGGAAGCCCTGCTGCCCGCCGACGAAGACGAAGGGACGCCCGTTCCGGAACGTCAAATTCGTGTTCGGGTAGCGGATGTCGCGCAGCGGGCTCATGTACTCGTAGCGCAGGCCGAGCTGAATCGTCGTGTTGCGCGTCAGTTGAAAGCTGTCCTGCACGAAGGCGTCGGCGTACCACTGGCGCAACTGCATCTGCGGAATGCCGGCCTGACGCTGCTTCACCGCGGGCAGACCGAGCAGGAAGCTCGCGAGCGCGGAGCCCGTGCCGTCGTTCGTCGCCGTCTGCGTCGTGAATCCGTTGGTGAACTGGTAGTAGCCGCGGTTCTGGAAGAAGCCCCACATCGGCCAGATGAAGTGGCGGTAGCTGCCGCCGAGCTTCAAGCTGTGGCGGCCGACTTGCCAACTCAGCGTGTCGCGCGCTTCGAGGATGGTGTCCCACGCGTGCATGGGCGTCGCGATGAAGCTGTCGCCCATCGGCGAGTAGCCCTGCACGTTGAAGTACGGCGCGCCGTACGCGCCCTTGCCGCCGAAGCCGACGCCGAGGATGCCGAGTTCGGAGACGATGTCGTTCTCCTCGCTGTTCTCCGACGAACGGTGCATCGAGAGCCGCGAGACGGTGACCGTGGCGGAGTTGACGACCGAAGGGCTGATGATGCGCGTCCAGCCGACGACGCCGTGCTGCGAGAGGTTGTCGTGCAGCGCGCCGAAGCCGGGCAGGTTCTGCGGCGTGAAGCCGCGTTCGCTGCTTAACGAGTAGCGGACGAAGAGATTGTCGCCGCGCTCGAAGTTCTGGTCGAAGCGGAAAGTGGCCTGGTCGGTCTTGTGGCGCATGGCGCGCACGTCCATGTAGTTGTTGCAGTCGAGCCCCGCGCCCGTCACCTGCGGCGTGCCCATCATCGTCATGTTCATGCCGCAACCGTTCATCCCCATCTCCATGTTGGGGCGCGGCACGTACTTCTCAAGAAAGAGTCGCGCCTGCGGGCTGATGAGGTTTTCGGGGATCACGTTGTCGGGGAAGGGGTCGCGGATGATCTGCGGGTTGGAGGGGCCGACCGGCCGCGTCGAATCGAAGTTCGGGTTGGGGCGCGAGCTGAAGGGGTTGTAGATGGTCGCGCCGCTCATCGAGAAGTCGCCCATGACCTCCTCCATCGTCGGCACGGTCTGCGTCATCGTCATCGCCTCGGTGAGGCGCAGCCCCTCGTAGTTGACGAAGAAGAAGCTCCGGTTCTTACGGACGGGGCCGCCGAACGACGCGCCGAAGTTGTTCCGACGGAGGTGCTGCGACTCCTCGCCCATCTCGTTAAAGGTGCGCGCGTCGAGCGCGTCGTTGCGCAGGAACTCGTAAAGCGTCCCGTGAAAGTCGTTCGTCCCCGTCCGCGTCACGATGTTGACCTGCCCGCCGCCCGCGCCGCCCATCTCGGCGGAATAACTCCCGGTCTGAACCCGGAACTCCTGCACCGCGTCGGGCGAGGGGCTGAGGTTGAGTGTGTTGAAGGTCGGGTCGGTGTTGGTCGCGCCGTCGAGGAGGAAGTAGTTCGCGTTCGGGCGGTTGCCGCCGATGCTGACGGCCGAGCGCTGACCGGGTCGCCAGTAGAGCGGGCTCATGTCGCCGGATTGCGCGCCGTGGCTCTCGTGCGCGCCGGGCACGGTGAGCACGAGGTCGATGAGCATCCGGCCGTTCAAGGGGAGGCTACGGACGGACTTTTGCTCGACGACTTCGCCGACGCTCGCGTCCGCGGTGCGGAGCACGGCGGCCTCGTCTTTGACCTCGACGGTGGTGGTCACGTCCGTGATCTTCAGGTCAACGTCGAGCGCCAACTGCTGGCCGACCTCGACGTTGACCGTTCGTGTCAACGCGGCGAAGCCTTTGGCCTCGACCGTTAGCTCGTATTCGCCGGGAAGGAGACCCGTGAGCTGGAACGCGCCCTGCTCGTTGGTGGTCGCCTGACGCATCGCGCGCGTGCCCGCGTTGGTGGCGCGCACCGTCGCGCCCGGCACGGCCTCCCGCTGCGGGTCGTAGACCGTCCCCGAAAGCGTCGCGTAGTTGCTCTGCGCCGAGGCGGGTAGGACGGCAAAGCCGAGCAGGAGGACGAGGAAGAGCAAGGTGAGCCTGAACATAAACTTTACCTCTGGATGTGCTCAAGAGCAGCGTGCGTTTGCCGGCTGCCCGGGTCTTTAAAGTGGCGGAAGTGTTGGCGGTGCCGAGAAGACGTTACTGCGCGACGGCGGCGGGCGTCCCGGTGATTCTGATTGCCGCGCCGCCGGAGGGTGTGGCTTGAGGCGTCCCGGAAGCTTGGGGCTTACTTCCGTCACCCGTCCATAGAAGCTCGGAGAATCTTAACGCGCGGCAGTGTCGCGCAAACGTCGGATTATGTCACCGGCCAACGGTATGACTCGCGGCTCCA
>JBEVKV010000562.1:0-7008 GCA_040509515.1 Pyrinomonadaceae bacterium | reverse complement strand
CGAAACGGCTTACGGTTCGGCGTCCGCCGTTACGAGTTAAGCGTCCGGTGGTTGCGCGTGTGCGAGGCTTACGCGTAAAATGCGGTTTCTTTACTCCAGCGGCGCGCCCGACCTAGAGGGGCGGCTCCCGCCGGGGCCGCACCGCAGGTGCCCGCTAGGGCCTGCGCCCGAAAGTCTCCCTTGGGCTTATTCAGTCAGCGATCTCATATGCTCCCGTCCGGAGGATTTTTCGTGAAGCACGCATTCCGTCTGTCGCGCGCGTGCGCGGCCGTCGTCGCGCTCGCCGCCGCCTTAATCGCGGCCTGGGGCGGCCCGGCCGCGCAAGCGCAGACGCTCTCGGCGACGCCCGACACCGCCATCTTCCAGATTACCTCGACGACCATCCCCGGCACCCCGACGCCCACGCCGACGGCGACGCCGGCCACGACGCCGACCCCCGGGGCCACGCCGCCGCCGCTGCCGCGCGACTCCTTCGCCGGCGACATCAGCGGCAACGGCCGCTTCGTCGTCATCGAGTCGACAGGCGACATCGCCACCAACCGCTCGGCCGCGCGCAACAACGTCGACGGCAACCACGAGATTTTCCTCTTCGACTACGCGCAGCGCCGCATCTTCCAGATCACCAACACGACGAGCGTGCTCAAGGACGCGACCAGAACCCCGGTCGACCCGGCCAACATCGACGTGGCCGTCATCAGCCTCCAGCCCTCGCTCAGCCGCGACGGCAAGTGGATCGTCTTCGCCTCGAACGCCTACAGCGACGCCGACGGCTCGGTCTCGCCGAAGAACTTCACGGGCGCGAACCACACCGCCGCGCTCAAGGCCGACGGCAACACCGAGATTTTCATCTACCGCATCCCCGACGTGGCCGACATCGACCTCTCGCAGGGCACGGAGGTCGCCAACGTCGATTTGGCGGCGAACACGCCGCAGCGCGTCACCTTCACCGCCACGACGGCCACGCCGCGCCCCGCCGGGTCGTTCTTTCCGGCCTCCTTCGCGCTCGACAACTACGCGCCCTCGGTCAACGACGACGGCTCGCTCGTCGCCTTCATCTCGAAGGCGCGCACCGGCATCGTCGGCTCGGACAACGACGGCACCAAAAACAACAAGGAGGTCTTCCTCTACCGCAACAGCGGCGTGGGGGCGGGCACCTTCCTCCAGCTCACGAACACGGCCGACGTGCCCATCACGGGGAGCCCGCTCGGGCGGCTGACCTTTAACGAGAGCCCGTCAATCTCTTCGTGCCCGCCGGCCGCCGCGACCGGCTGCCGCATCGCCTTCATCTCGAACGCCGACAACATCATCACCGAGGGCGCGGCCGAATCGGACGCCAACAAGGGCAACGGCGAAATCTTCGTCGTCGATTACAACCCCGTGGCCGGCGCGAAGGGCGCGCTGCGGCAGATCACGCGCACGCCGCCCGACACCAACTTCGGGCGCGAGGGCGTGAGCGTCAACATTCTCAGTCAGGGGCGTCGCATCAGCCGCGACGGCACCCGCGTCGCCTTCGAGTCGACCGCCAGCGCCTTCAACTCCGACGGCACCATCAACGGCGCCATCGTGGCGACGACCGGCATCTTCATCGCCAACGTGACGGGGGCCGCCCCCGCCCCGGCGCAGGTCTCCGTGCGCGCGCCCACCGGACAGTTCGACGTGGAGCTGCACTTCCCGACTTTCACGGCCGACTCGACGCGCGTCCTCTGGGCGTCGAACCTGAATCTGAGGGCCGACGGCACGGTCGAGACGACCGCGGGGCAGGGGCTCAACCAGTTGAACCGCGTGCAGATTTTCTCCGCGCCGTTGGAGACGCTGACGAACGTCGCGCGCGTGACGAACCTGCTGACCGGCTCGTTCAACGCCGTCCAGCCGTTCCCGGCCGACACCATCCGCCGGATGGCGCTGACGCTGCGCAACGAGCAGGGCGGCGGCAACGCCGACGGGCTGGCCGAGGCCCACTACCAGCTCATCCCGCTCGTCAACCCCGGTGCGGAGACGCCCGCGCCCTCGCCGACGCCGGCGACCACGGCCGCGCCGGTCTCGTTCTTCACCGGCGCGAGCGACCGCGCGGTCGTCCCGACGCCGACGCCGCCGCAGGTCTCGGGGCTCGCGCCCGGGATGCTCGGCATCATGCGCTCGACGCTCACGCTCGCGCCGGCGACCGCCGAGGTCGACCGCAACAACGCGCACGAGACGCAGCGCCGCCCGCCGCTGCCCGTCGAGCTGTCGGGCGTGACCGTCACGGTCTCGGGCTCGGCGGCCGGGCTCTACTTCGTCGGCCCCAACCAGATCAACTTCGTCGTGCCGCCGGGGCTCGCCGCCTCGGCGACGGCCGCGCCAATCGCCGTCTTCAACAACGGCTCTCTCATCCGCACCTCCGTGCTGCTCAACACGACGCAGCCCGACATTTTCACCTCGACGAACGGGGCGGGCGGGCGCGCCGCCGCGCTCAACGTGACTAACCCGTGCGTCAACGCGCCGGGCGAGCCGTTCCCCATCACGACGACGAGGCCGGCCGGCTCGGGCACGACGGGCGACTGCACGTCCGCGCAGACCGAGACGGTGGCGACGCAGGTGATGTTCTTCGTGACGGGCGTCCGGGGCGTGACCTCGCCGAGCAACGTCACCGTCCGCATCGGGACGACGGACATCACGGGGACGACCGACCCGACCACGACGCCGGTCAGGATCGGCCGGTCGAACACGCCGGGCTTCGACCAGATCACGGTCACGCTGCCCGCCTCGCTCGCGGGCGCGGGCGACGTGCCCGTCATCGTCAGCGTCACGCTCGGCGGCACGACCTCCACCAGCCGCCCGGCCGACACCGCGCCGCGAATCACGATTCAGTAGACGGTAGACAGCAGACAGTAGTCAGTAGAAAATCACGGCGGGCGTTGCGGTTTAAAACCACGACGCCCGCCGTTAGTTTTCTCCCTGCTGACTACTGACTACTTCTTTATGCTCATCGGTCTCGACGCCATCCCGCTCACCATCCCGCGCGCGGGCGTCGGCCACTACACGTTCGAGCTGGCGAGGGCGCTGGCGCTGGCCGCGCCCGAAGACGAGTTCGAGCTGGCCTACCCTTCGTCTCACCCGCCCCTTGACCTCGGAGAGCGCGAGAGCCTGCCCCCGAATTTGAGCGAGGCGCGTGTGCGCGTGGGCGCGCTCGGAAAGCGCTGGTGGTCTGCGGGGCTGCCGCGCTACGCGGGGCGGCGGGGCTTGCGGCTGTTCCACGGGACGAACTACGACGTGCCTTTGTGGGGCGGCGCGGCGCGCGTCGTCACCGTCCACGACCTCTCGCAGTTCACCCACCCCGAGACGCACGAGCGGCGCGGCGTCCGGCGCGCGCGCAGGCGTCTGCCGCTGATGACGCGCGCGGCCGAGGCGGTCGTCACGCCGACAGAAGCCATGCGCCGCGAGGTCTGCGAGCACCTCGGCGTCCCGGCCTCGAAGGTCTTCGCCGTCCACGAGGCGGCGCGCGACTGTTTTAAGCCCGTGGCGCGCGCGGAGGCCGAAGAGGCTCTGCGCGGGCTCGGGGTGGGCGGCGAGTTCCTGCTCGCGGTCGGCACCATCGAGCCGCGCAAAAACCTCTCGACGCTCGTCCGCGCGTTCGAGGAGGTGCTGCGCGAACGCCCCGGGTCGCCGCTCCGGCTGGTCATCGCGGGCGGGCGCGGCTGGCTGACGGGGCCGCTCTTCGAGACTCTGGAACGCTCGCCCGCGCGCCGAAGCGTCACGCTCACCGGCTACGTCTCCGACGCGCAACTGCGCGCGCTCTACTCGACGTGCCGCGTCTTCGTCTACCCGTCGCTTTACGAGGGCTTCGGGCTGCCGCCGCTCGAAGCGATGAGCTGCGGTGCGCCCGTCGTCGCCGGGCGCACGCCGGCGGTCGAAGAGGTCACGGCCGGCGCCGCCCGCCTCTTCGACCCGCGCGACACGGCCGCGCTCACGCGCACACTCCTCGAACTCCTCGACCAAGAGCCCACCCGCCGCTCGCTCTCGGAAGCCGGCCTCGCGCGCGCCGCGCACTTCTCCTGGCACCGCGCCGCCCGCGCCACCCTCGACGTGTACGCTGAAGCGTTGAAGAGAAGTAGACAGTAGACACTACTGTCTACTCGACCTTCACAGGGACGCGCAGCGTCTTCGAGCCCTTGAGGGCGAACCAGGAGACGCCCTCTTGCAGCATGTCTATCTCAAGAATGTAGTCGCCGGGGAGGCGCGGCGCGTTGATGTCGAAGGCGACTTCGGCCTCCTCGCCGGGGCGCAGGTCGCGCGGGAGCGCGCCGCGTCCGTCGTCGTTCGTGACGACCCGGCCTTCGGCGTCGAGCCAGTGGTTGGCGGCGCTCAACTGGAACGGCGAGAGTCCACGCTCGCGCGCGAGCCAGACCGTCCCCCCGGCGTTCCTCAACGCGACGCGAATCTTCACGCGCGCCTTCGCCGCGACGCGCGCCGGGACTTCGACGGCGCGCAACTCGGCGCGGAAGTCGCCTTCGGGCAGCGGCGCGGGCGAGCGCGGCGGCCCTTCGGTCGCGCAGACCGTGTAGGGCTCGCTCTCGGCCAGCACGCGGCAGCGCGGCCGCACGTCCTCCGTGGTGATGACGACCGCCGCGGCCGGCGCTGGCTCTTCGGGGCGGAGCCTGATGAACGTCGCGGGCGGAAGTCCCGCCGCCGCGCCGTGCCAGAGCGCCTGCACGTAGCCGGGCACGGAGGTCGAGTCCGCGAGGTGAATCTCGCGCGGCGAGGCGGCCAGCGCCGCCGGCAGGAGCTTCGATGGGTAATCCGCGTCGAACATGTGCAGGCGCTCGGGCGCGGCGGCGTAAAGCTCGAACCGTCGGCGGAAGTACGCGCCCTGCGCGAGCGTGAGCGCGACGAGCGCGACGAGCGCCGCGCGCCGCGCGCGTCCCCCCCTCAAGAGCCACGCGAAGGCGGGCGCGACGAGCGCGAGGAGAAAGACGGGCAGCGCCGCGAGCCGCAGCATGTGAAAGTAGTCGTTCGTCAGCGACGCGGGCACGACCGCGGCGGCGACGCCGTAGAGGTGGAAGCGCCACCACGCGTCGCGCCCCGCCGCGCGCAGCGCGAGCCACGCGCCGACGAGCGCGAGCGCGAAGACCGCGAAGGGCACGAGCCCGACGCCCGGGACGCTCGCGATCTGGTACGTGTTCACGTCGCCCGTGACGAGCATCCGCCACGGGTTGAGGTTGGCGGCGAAGTGCCTGAGGAACTCCCACGCGTCATCCGCGTAGCCGCTCTCGGGCGTGACGTAGGTCAGGTAGTTGAAACGCTTGGTCAGCGCCTCGGGGTGTCGCAGGTGGTAGACGAGCAGGGGGGCGAGCGAAAGCCCGTACAGCGCCCACGTCGTCAACACCGAACGCAGCCGCGCGCGCGTCGTCGCCAGCAGCAGCAGCCCGAGCGCGAGCAGCGGCCCCGTCAGCCTCCCGGTCGAATAAGTGTACGTGACGAGCGCGAGCGCGAGCGCGACGAGCGCCGCGTCCGCGAAACCCCACGCCTCCTTTCGCGACGCGCGGTGCGCGGCCAGCAGCAGGAGCGCGACCGCGAGCGGGTAGGCCGCGACCTCGACGACCACGCGGCTCAACTCGAACAGCCACGGCGTCAGCAGCGCCGTCAGGGCCGTGAGCAGGCCGGCCGCGCTCCGCCCCGTCAGGCGCGCGCCGAGCAGCCCGAGAGCGAGCGCCGCCAGCACGCCCAACGTCGCGCTCAGGTAACGCGCGGCGGCCGCCGACGGCCCCGCCGCGCGGAAGACGGCCGCCAGCAGGTATACGTAAGTCGGGTTCTTATAATCCCCGAACGCGCGGAAGTAGAGCGGCCACGGCTCGCCGTGCTCGTCGCGCCCCGCCTCGGAGATTGTGTGCGCGTTGTAGGCGACCGAAGACTCGTCGATGAAGAAGCCGGGCGGGTTCTCGCCCGCGCCACACGCGTAGAAGGCGAGGCCCGCCGCGGCGAGCAGCACCCAGAGCAAAGACCCGAATTTCAAATTTGAACTTTCAAATTTCAAATTCTGTTTGTTTCAGCGGCCGTCTTCGCGGAAGAGGTAGATGGAGCCGCCGAAGATTTTCTCCGGCGTGCGGCGGCGGTACGCGTCGAAGGCGTTGACGCGCTCGTCCTCGGTGACGGGCCGCCCCTCGCGCTCGTAGTTCTCGACGGTCGAGCCGTTGAGGAAGCTCGCGCCGACGGCCGTGTAGCGCGTCGCGCCCGGCGGCGTCCCGCGCGCGTCGAGGTAGTCGACGCCGTAGTGGTGGAGCGGCAGGAAGCCGCCGAGGAACATCGAGCGCACCTTCGTCTCGCCCTTCGACCGCAGGTACTCGGCGAGCGCGCGCGTGTCGTCGCCCCACTCGACGTTCGAGTCGGACAGATACCACCAGTGCGGCTTCGCGTAGGCGAGCTGGTTGAAGTAGCTGATGTGATTCGGGTAGGCGCGCGCCGCCTCGACGCACGTCCACGCGAGCAGCGCGGCCGCGACGACCGCGCCGACGCGACGCCCGCGCGTCGAAGTCCACAAACGTTCGAGCAGCGCGCCGCCCAAAATGAAGAGGAACACGTAGCCCGGCAGGAAGTAGCGTATGCCGAGGTTGAGCGCGCCGGCCATAGAGACGGCCGCGTAGACGGCGAAGGCCGCGAGCGGGAGCAGGAAGCGCCGGTCGCGCCTCCTTAAAAGTCCGTACGCGCCCCAGCCGAGCGCGGCGAGCGAGAGCAGGAGGAACGGCAGCGTCGCCTTCAGCGAGAAGGCGACGGGGAAGTAGTACCACCAGCCGGTCGGACTGTACATGCCGAGCAGCCCGGCGTTGTGCCCCTCGCGGTTGTGCCACAACTGCCAGAAGACGCCGAGCACGAAGTCGGTCGGCAGCACGTAAGACGCGGCCTCGACGGCGAAGAGCGACGCCTCCGGGTTGCCGGGGGCTTTCTCCTGCACCCACTTCACGCCCTCGACGCCGAGCGGTCGGTGGTCGAAGAAATAAGCGGCGTTGATGACGAGCAGCGCCGCCAGCGCCGTCG
>JBEVKV010000561.1:0-41143 GCA_040509515.1 Pyrinomonadaceae bacterium | reverse complement strand
AAGGCTTCGGCAGCTCGACGGGCTTGCCGGTCATGAGCGTGGGCGCGCCCACGCGGCGCAGCGCCTCGTTGAGCTGCGGGACGGCGTCCGAGAGGAACGTGTTGACCTCGCCGATTTTCGCGTCGAACTCCTTCTGCAAGTCGGCGTAAAGGTCGCGCGCGGCCGGCGTCGGCGCGGCGTTCGCGCCGTCGAGCGTGAAGAAGAGGCCGCCGATGCGGTCGACGAGTTGCGCGCGCCCCTCGAAGCCTAATCCGCCCTCGGGCTGCGCGAGCTTGTTCTGCAACTCCTCGACGCGCTTCTTCTGCGCGGCGAGCCGGTCGGTCAAGTCCTTCGGCACCTCGGACGCGCCGAGGCGGTCGCGCACGGTGCGCTCGACGAACTCGATCTGCGACTTGATGCTGTCGAGCGTGCGCAGCGCGTTGTTCGTGGCCGTCTGCATGTCGCGCAGGCGAAGCATCATGTCGAGCGTCTCTTTCAGGTCGGCCGTCGGCACGCTGACCGTCGGGTCGAGCCTCACCTCCACCTTCTGCTCGTAACGCTTCTCGCCGACCAGCAGCCTCACGGTGTAAGTCCCGGGCAGCACCTGCGGCCCGCGCGGGCCGCCCGTGAACTGCGTCTCCTCGTCCGTCGGCGGGCGGCGCACCTGCGGGCCGCCGTAGCGCAGGTTCCAGTTGACGCGGTTCAAGCCACGCTCCTTCGCGACGTTGTTGATTTCGGAGACCAGCTTGCCCGCGGCGTCGAGGATTTGAATCTGCACCTTCGTCTTGTCGTCGGGCTTCGCCTTCAGGTAGTAGCTGACGAGCGCGCCGTAGGGCGGGTTCTGGCCGGCGAAAACCTTGTCGCCGACGCCGTAGCGCGTCATGCGCGTGGCGTAGCGGAGCGCCGTGCGCGGCGCGAACAGACGCACGTCCTCGCGCGCCGCCTCGGGCGTCAGTTGTTGAATCGGCGTCGCGTCGTCGAGCACGTAGATGCTGCGGCCGTGCGTGCCGATGACGATGTCGTTGTCGCGCGGGTGGACGACGATGTCGTGGACGGCGACGTTCGGCAGGTTCTTGAGCGCCAAACTCGTCCAGTTGCCGCCCGCCGTGTAAGAGACGTAGAGCCCGAGTTCCGTCCCGGCGTAAAGGAGCCGCGGGTTCTTCGGGTCTTCGCGCACGACCCAGACGTAGGCGTTGGCGGGCAGGTTGCCGGTGATGTTCTGGAAGGTGCGTCCGCCGTCCGAGGTCCTGTAGACGTAAGGCCGACGGTCGTCGAGCTGGTGACGGTCGAAGGAGACGTAAGCCAAATCCGCGTCCGTGCGCGACGGCTCGACGTGCGAGACGGCCGAGTTGGCGGCAAGCCCCGCGACGTTCCCCGTCACGTTGCGCCAGTTCTTCCCGCCGTCGGTTGTCACCTGCAGGTTGCCGTCGTCCGTGCCGGCCCAGATGAGGCCGGCGCGCAACGGCGACTCGGCGATGCTGATGACCGTCGTGTGATACTCGGCCCCTGTGTTCTCGAAGGCGACGGGGCCGCCCGCGCTCCTCTGCTTCGACTTGTCGTTCGTGGTCAGGTCGGGGCTGATGGCCGTCCAGCTTTTGCCGAAGTCCGTCGACTTGAAGACGACGTTGCCGCCGAGGTAGACGGTGTTCTTGTCGTGCGCGCCGGGGACGAGCGGCGAGTTCCAGTTGAAGCGGTACTTGGCGAACTCGGCCGGGCCGCCGTCGTCGCCCATGTAGGGGACGACGAGCTGCTGCTCGCGCGTGCGCATGTCGGTGCGGACGACGTTGCCGCCCTGCGACTCTGAAAGATAGAGGTCGGGGTCGTCCGGGTGGTTGAGCACGTAGAAGCCGTCGCCGAAACTAATCATCCGCCAGTCGTCGTTCTGGATGCCGACGGGCTCGCGCGTGCGGCTGGGGCCCGTCCAAGTGCCGTTGTCCTGCAAGCCGCCCATCACGTTGTAGAACGGCTGACGGTTGTCCACATGAATCTGATAGAACTGCCCCCACGGGATGTTGTTGAGGTACTCCCAACTGTCGCCGCCGTCGAAGGTGACGGTGGCGCCGCCGTCCTGCCCCGCCCAGACGCGCCGCGGCTGCTGCGGGTCTATCCAGAGCGCGTGGAAATCGACGTGCTGCCGCCCCGTGATGTTGCGGAACGTGCGCCCGCCGTCTACGGAGACGTAGAGGTTCGAGGCGACGGCGTAGACGCGGTTCTCGTTGGTCGGGTCGACGCGGACGTGCGTGTAGTAGAAGCCGCGCGAGACTATCGAGGTCTGCTTCGAGACGTTGCGCCACGTCTCGCCGCGGTCGTCCGAGCGCCAGAGCGTGCCCTCCTTCGCCTCGGTGATGGCGTAGACCACGTTGGGCGCGGAGTGCGCGACCGCGACGCCGATGCGGCCGATGGTTTTGGGCAGTCCCCCTTCGAGCTTCTTCCAAGTGCGCCCGCCGTCGATTGACTTGAAGAGTCCGCCGCGCTCGTCGCCCGACGTGTGACCCCACGGCGTGCGCCGGAACTTCCACATCACCGCGTAGACGACGTTGGGGTTCGACGGGTCGATGTCCATGTCGGCGACGCCGTGCTCGGGGCCGAGGTAGAGCGTCTTCTGCCACGTCCTGCCGCCGTCGGCCGTCATGAAGACGCCGCGCTCCTCGTTGGGGCCGTAGGCGCGCCCCTGCGCGCCGACGTAGACCACGTCGGGGTTGCGCGGGTGAACCAGCACCTTCGAGATGTGAACCGAGTCGCGTAAGCCCATGTGCCGCCACGTCACCCCGCCGTCGGTGGACTTGTAGACGCCGTCGCCGAACGAGACCGAGTTGCGCACGGCCGACTCGCCCGCGCCGAGCCAGATGACGTCGGGGTTGCCGGGCTCAAGCGCGATGTCGCCGATTGAGATGGTGCCCTGCCGCTCGAAGAGCGGAGTCCAGCGCACGCCGCCGTTGGTCGTCTTGAAGAGACCGCCCGAGGCCGTCGCGACGTAGGCGACTTCGGGGCGTCCGGCGACGCCTTCGATGTCGGCCACGCGCCCGCCCATGTTGGCCGGCCCGATGTTGCGCCACTCAAGCCGCTCGAAAGACCTGATCTCGGTGGTGGCGTCCTCCTGCTGTGGCTCCGGCGTCGGGGCGGGCGTGGGCGTCGCCTGCTGCGCGTGGGCCGGGAGCGAGAGACAGGCGGCGAAGGTCAGTGCGGCGGCCGCGCGTGCGAGCGGCGACAGATGCTTGGGCATGTTTCGACTCCGGTTCCGTGTTGCGATTGGTTTCGGTAGAGCGGTTGGACGGGCAGCATACCCCGGCGGCGGGGCGCGCGTCTACACCCTCGTTTCGAGCGCGGGCGTTTGACACGGAAGCCGGCGGGCGGAAAAACTCTTCCGGTAAAGTTCTGCGACGAACACTGACGATTCATTCTGGTGACTGACTCGCTTGAAAAACACTGACGGGCGACGCGGCGCGGCGCGATACCTAATCCTCTTTCTACTGCTCGGGGCGCTCCCGCTCGGGGCCGTCGGCGGGCTCTACCTGCTGCTCAGCAAGTGGAGTCGTCCGGCGCAACGCGCGACGCAGGCGGGCTGGGCCGCGCGCGTGGCGACCGTGGCGGGCGACGGCTCGCCGGGCGCGCAAGACGGCGCGGCGGCCGGTGCGAGTTTCGGCGAGCCCTACGGCGTCGCGGTCGGGACGGACGGCAGCGTCTACGTCTCGGACGCGGGCGAGTCGAACCGTATTCGCAAGGTTACGCCGCTCGGGCAGGTTCTGACTCTGGCGGGCGGGCGCGAGGGCTTCGCCGACGGCGCGGGCGCGGGCGCATCCTTCAGCACGCCGTCGGGGCTGGCGCTCGACGCCGCGGGGAATCTATACGTCGCGGACACGGGCAACAACCGCGTGCGGCGCGTGACGCCCGAGGGGGTCGTGACGACTCTGGCGGGCGACGGCGCGGCGGGCTTCCGCGACGGCGCGGGGACGCAGGCGCAGTTCGACGCGCCGGTCGGCGTCGCCGTCGGGCGCGAGGGCGAAGTCTACGTCGCCGACACGTACAACGACCGCGTCCGCGTGATTACGAAGGACGGGAATGTGAAGACGCTGGCGGGAACCGGAACGCCGGGGCATGCCGACGGCGGCGCGCTCGACGCCGCGCTCTTCGACACGCCCTGCGGGCTGGCAATCGCGGAGACGGGCGAGGTCTACGTCGCGGACACGGGCAACAACCGCCTGCGCAGGATTACGAAGGACGGACAGGTCTCGACGCTCAACCTCTACGTCCCGCCCGACACCGCGACGGCCGCAAACGCCGGTACGTCGAACGACGCCGCGACGCCGACGAGCGACAACGGTGCGGCTAACACGCCGTCGCTCCCGCCCGCGACGGCCGCGCCCTTCGAGCTGTCGAAGCCCACGGGGCTCGCGCTCACGCGCGACGGCTTTCTCTACGTGACCGAGCTTGACCGCGGACGCGTCGTGCAGGTCGCGCCCGACGGCGCGGCGCGCGTCATCGCCGGCCTCGGCTCCGGCTTCGCCGACGGCGACGGCCGCGCGGCCGCGCGCTTCAACCAGCCGGCCGGTCTCGCGCTCGCCGAAGACGGCTCGCTCGTCGTCGCAGACGCCGCCCACTACCTCGTCCGCCACGTCGTGAGCGCCCGCGCGCCCGGCGATGAAGCGAGGAAGCGGGGCGGTCTTTTATCTTCCGACGACGAGCGCGAAGGCGTCGCGCCCGCCATCCCTGCGCGCGAAGGGGTGCTGCCGCGCATCGACGTGGCGAGCCTCGGCGCGCCGTTCCCGTGGCCGCTCGACCCGCAGGACAGGTGGCACGAGATGGCGGCGACGATGGGCGAGGTGCGCGGCTCCTACGGCACCGACGACAGCCGGCACCACCTGCACAGCGGCGTCGACGTGTTCGGCGTCTACGGCCAGACCGTGCGCGCCGTGCGCGAGGAGAAGGTTTCGAGCCCGCTCGCCAACTGGGGCTTCGGCGGTCTGAACGAAGGCTTTCGCGCGGGGCTGATGACCTACATCCACCTGCGCGTCGGACGAGATGAAAAGGACGAGATGCTCCGCGGCAACTCTCCCTTCGTCGCCGTCCGCGACGCCGAAGGCAAGGTCGCGCGCGTGCGTCTGCGGCGGGGGACGCGCCTGCGCGTCGGCGACGCGCTCGGCACCGTCAACCGCATGTACCACGTCCACATGAACCTCGGCCCGCCCGGCGCTGAGCTGAACCCGCTCGCGCTCCCCTTCCACGGCTTCACCGACGCCGCCGCGCCGAAGATAGAGGCGGACGGCGTCTGGCTCTTCGACGAGTCGGGCGCGCGTCTGAACCAGCAGAAGGGCGTGCGGCCGCGCCTGCGCGGCAAGGTCAGGATAGTGGTGGACGCCTTCGATCAGGTTGACGGCAATCAGGCGCGCCGCCGCCTCGGCCTCTACAAGCTCGGCTACCAACTGCTGACGCCCGACGGCTCTCCCGCGCAAGGCTTCGAGCGAGTCAGAGTCAACATCGAGTTCAACCGCCTGCCGCCGGGCGACGAGCCGACCAAGATCGCCTACGCCGACGAGAGCGGCATCACCGTCTACGGCAGCGCGCGCACGCGCTTCCTCTACGAGCTGACGAACACCGTCCGCGACGGCCGCGCCGCGCGCGGTGCGTGGGACACAGGCGAACTGCCACCCGGCGACTACACGCTCCGCATCATCGCCGGAGACTTCCACGGCAACGAGTCCACGCACGACGTGCCCGTCCAGGTCGAAAGGTAAAAGTAAAAAGTAGAAAGGCGAAGGTGAAGAGGGCAGGCGTACCTCCTTCTTCACCTTCGCCTTTCTACTTTTGTCCCGTTTACTTTTGCCCGGTGCTGCCGAAGCCGCCCGCGCCGCGCGCGGTCTCTCCGAGGTCTTCGGCCCACGCGGGCTCGGGCGTCGCGATGGCCTCGACGACGAGCTGCGCGACGCGCGCCCCGGGCTCGACCTCGAACGGCTCGTCGCCGTGGTTGACGAGCGCGCACAGAATCTCGCCCCGGTAATCCGAATCAATCACACCGGCCAGCACGTCTATCCCGTGGCGGACGGCGAGCCCCGAGCGCGGCGCGACCCGCCCGTAGAAGCCCGCGGGGACGGCCGCCGCCAGCCCCGTCCGCACGGCCGCGCGCCCGCCCGGCGGTATGGTCAAGCCCTCGGCCGCGTACAAATCGAGCCCCGCCGCGCCCGCGCTCCCGCGCGTCGGCAGCCGCGCCAACGTGTGCAGACGCTTGAACAGAATCCGCTCCGTCATCTCTCCAGCCGCTGTAATGAAATTGTTAAGGGCGAACGTCAGCGCGGCCCCTTGCCCGAGATGAGCAGCCGCACCTTCCCGCCGACGAACTGACCGAGGAAGAAGGCGCCGACGAGCACGGGAAGGCTCATCAGCTTCCACCCCAGCCCCGAAAAGATTCTCAGCGCGATGACCAGCGGCACCGGCAAGTGCACCGCCAGCATCCACTGCCGCCCAAACTTCTTCGAGCTCGCGCGCCAGTAGCCGAACGGCAGGTTCAGCAGGAAGACGAGCAGCGCGACAGTCCAGAGCCCCATGTGTTTCCGACCTTAAACCCCTTCGGCAGAATCTTTCGGCGCGAATTCGCCTTCGACCCAGATTTCGCCGTCCTCGAAGAACTCTTTTTTCCAGATGGGAACGGTGCGCTTGAGTTCGCGGATGGCCCACTCGCAGGCTTCAAAGGCGGCGCGGCGGTGCGGGGCGCTGACGGAGATGACGACCGAGGTCTCGCCGATCTCCGTGCGGCCGGTGCGGTGGACGATGCCGACGTGCTCGATGTCGAAGAGGCGGTGCGCCTCCGCGCACAGGCGGCGCATCTCGGCGAGCGCCATCGGGGGGTAAGCCTCGTAGACGAGGTGGAGCGTCTTGCGCCCCTTCGTCCACTCGCGCGCGTAGCCGTCGAGCGTGACGGTCGCGCCGCAGCGGCGAGGGACGACGCGGCGCGCGACCGCGCCCACGTCTATCGGCTCGGTCGTCAGCTCGAAGAAGTCTCGCGCGCCTTCCACGCCGGCGGGCTCTTCTTCGCCGCCGCCGCTCACGGGCGGGAAGAGGGCCAACTCGTCGCCCTCCTTCAGCCCGACTTCGAGGTCGCGCGCGTACTCCTGATTGACGGCGACGAGGAGCGAGGAGCGGAAGCGTCGCAGGCCGGGGTAGTCGTCGAGCAGACGCTCGAAGGCCGCGCGCGCGGTCGCCCCCTCGGGGAGCGTCAGCGTCAGCTCGTCGGCCGCCGCCTCGCGCGCCGCGCCGAAGAAGAGGACGCGCACGCTCACGCCGCGCGCCGCGCCCGTCTGGTCGTCAGCGCCCAAACTCATCTTTACAGATCAACCTTTTTGCCGGCGTGGCCGTTGCCGCGCGCCAGCTCGTGCGTGCGCGCGCGCTCCTCGTAGGACGAGACGGCCTGCGCGAGCAGCGTGTAGAGGCGGCGCAGGCGCTCGGCGGTCGAGCGCAGTTCGAGTAACCCCTGCTTGGCGTCGGCCTCCATCTCCACGACGGCCGCGACGAGGAAGGAGAGCCGCTCGGGGTCGTCCTGCGGAAGCTCGGGCAGCGTGCCGCGCTCGTCGTTGGCGGTGCGCATCGCGCGCGCGATGCGCATGAACATCTCGGCCACCTCGCCGGCGCGGAGCGCGACGACGGCCGCGTCCTCCTCCTCCTCGTCCTCGAAGAACTCGACGCGCGCGACCAGATACGGGTCGCCGCGCTCGACGTACTCCTCCACGCGATAGCGCACCAGCCCTATCGTTATGATGTTCGAGCGGCCGTCGGGGAGCGGCTGCACCTCGATGACCTCGGTCGCGCAGCCGACGTGTCCGACGGGCGGGCGGTCTCCCGCGCCGGATTCGGGGACGAAGTTGGAGAGCCCGAAGAGGTTGTTCGAGGCGCGCACGTCGGCCAGCAGGCGGCGGTAGCGCTCCTCGAAGATGTGGAGCGGCAGCGGCACGCCCGGGAACAGCACCAGCGGCAGCGGGAACAGTGGCAGTTCGCGCACGCCGCGCACTTTGTCGAGGGCTTCGGACATGATAGGCGTAAACCGTGAACCGTGACCCGTGACAAGAGTGTGAACCGTGAGCCGTCAGCCGTGACAAGTTAAGGGCTGTCTTTTTTCTCGTCACGGTTCACGCGCCCGTCACATATCACTTGTCACGGCACTCTCTGCGCTGCGTTCGAGCGCGCCGAGCGCGGAGGGCGAGGGGGCGGCCGGCGCGGCGGCCTCCTTCTCGTCGTCGCGCGGGCGCGGCTCGACCTTCTGCTCGATGAGTTCGAGGATGGACTCGGGCGGCTCGTCGCCGAGCGCGCGGCGCTTGGCTTCCAGAACCAGCTCGGCCATCTCGCGCGCGCGGTCGCGGTACCGGTTGTCGCGCGCGATGAGGTCTTCGACGATTCTGCGCTCGCGGTGCGCGCGCGACGTGTCGGCGTCGAGCCCCGCGGCCACGGCGTACTCGACGGGCACGCTCTGGTTCTTCAGCATGACGTGGAGCGCGCCCGTCTTCTCCGAAGCCTCCTCGCGCATCTTCCGCATGTCGAGCAGCGAGTTCTTGAAGCCGAGGTGGCCGCGCAGGTTGATCTCGATGATGGGCGCGGGCTCACCCGACTCGGGGTCGTGCGCGCGCGCCTCCCGCGCCACCGTCTCCATCACGCCGTCGTGTACGACCTGCGGGTCTTCCGCGCCCGACACGTCGTAGGTCAGACGCTGGAACGGGCGCTGGACGTAGTCGTCGACGAAGGTCGCCTTGACGTTGTGCGCGTCGTCCACCTCGACGAGGTAGAGGCCGCGCTCCTCGCGGTACTCGTCGATGGAGCAGGCTTCGAGCGAGCCGGGGTTGAAGGCCCAGTTCTCAAGCTCGAAGCGCTTGTGCGTGTGGCCGAGCGCGACGTAATCGACGAGCGCGCGCAGTTCCTTCAGCTTCTCGACCGAGAGCGCCGGGATGGGGCGGCTGAGCTGCCCCTCCACGTCCGTGTGGAGCAGGAGGATGTGGAAGAGCCCCTCGCCGCGCGCCGCGCGCAGAGACTCGGCGAGCATCGGCATCGCGGCGTTGGCCGAGGTGCCGTACCAGTGCGTGCCGTAGACGCGCGCGCCCTTGATGTCGACGTAGGAGCCGGAGCGCGTCTCCTCGTCCCACGGCACCATCTCCCACGGCAGCGCGTTCTCGGACGACTCGGGGGCGCGCGCCGGCTCCAGCAGGATGAAGAACCCTGCCTGCGAGAACGAGCGCATCCAACTGTAGTCGGAGACGGCGTCGCGGCGGTCGTGGTTGCCCTCGATGGCGACGACGGGGATGCCCTCCTCCTTCAAGAGCTGAAGGCCGGCGAGCGCGTGGTTCATCGTCTGCGGGTCGATGTTGCGCCGGTCGAAGAAGTCGCCGGCGATGAGCACGAAGTCCACCTCGTTCGGCAGCGCGTGCTTCCTGATCACGTCGTCCCAACTGCGGAAGAAGTCCTTCGTCCGCTCCTCAATGTTGTAGCGCCGGCAGCCCAGGTGGACATCCGACATGTGTAAAAACTTGAACATCTGATACGGCTTCTGCCCCCGCGATTTTCCGACACGGAAACTCTTAAAAGTCGCTGAATGTGAAGGGACATTATACGACAAAGCAGAGGCCGGAGGTTAGAGGTCAGGGGTCGGTGAGCGCGCGCAGGCCCCGTGAGGCGTCAAGCCGGCGCTGGGTTCACGAACCCCTGGCCTCTAACCTCCGGCCTCTGCCGGGGGAAGAGAAAAAAATAAAGCCCCCGCGACTCTGGGCAGGAGTCTGTTTGGAAACGGGGGCTTTGCGGCCGCGCAAGGCAGAAGGGATGCCTTAACGCGCGGACGCTATCACGGCCACTCGGTGTTGGGGTAGGCGAGGGCCGAATCCTTAGTGGTCAAAGAGCATTAGTGCGCGCGAGGCGGGGCGCGTATGAAGACGCTGACCCTCTTTCCAACAGCGGCCCTCGGTCGGGGCCGCCTGCCGGGGTGAAACTCGTCAGCTTCAGGCCGCCGCGAGCCGGCGCGCGAGCGCGGTGCGGCGGACGGTCGCGAGCAGGCGCTCGACATCGAGCGGCTTGTCGAAGAATCCGTCCGCCCCCCGGCGTATGCACTCGCGGCGCATCTCGCCGGAGGGGTCGGAACTTGCCACAAAGACCTTCGACGCGGGGAGGTGGCTCTTCAGGTAGTCGAGGATACGGAGCCCGGTGTCAGGCGCGTCAAGCGTCGGCGGCAGGTGAAGGTCGAGGATGGCGACGTCGGGCTCGTAAATGGTCGCCCGCCGGATGGCCGAGGAGAGGCCGTTGGCCGTCATCACCTCGAACTCGTCGCACAGCGTCCAGAAGAGCTGCTGCGCGATGGCCACGTCGTCATCGATTATGAGAACTTTCGGCTTCGTCATCATCTTCTTCCCCGTCTACGACCAGAATGGCTCCGGTGCTGCCGTGCGTTCTCATTTACGTTCATCATCCTTCCTGCGGATGCCACGTCTCAGAACCTTCAACGCCGAACCCTATCGCAACGAGCGTGCCAACGGCCTCCGCGCGGCCGTAAACGAAAAAAGCCGCCGAAAACGCGGCAATGAACCTTCGCAAGAAATTTTGGATGTGCACACGAGTGGACAGCCCGGCGGGCGCAGGTGTGAACAAGTGAGAACAGAACCGCGAGCGGTTCTGTTCAGACGCCGGTGATGGAGAGTTCGGTGATGAGGCGGTGGAGGTAGGAGCGGCTGATGCCGAGGCGGCGCGCGGCGGCGACGCGGTTGCCGCCCTCGGCCTGGAGCGCGCCGATGACCATGCGGCGACGCAGCGCCAGCGTCGCGCCTTCGAGCGTCGTCTCGTCGCACGCGGCGGCGGCCGGCGGCGGGGGTGTCGAGCGCAGCATCTTCTCGGGGAGGAATTCGACGCCGAGCCGCGACCCGTGCGTGAGCACGACGAGCCGCTCGGTGAGGTTCTCAAGCTCGCGGACGTTGCCCGGCCAGTCGTACTCCTGTAGCGCCTCGGCGAGCGCGGGGTCGAGCGAGGCGGCCGGGCGGTCGTGCTTCTCCGCGGCCTTCGCGGCGAAGTGCGCGGCGAGCAGCGGGATGTCCTCGCGCCGCTCCTTGAGCGAGGGGATGTGGAGCGGGACGACGTTGAGCCGGTAGAAGAGGTCTTCGCGGAAGTGGCCGTCTTTGACCGCCTGTTCGAGGTCGCGGTTCGTGGCGGCGATGAGGCGGATGTCCACCTTGACGGGCTGGTTGCTCCCCACCCGCTCGATGACGCGCTCTTGCAGGACGCGCAGCAGCTTGACCTGCACCGACGGTTGCAGCTCGCCGATCTCGTCGAGGAAGAGCGTGCCGCCGTCGGCCATGCCGAAGCGCCCGACGCGGTCTGCCTTCGCGTCGGTGAACGCGCCCTTGACGTGGCCGAACAGCTCGGACTCGATGAGCGACTCGGGGAGCGCGGCGCAGGAGACGGCGACGAAGGGGCGGTCGCTGCGCGCGCTCTCCTCGTGGATGGCGCGCGCGAGCACCTCCTTGCCGGTGCCGTTCTCGCCCGTGATGAGGACGGTGACGGAGGTGTCGGCGACCGAGCGCGCCTGCTTGAGCGTGCGTTCGAGCGCGGCGCTGGTGCCGACGAAGCGTCCGAAGCCGCGCAGCATCTTCAGCTCCGAGCGGAGCTTCAGCACTTCGTTTTCGAGGCAGCGGACGCGCGCCGCCTGCGCGACGATGTGCGAAACCTCCTCCTCGTCGAAAGGCTTCTCGAAGAATCCGTACGCGCCGCGCCGCACGGCTTCGAGCGCGGCCTGCTTGTTGTCGGTGCCCGTGATGACGACGACGGGGACGGCGGGCCGCTCGGCGCGCGCGGCCTCGACGACGGCCAGCCCTTCTTCGATGCCTTCGAGGTCGGGCGGCAGGTGCAGGTCGCAGATGACCACGTCCACGCGCTCGCGCTGGAGGAGTTCGACGGCGTCGGGGCGCGTCTCGGCTTCGAGCACGCGGTGCCGCTCGACGAGCGCCCAGTGGAGCTGACGCCGCAGCAGACGGTCGTCGTCCACGACCAGCACCGTCGTCTTATGTTCCGCCTGTTCGGTCATGTGTCCGGGGAGTCGTGCGCGGCTTTCTACGACGAGCGATAGGAGGCGGCTGCGCGTTTACGTAAACACCCGCACCACGCCCGCGCCTCTGCTAAGTTATCTGTCTGGAAAGCCGAAAGGAGTTACTCGGGCGCGCCGGGCAGCGATCCATGCGCCGCAGCCGTCGCCTTCACCGGCCGCTCGCGCCTCTCGCCCGAGTTGAACAGGCGGGATGGTAGCACGACGCGGAAGCGCGTGCCAGCGCCGGGTGCCGATTGCACTTCGAGCTTGCCGCCGTGCGCCTCGACCACCTCGCGGCAGGTGAAGAGCCCGAGCCCGATGCCCTTGTTCTTCGTCGTCGAGAAGGGGCGATAGAGTCGCGTCTTGATGAACTCGTCGCTCATCCCGACGCCCGTGTCGGCGACGCTGAAGAAGACGAGGTCGCCGTCGAGCCGGCCGGCCTCGACCGTCAGCCGGCCGCCCTTCGCCCCCATCGCTTCGAGCGCGTTGATGACGAGATTCTCGACGACGTTCTCGACACGCTCGGGCTCGACCGTCGCGATCAGGCGCTCGGGCAGGTGCGCCTCGACCTCGTTGAGCGGGCGGGTCGGCTCGGCGTTCGTGGCGAGCACGCGCCGGATGACGGGGACGAGGTCGGTGGAGCGCGCGGCGATGCGGTACTCACCGCTCAGCGACTTCGCGGGCTCGCTGAGTCGCGCGACCGTGCGCTTGAGCTTCTCGGTCGCCTCGCGCAGAGACTCGATGGCGTCGGCGCGGAACTCCTCGCGGTGGAACTGCCTTTCCATGTTAGAGACGAGCATCGAGAGCCCCGCGATGGCGTTCTTCAGGTCGTGCGAGACCATGGCCGAGATGCGCATGAACGAGGCGAACTGGCGCGACTCGGCCTCGCGCGCGATGAGGTCGCGCAGGCGCTCGGTCATCGCGTTGAAGTTCTCGGCCAGCTCGCGCGTCTCGCCGCTGTGGCTGACGTCGATGCGCTGGTCGAGGTTGCCGGCGGCGATGGCCGAGGCGCTGCGGGCCACGCGGTCGATGCCGCGCGTCTCGCGGTCGGCGAAGAAGTACATGAGCCACGCGCCCGCGAGCCACGCCAGCAGCGCCACGCCGCCGCCCGCGAGCGCCGCGCGGCGCACGGGCGCGACCGCCCCCGTGTAGTCCTCGGACGCGGCCACTGAGAGGTCGAGTCCGTTCGCCTGCCGGAAGGCCGCGAGGCTTCGGCCGCCCTCCGGCGCGTCGTAGAAGTCTTCGCCGGACTGGCCGGCCCTCATCCTCGCCTCGACGCCCGAGAAGTACGGCATCGCCTCCGACGCGGCCTGATGGCTGAGCGCGCCGCTCGTGTGGTAGACGACCACGCCCCCGCTGTTGCCGAGCGCGACGCCGCCCCTCCGCGCCTCGGGCGTGAAGGCGTCGCCGGCGTCCTTCACTACGTCGCCCAGCCTCAGCTCGGCGAGGAGCGCGCACGAGGGCGTGCCGCCCTCCTCCGCGACCCCGGGCGAGAAGACGGGCGCGGTCAGGCGCAGCACCGCCCCGTGCTCCTCCTCACTCACCTGCGAGCGGAGCGGCTTCGCGGAGCGCGTCTCCCAGACCTGCTCGTCGTGGCGCGTCTGGCTCTCGATGAAGTGCGTGGCCTGGACGGTGAATCCCTTGCCGTCGTCCGACCTGTTCAGACGCAGCGTCGCGCGCCCCGAGCGTTCGATGAAGGTGACGGCCTGAAGGTAGTCGACGTTGTTCCCGGCGTAGGCTTTGAGAAGTTCTTCGACCGGCGGCGGCGGCGCCTCGGGCGCGGCCTGATTGGCGGGGCGCGCCTGCGGCTCGGGCGCGGCGGCCTCCGCGTCCCGGCGCGCGTACTCGCGCACGGGCGCGGCCGCGGCGAGTTCGCGCAGGCGCGACTCCTGAATCAGGATGACGTGCTCCACGTCGCGCGCCATGCGCGACGCGCGGTCGGAGGCGCGACCGCGCAGGGCGGCCTCGACTGCGCCGGCACCGGCGCGGTACGTGAGCAGCGTCACGGCGACGAGCGGCAGGAAGCCGAGCGCGGCGAAGACGACGACGAGTTTTGTTCTGAGGTTCACGGCAGCCACCACTTGCGAAGGCTCAAACAGGTGAGACGCGCGGCGGGCGACGTGGCGCTCCGGCCGCAGGGCGGCCAAGTATAAAGTGGAAGAGGTAAAGAGGAAAGAGGAAAGGATAAAGGACGGCTCGTCGTTGAAAGCTTGAGCCCGGAACTAAAAGCCGAGGGCGCGGGCACACCGGCCCGCGCCCACGGTTTGAAGGGTCGTTTTAACTCCCGCCTTATTCCCCTTCGAGTTTCGCGTCCATCGTGATCTCGGCGTTGAAGAGGCGCGAGACGGGGCAGCCGGCCTTGGCGTTGTTGGCGGCCGTCTCGAAGGCGGCGGCGTCCGCGCCGGGGACGCGCGCCGTCACGTCGAGGTGGACTTTAGTGATGGTGAAACCGGCGTCGGTCTTCTCCAGACGGACGGCCGCCGTCGTGTTGATGGAGTCGGCCTTGAAGCCGGCGTCCTCGATCTGCTTCGAGAGCGCCATCGAAAAGCAGCCGGCGTGCGCCGCCGCGAGTAACTCCTCGGGGTTCGTCCCCTTCCCGTCCTCGAAGCGCGTGCTGAAAGAGTATTGCGCGCCGTCGAGCACGCCGCTCTCGGTCGAGACCGACCCCTTGCCGTCCCTGATGCCACCCTGCCAGACGGCAGAACCTGTTCGCTTCATCTCTTCGCTTCTCCTTCTCAGTCCGTTTTGAAATTTAAGAACCGGCTAAACTCGTAAGTGCCCGAAGCATTCAGGCGCGCTCGCGCCCCCACTCGTCGAGCAGCGGGCGTAAGCGTTCGACGACCACCTCGTGCGCCGCGCCGTTCGAGGCGACCAGCCCGTTGCGGTTGAGCACGTCCGCCGTGTTGTAAAGCATCGGGCCGCCGAACACGTCGGTCATGCGCCCGCCGGCCTCGGCGAGCACAGCCTCGGGCGCGCAGGTGTCCCACTGCTTCGTCTTGCCCGAGAGGTGTATGTAGAGGTCGGCCTGACGCTCGACGAGGAGTCCGACCTTGATGCCGACCGAGTGGCTGCGGACTTCGGAGCGGACGCCGAGCGCGCGCACGACCGACTCCATGCGCGCGCCCCTGTGCGAGCGGCTCTCGGCCAGACGCATCCGCGCCGGCTCGGTCTCTCCGGTCACGCCGAGGCGTTCGGCGCGCGCGCTCCGGTCGGCCTCCGAGGTCGGGCGCAGCACCCACGCGCCGTGGCCGCGCGCCGCCCAGTAGAGCACGTCGGTCGCGGGCGCGTAGAGGATGCCGAGCGCGGCCCGGCCCCCGACGGCCAGCCCTATCTGGACGCAGAAGTCGCCCGTGCCCGCGATGAAGCCCTTCGTGCCGTCGATGGGGTCGATCATCCAGACGCGCTCGCGCCCCATGCGGCGCGACGTGTCGACGGACTCTTCGGCGAGGATGCCGTCCTCCGGGAACCGCTCGCGCAGCGCGCCGACGATCAACTCGTTGACGGTGCGGTCGGCCTGCGTCACGGGCTCGTCGAACTCGTCCTTGTGGTCGACGCGCATGGGCTTCCCGTAGAACTGTAGCGCGGCCTCGCCCGCGCGCCGCGCCAACTCGACGCCGACGCGCAACTCCTGCTCGAACTCTCCCCCAGTCACTTCCATAGAAGAATTTGAAATTTCAACTGTCAAATTTGAAATCGCTCTCGCCCCCCGGTTCGCGCGCCGCCTGACGGACGACATCCAGAGTCAGGTCGATGTCGCGCCGCGTCGTGCGGAAGTTTGTGATCGAGGCGCGCAGCGCGAAGCGTCCGCGCAGCATCGCGTTCGAGACGTACGCCCGGCCGCCGCGCTGCACGCGAAGCATCGCGCGCTCGTTCAGGCTGTCGAGCCGTCGGTTGATTCGCTCAAGCTCTTCCGCGCCGGCCGCCGCCTCAAGCTCGCGCCGCGTCTCTTCGGGGACGTAGCGGAAGCAGCAGATGCCGAGCGTCGCGGGCGTGAGCAGCTCGAAGTCTTCCGACGCGGCGACGCGCCCGGCCATGTACGCGGCCAACGCGCAGTCGTCTTCAATCGCCGCCGCGATTCTGCGCGCGCCGTAGTAGCTGAGCGCGGCCCAGACCTTGAACGCGCGGAACGGCCGCGACAACTCCGTGCCGTAGTCCCAGAAAGCGAACGCCTCGTCCGTCGCCTGCTCGAAAACCTTGATGTAGCCCTCCTCCGTCCCCGCGTAGGCCGCGCCCGCGTGCGCGAGGTCGCGGAAGAGCAGACAGCCCGCGCCGAGCGGCGTGTAGAGCCACTTGTGCGGGTCGAGCGAGACGGAGTCCGCCTCCGCGAGCCCGTCGAAGAGCGCGCGCTTCGACTTCGCGCACGCCGCCAGCGCGCCGTACGCGCCGTCGACGTGGAGCCACAGCCCGCGCTCGCGTGCGAAGCTCGCCAGCTCTCGCAAGGGGTCGACCGCGCCGGTCGAGACGGTGCCCGCGCTCGCCACGACGCAGAAGGGTCGCAGCCCCGCGCGCTCGTCCGAATCGACGCGCTCGCGCAAAAGCCGCAGGTCGATGCGGAAGCCGTCGTCCGCAGGCACGACCCGCACCTGCTCGCGCCCGAGCCCGAGGATGTCGGCCGCCTTCGGTATCGACAGGTGAATCTGGTCTGAGGCGTAGAGGGTCGCCGGCGCGCCCGCGTCCCAAAGCCCGGCGCGCGAAACGTCGCGCGCGCCGCGCCCGCGCGTGCGGTGCGCGACGAAGAGCGCGTTCAAATTCGCCATCGAGCCGCCGCTCGTCAGGAGCCCGCCGCAGTCCTCGTTAAAGCCTTCGCCCTTGAACCCTATCAACTCGGCGAGCCAGCCGACGACCGTCCGCTCGACCTCGGTCGGGCCGGGGGCCGAGCGCCACGAAGTGACGTTCGAGTTGAGCGCCGACGCGAGCAGCGACGCGAACGCGCCCACCGGCGTCGCGGGCGAGGCGACGTAGCCGAACATGCGCGGGTGGCCGTTCTGCCGGCTGGCGCGGACGACCTCGCCGCACGCGCGCGCGAGGGCTTCGAGCCCGACGCCCTCCGCGGGCAGCGGCGCGCGGAAGAGTCCGGCGAGCTTCTCCGCGGACGTTTCGGGGAAGACCGGCGGCGCGTCTCCGGCCGCGAAGTATTCGACCGCCATCCGGCAGAAGACCTGCGCCAGCTCCTCCAACTCGCCCTCCGGCAAATCGAGCGTCGAGGCGCGCGCGCCCTCTTGCAATTCCTCTCTCATGGGTTTACGCAACCCTAACACACCGCCTCGGCTTAGTCGAAGCTGTGCTACACTCGCCCGCGAACATTCCGCGCAAACCGCAGACGACAAGGGGAGGCAAAGGATTTATGACTCTGCCGGGCTTCGCCACGACCGAAGGCACCGCGCGTTACCGCGAGCGGTTCGAGGGGACGGCCGCCGACGGGCACTTCCGCTTCGAGCAGCAACTCTGGCTCTCCTCAATCGGCCTCGGCACTTACTTGGGAGGCTGGGACGAGGAGACCGACCGCTCGTACGCGGACGCCGCCACGCGCGCCGCCGAGCTGGGCGTCAACGTCATCGACACGGCCGCCAACTACCGCTTCCAGCGCAGCGAGCGCTCGGTGGGCGAGGCCCTCAAGCGTCTCCACGCGGCCGGCTACGCGCGCGACGAGCTGGTCGTCTGCACGAAGGGCGGCTACCTCCCCTTCGACTCCGAGCCGCCCGCGGGGCAGGCCGGCGTCAGGGCTTACGTCGAGGAGACCTTCGTCAAGACCGGCGTGGTCCAACTCTCGGACATCGTCGCCGGGAGCCACTGCATGACGCCGGGCTACCTCTCGCATCAGGTCGCGCAGTCCTTACGCAACATGGGGTTGGAGACGATAGACGTTTACTACATCCACAACCCCGAGACGCAGCTTCAGGTCGTCGCGCGCGACGAGTTCGACGCGCGCCTGCGCGCCGCCTTCGAGCGGTTGGAGCGCGAGCGCGCCGAGGGGCGCGTACGCTTCTACGGCGTCGCGACGTGGAACGGCTTCCGCGCGAAGGCGGACTCGCGCGGCCACCACGGGCTCGAAACGATGTGCGAGCTTGCGCGCGCGGCCGGCGGAGACGAGCACGGATTCCGCTTCGTGCAAGTCCCCTTCAACCTCGCGATGCCCGAGGCGCTCGTCGCGGAGAATCAGACGTACCGCGGCGCGCAGGTCTCGCTGCTCGAAGCGGCGAAGGCGCTCGGCGTGACGGTCGTCGCCAGCGCCTCCATCCAACAGGGCAAGGTCGCGCGCGACCTGCCCGAGCGCATCCGCGAGCCGCTCGGCTCGCTCGCCACCGACGCGCAGACGGCCATCCAGTTCACGCGCTCGACGCCGGGCGTCACCACCGCGCTCGTCGGCATGAGCCGCCGCGCGCACGTCGAAGAGAACCTGCAACTCGCGCGCGTCCCGCCCGCCTCGTCCGACGACTACGCGCGCCTGTTCACGCGAGAGGGTTGACGAGTGCTGACGGCTTCTTTGCGAACGGAGTGAGACATGCCTGAGAGTGAGATGAAGACGTTCGGGGAGTTCTGGCCGTTCTACGTGCGCGAGCACAGCCGGCCGGCGACGCGCGCGCTGCACGCGGCGGGGACGCTGGCGGGGACGGCTCTGCTGGTCGGGCTGGCGGCGACGGGGCGCTGGCGCTGGCTGCCTCTGGCGCTCGTGCCCGGCTACGCGGCGGCGTGGGCCGGACACTTCTTCGTCGAGCACAACCGCCCCGCCACCTTCAAGCACCCGCTCTGGTCGCTCGCCGGCGACTACAAGATGGTGGCGCTGATGCTCGCCGGCCGGATGAACGAAGAGGTCGAGCGCGCGCACGGACGCGAAACGGCGAGCGGCGAGCGCGTCGGCGGCTGACCCGGCGCGCGCACGCGCCTTTAGCCCGCGCCCTGCGCGCCCTCTTCCGTCTCCGACTCCGCTCCCGCCCCCGTGGCTCCATCCGCCTCCTCGAAGTCGTCGGCCGCCACCGCGCCGGCGTTCTCGTCCGCCACGACCGCTTCGTCCGCCGCGACTCCCGCGTCGGCAACTACGTCCGCATCGCCCTGTCCGCCGTCGCCTGCCTGTCCGCTCCCGCCCTCCGACCCGGCGGGAGGTTGAGCGGGCGGAGGCGGAGGCGGTGGAGGCGGCGGCGCAGGCGTCTCAACCGGCGGTGCCGGAGCCGGTGGCGGAGGCTGAGGAGGAGGCGGCGGCAGGGGCGCGGGTGCCGACGGCTCACTCTGTCGTTCCGGAATCTTGAAGCCGAGGTAAGTCGCTCCGCTGATGCCCATCAGCGCCAGCACGATGTCGTCGAACACGGGCATCTGTAGGTTAGTCCAGACCGACCGGATGAAGATGACGCCGAGCGTAATCGTCCAGAGGGCGATTTGCAGGCGGTGGATCGTCACGCCGTTCACGTCGCTCAGCAGGTCTGAGACGAACCCCTCCGAGACGGGTCTTCTCCGCGCCGACTCCGCGTCCGCCACCTCCACGTTCAACTGCTCTAACTCCGCCTCGCGTGCGGCCAGTTCCGCCCGCCAGCCGCTCAGCGCGGCGACCTCTTCCGGCGTAGACGCGGGCGGGACGGCCACGCGTTTCGCCTCGACGCCCGCGACCTGCGCCCTGAGGGTTTTGACCTCCTCGCCCAGCTTCTCCTGACGCGGCTTGAGCGTGCGCAGGTCTTTGTTCATCGACTCGCGTTTGTTCGAGTCCACCATCGCCGAGCCCAGCGCCGTGCCCGTCCCGATGCCGAGCAGCACCAGCGCGGAGCTGGTGATGGTGTTGTAGTCGTTCGTCACCAGCCAGAGGAACAGGAACGAGCCGAAGATGATGAAGAACCACCACGCGACCTGTGTGCGCGCGAGACTGTACGGCCTCTTCGCGCCCTCGTGCGGCTCCGCCGGCTGCGAGTCGCGGATGATGTCCCGCGTCGCGGCGAGCCACACGAAGACCCCCAGCGCGATTAAGAAGAGCACGGTGTAGAGATTCAGCCGCCACGAGTCGTAGAGCCGCAGGTTCAACTTCTTCTCGGGCGTGCCGGCGACCAGCAGCGGCAGCATTCCCTCCTGCCCGACGCTCACCTTGACCGGGCGCTTATCGCCTTCGGGCTTCGCCAGCAGCCCCTTCCAAACTTTCTTCGAGTCGTCGTCGTCGTTGCTCAGCCTGAACGACAACTGGTTGGTCGCGGGGTCGAAGCCCTCCGGGTACTGCCCCTTCATCTCGATGCTCTCGATGAAGAGCACCAACCGATGCCAGTCGAGCTGCGAGGCGGCGGGCTCGTTCGCCGCCTCCTGCCGCTTCAACTCTTCCGCGAGATTATTGACCTTGACCAAGATTGTGTCGCCGAGCCCCGCCTCGGCCAGTTCGCCCGACTTCGGCTGCCGCCCGCGGCGGCTCACCTCTCCGACCGTGAGGTCGTAGGGCGTGGGCGCGGGCGTCGGCACGGGAGTGGGAGTCGGCGTGGGCGGCGTCGGCGTCGGCGTCTGGGCGCGGGCCGCCGCGAGCGGAATCAGACACGACATGACGACTAAAGCGGCCGGCAGCAACAGGCGCGAGCTTCCGTGTGAAGCGGGGGCGTGACCAGACATGCGATTGCTCCTTCGCGGTTCGGGCGAACATGAAACGGATTTGGTTAGGCTGTCGGCAGGTAGGTCGCGCCGCGCAGCGGGCCGCTAAGAACCCCGGGAAGTGAAACAGCGCGCAGGTTATTTCTTTGCACCGCGGCTGTCAATCGAAATCTTCGCCGGCGGAGGAACGCCCGCCGACGGCCCATCGCGTCTACGGCTCGGGCTCTTCCGCCGCGGCCGCGGCCGCCGACGCGCGCTGCTGGCTCTTCTGGTAGAGATAGGAGACGGCGAGCAGCACCGCGCCGAGCACGATGAAGGAGACGATGCGGTAGGCGCGGTCGAGCGCCGAGAGGTCGAGCGCGAAGACCTTGAGCGCCGTCAGGCCGAGCAGCGCGAGCCCGAGCAGGCGCAGCAGGCGCGCGCGCCGCGCGCGACCCGCCAGCAAAAGCCCCGCGCCGTAGAGCGCCCACACGACCGAGAGCGACAACTGCTTCGACAGCGCGACCTCGCGCAGCCCGGCCGCGTCCGCGCCCGCGACCCTGCGCGCCTCGAAGAATCCGACCGCCTCGGCGCTGAGCGCGACGAGCGCCAGCACGTTCGCGGCGACGACGAGCACGGGCATGACCGACTCGGCCTCGCCCTCGCGCCGCCCGCGCGCGTAGAGCCGCAAGACCGCCGCGAAGGCCCCGACGACCAGCGCGAAGGCCATGAAGGTGTGGTTGAAGACGGGCGTGTGCCACACCGCGTCGTAGAACATGAGGTCGACGACGAGCACCTTGACGGACGCCAGAGCCAACAGCGCGAGCCCCGCGTAGCGCGCCGCGCGGAAACCGCCCCTCGCGCCGCCCCTGATGCCGTAAGCGACGAGCGCCCCGCCGTAGATGGCCCACAGCGCCGTCAGCGAGAACTGCCGCGCGTTCTCGGCGCGCTCGGCCGCGAGCCCTGCGGAGAGCGCCTTCCGCCTCCCGAAGTAGTCGCTGAGGTCGAGCGTGAGCAGCATCAGCGCCAGCGCGTTCGCCGCGAGCGTGTAGAGTGACGCCAGCGCCTCGCGCTCGCCGCCCGTCGGCACGCGCCGCCCCTCGCGCGGCTCGGCGTAGCGCGCGCTCCGGTAGAGACGCGCGGCCAGCGCGAGCGCGCCGACGAGCACGAGGCACGAGACGGCGCGCGCGTTGGCGACGGGCACGAAGGCCGCGGCCGTGCCGTCGGCGAGCGTCTGCGGGCTGAAGGCGAACTGCTGCGCGTCCTCGAAGAGCCAGTGCGCGGCCGCCACGCCGAAGACCACGGCCGCCGAGCGCCGCGCCGCGCCCTCGCCCGAGCGCAGCCCGACCCACGTCAGCATCAGCCCCTCGACCGCCCACACAATCGTCACCCACTGGAGTTCGAGCCGGATGGCGACGGCCGCCGTCAGGAAGGTCACGGCCGCGCCCACGTACGCGTAA
The DNA here is from genome assembly GCA_040509515.1 of Pyrinomonadaceae bacterium. Lineage (GTDB taxonomy): Bacteria > Acidobacteriota > Blastocatellia > Pyrinomonadales > Pyrinomonadaceae > QHXN01. Next base: position 19,141 of record JBEVKV010000561.1, on the reverse strand, counting down.
GTGAGCAGGCGGTCTTCCGAGCAGCGTTCGCGCGCGGCGTAGGAGAGCGCGCCGAAGTAGGCCGAGAGGACGAGCGCGAGCGCCGCCGGGAGCGCGCGCTCGTAACCCGCGTCGAAGAGCAGGCCGTAGCCGGCGGCGAAAAAGAGCGTGGCGTTAGAGGCGAGCAGCGCCACGTCGAACCAGCGCGAGCGGCGGCGCGGCAGCACGTTGTGAAAGACCGCGAGCAGCGAGTAGAGCGTAAAGAGCAGCGCGAGGAAGAAGAGCGTCGTCCAGAGCTTCGACCCGTCGTAGTGGACGACGGCCCAGCCGAACGTCATCACGAAGGTCGCCGCGAACGAGAGGAAGTCGAGCGTGCGCCAGCGCTTGAAGTAGCCGACCGCGAGCACGCCCGCGTCGAGCAGCGCGACGTAGGTGAAGAGCGCGACCTGATTGTCGCGCCCGGTCGAGATGAGCACCGGCGTCAGGAAGCCGCCGACGAGCCCGAGCACCGCCACCGGCAGCGCGTTCTGTCGCACCGCGAGCAGCACCGCGCCGGCCGTCACCAAAGTCATCAGAAGAAACGCGGGCGGCTGAGAGATGAGGCCGTAGAAGTTATACGCGGCGTAGATCGAGAGGTAGAGGATGAGCACGCCGCCGCCCGAGAGGACGTAGGCGAAGGGGCGCAGACCCTTCCGCCGCAGCCGCTCGCCCACGCCGAGCAGACCCAAACCCGCCAGCGCGCCGAGCCCGACGCGCGCGCCGGGGCCGACCCACTCGTTCTCGAAAGCGTACTTGAGCGCGAAGGCGACGCCGAAGGTGACGGCGATGATGCCGACCCAACTGAACCAGCTCCCGCCGATGAGCGACTCAAGGTCACGCCCGTCCTTCAAGGCTCCGGCGCGTGGCGCGCGCGGCGGCGGCGGTGGTGCCGCCTCGCCCGCGTTCGTCGGCGGGACGCCCTCGCGCGGCGCGCGCGGTGGCGGCGGCATCTGCGGAGGCGCGTCGCGTCGAGTCTCCGGGCGCTCGTCCGCGGGCGTCTCGTAGAGCGGGGGCCGGCCCGCCTGCTGCTCGGGCGGCGGCGGCGCGAGCCCGACCCGGCGCTCGACCGCGTAGAGCCGCGCCGTCTGCGACTGCAACAGTCGCTCAAGGTGGTCGAGCCGCTCGACGAGCTGGCTCAGAATCTCACGCGAGGTCTGCTCTTCGGCCATAAGCCCTCCCGGCGCGTGCCGGTCATAGCGCAGGAGACAGGAAGCGCTCGACGAAGCTGCGCAGCTCTTCGAGCGAGGAGTCGGCGACGACCCGGTAGACGCGCGGGCGAAGGCCCTCGGGGAGTTTGCGCGCGGTGAGCGTGTCGGTGATGACGTGCGCGCTCGAACGAAGTCCCCTCTCCCACCCCGGCTCGCGCGCGTCGCGCAAATCGAGCGCGTCCGGCTCCAGCCCGGCCGCGACGAGAAAGACGCGCGCCCATTCGAGGAACATCGGCCAGCGCGAGACGACCGAGACGAGCGCGTCGGGCGGCGGCACGCGCTCACCCGCGAGCGACGAAGGAATCGAGCGCGCGTTGAGGAAGATGGGCTGCGCCTCCGCCGGGAGAGCGCGCCGCACCTCCTCGGCCTTGCTGTAGAGCGCGACGACCGCGCCCCCCGCGCGCACGCCTTCGTCGGCGCACTCGTCGTAGCCGCAGCCCTCGACGCGGAACGAAGTCGCCTCGGCAATCTCGGCCATCAGGATTTCGCGCAACCCCTCGTCGGGCTCGACGACGAGAAAGTGGTCGGGCGGCTCAACGCTCAGCCAGTGCTTGACGCGCGCCTGCACCGCGGAGAGCGTGTGCCCCTGACTGCGCGCCAGCGCGAGGAACGCGCCGATGAGCCGGTCGAGTTCGAGCCGCGAGTCGAGCGGAGCCTCCGCGGGGTCTGTGCCGAGCTGCCGTACGTAGACGCCGCTGCCCTTGCGCACTTCGAGCCAGCCGGCGCGTTCGAGGTCGCGGTAGGCCGCGCTGACGGTGTTCGAGTGGATGCGGAAGCGGCGCGCGAGTTCACGCGTCGAGGGCAGGCGCTGCCCCGGCTTCAGGTCGTCGCTCACGACGCCGAGCATGATCTGCCGCACGAGCTGCTCGCGCAGCGGCACGTCGCTGTTCTTCGAGACCCACAGGCGCATAGGCAAGTTCCGAGTTTAAAGTTCAAAGTTCAAAGTTGAAAGCTTTTTCCACATGGCTCGCGCCACCCGCCTTCGACCTTGAACTTTAAACCTGGAACTTTGAACCTGGAACTTATTTCCGGGCGCGATAGCCGGGGCGCGTGCGCAGCGCCGCGTCCTTGCGCGTGGTGCGGACGCGGACTTTGCGGTACTTGCCGTCGCGCGCCGTGTTGGTCGGGTAGTAGCCGAGCGAGTACTGCGTGCCCAGCTCGTCGGCTATCTGCTTGAAGGCGGCGGGCAGCATCGCGGGGTTGTCCGCGCGCACGAGCCGCCCGCCCGTCGTGCGCGCCATGTCGTTGAGGTAGTCGTCGGCCGTCCTGTAGAGCAGGTCGAGCATCGACGCGATGGAGGCGTCGCTCGCCTCCTCGGCGTTGCGCGGGACGCGGCGGTCGGCGGCCGTCCTGTCGTCGGGGCGGCGCGCGGTCACGTCGGGCATGCCGTCGGGGCGTCGGACTTCGTCGTCACGCTCGGTGCGGCGCGAGCCGCCGCCGCGCGGGTTGACGACTATCTTGCCGGGGAGGCCCGGCACGCCGAGCACTTTCCCGAGGTCGACGGGGCCGCCCCCGCCGCGCGCCTGTTCGCGCGCGAGTTGTTCGGTCTCGGCGCGCGTGTCGAAGCGCACGGGGTAGACGACCACGTCCGACTCTTCGGCCGCGCGGCGGTTGTCGTCGTAGGTGCGGTTGGCGCTGTGGTAGTCCATGCCGTCGGTGAGCATGATGACGGCCTTGCGCCCTTTGAGCCGGCCGAGCGCGCGGTGCGCCACGTCAAAGGCGTCGTAGAGGCGCGTGCCCTTGCCCGGCCGCGTCGCGCGGATGGCCGAGGCGAGCGCGGCGCGGTCGGCGGTGAAGTCCGAGAGGTCGCGCAGCTCGTCGTCGAACGAGATGACCTTGACGCGGTCGCCGGGTCGGAGCTGCGAGACGAAGGCGACGGCCGCCTCCTGCACCTGACGCATCTTCTCGACGGTCGTCGAGGCGCTGGTGTCGATCATGAGGACGACGCTGAAGGGCTCGGAGACGGTGGCGAAGAAGGCGACCTTCTGCGGCGCGCCGTCCTCCTCGACGGTGAAATCCTCGCCCCCGAGGTCTGGGACGTAGCGCCCGCCCCGGTCGTTGACGATGACGGGGAGCGTGACGAGATTCGTCTCGACCCTGACGGTGTCGCCTTCGTCCAGTCCTTCATCGTCTGCGGGCGTCTCGTCCTGCTTCTGTGGAGGCGCGGGCGTGGGCGTCTCGGCCGGCTTCTCCTGCGAGTTCTTCTTCTCGGTGCTGCCCGGGAGCCTGCGCCCGGCCTGTGCGTGGCCGCGCGCGTGAAAGGAGAAGGGCAAAAGACAAAGGGCGAAAGTGAAGACGAAGGCCAGCGCCGCTCTCGTCTTCGACTTTCGCCCTTTGAAGTTCGTCTGTTGTCTTTTGCCGCCCACGGTTGCGTGTGATGCGCGGGGGCGGTCTGACGGATGGACGCGCCCCGCGCACTTTTTTATTCAGCGCCGCTTGCGACCCGCGCCGGTCAGGCTCTCGATGACGCCCATGACCTTCGCGGCGGCGCGCCCGGCGGTCTCCGCGACGGAGTTCAGCAGGTTGGTCTGGCTACCTACTGCCTCCCCCTTTCTTGCCGCCGCCTTTGCCGCCGCCCTTCGAGCCGCCCTTGCCGCCGCCGCCCGAAGAGCCCTTGCCGCCTCGCTTGGTCGCGCCGCCCTTAGCGGCTCCGCCTTTGGAAGCGCCGCCTTTGGCCGCGCCGCCGCGTGCTCCGCCTTTCGACGGGCCGCCCTTCTTCGACGCGCCTTTGGAAGCGCCGCCGGACTTCGACGCGCCGCCCTTGCCGCCGCCCTTCGCGGAACCCTTCGCGCCGCCGCCCTTCTTCGAGGCACCCGCGCCGCCCTTGACTCCGGCTTTAGACGAGCCCTTCGCTACGCCTTTGGTCGAGCCCTTCGCGCCCGCGCCCGGCTTACCGCCTCCGCCGCCTTTGCCGGTACTCTTCGCGCCGCCCTTGCCGGTGGACTTGGCACCGCCCTTCGCGGACGCGCCGCCCTTCGCACTCGCTTTGGCAGCGCCGCCCTTGCCGCCGCCTTTAGCACCGCCGCCTTTCGCGGTACCGCCGCCGCCGCCCTTCTTGGCAGCGCCGCCACCCTTCGCGCCGCCGCCACCGCCGGCTCCGCCCTTCGCGGCTCCGCCTTTGCTCGCGCCGCCTTTGGAAGCGCCGCCTTTGCTCGCGCCGCCTTTGGCTCCACCTCCGCCGCCGCGCTTCGCGGAGCCTTTGCCGGCTCCCGCGCCCGCGCCGGTCTTTGAAGTGCCGCCCGCGCCCGCGCGTGCGGATGTGCCGCGGTTCGAGGTGCCGCCGCCCGTCAGACCGCCGCCGGCCCCGGCCGTCCCGCCGCCGGTCGCGCCGCCGCCGGTCGCGTCGCCGCCGCCGCCCGCGTCGTCACCCGTGGACTCGTCTCCGCCGGCGCCACCCGCTCCGGTCTCGTCTGCGCCGCCGCCGGACTCGCCCTGCGGCTCGTCGCCCGCGCCCGGGGTGCCGCCTTCCGCGACACCGGCGCCCATCCCCGTCGTACGCCCGATGGCCATGCCGCCGTGCGTCCCGCCGCCGGACTCTTCGCCGCCGGCCACTTCGCCCTCGGCCGCTTCACCGCCGGCCGCTTCGCCCACCCCCGCATGGTAACTATCGTCTTTTACACTCGACATCTGTGCTCTGCTCCTTTGTGAGAAGTCTGGCCTCGCGCCCGGGCGAGGTCTTGCCTAGCGTTATCAGTGCAGCGCGAGAACGTTTGAAAGCTTTGCGGCGGAGGATAGCACAACTTCCGCCCGCGTGAGCCAACACTTTCCGGCGCGCCTTTAGAAAACTGAAGGGACGCAGGAGAGATACACTCTGAAGCCGGCGCGTGTATGTCCGACGGGGTACCAAGCGCGCGAAGGTTGCCCGCGCGCGCCGCGGACTCCATAATCGTCGCCGACACTCGCACGAACCAATCCGACGCGCGCGAAACGATGGAAGCCTTCTCTTCAGCGGTGGCCGTTCTGACGGCGATGATCACGCCCTCCGTGCTCATCTCCGCCTGCGGCGCGCTCATCCTCTCGACCTCGACACGTCTGGGCCGCGTCGTAGACCGCGTGCGCGCGCTCATCGAGCACTTCGAGGAGTTGGCTAATTCGCAGGATAAGGATTCGGAGCTTTTCGAGGAGCGGCGCGCGGTCATCTTCAACCAGCTCGACAAGCTGACGACGCGCTCGCGTCTGCTCCAGCGCAGCATGCGCGTCTTCTACCTCGCGCTCGGCGTCTTCGTCGCCACCAGCGTCGCCATCGGGCTCGTGGCCGCCGCGAACCGCCCCGGCTACGCGTGGCTCCCCGTCGTGCTCGGGCTCGGCGGCGCGTGCGGGCTCTTCTACGGCAGCGTGCTGCTGATACGCGAATCGCAAATCGCGCAGGCTTCGCTCAACGCCGAGATGGACTTCATCTGGAAGCTCGGGCGCGCGCTCGCCCCGCCCGACCTGCGCCAGACGCGCAGCCCGCACTACAACCCTCTGACGCTCCGCAGGAGGAAGTCTAAGTTGAAGTCGTAACCGACTTCCGGCAGGAAGAGGCAGTCGGGCGCGAGCGGAAAAGCCGGGCGGGCGGCTCCGGGTTATGACCCGGCGGGAGGGCCGGGGACTTCTTTTCGAGCAGGTCGAGGCAGTAGGCCCCGAGCGCCAGCAGCGGGAGCGGCAGGACGAAGAGGACGGTTCCGGCCACGTCCAGAATCGAGCCGACGAGCCCCCCCGGCGCGAACAGCGCGAAGGCGGCCCAGTCCAGCCCGCCGAGGACGATCGCGAGCAGCCCGCCGAAGAGTCCGACAGCGGCGGCGACGGACTCCGGCGTCCACCCGTTCTTCAACACGAGGCGAAGTATTCTCTGATAAATCTCGCCCTTCAGCTCATCTTCCGGCAGCGCGTAAATCTCGTTCATCGTGTTCCCCCACGCCGCCCTGCCCGACGCCGTTCGGGGCGCGGCGGGCGGCTTCGGCAGACGAATTGTCAACGACAAGACGTTACGCCGCCGCGCGTAAAGATGGCGTAAAGGGTTTATAAAAAGTTCGTAAAGACCGGGGCGTGCGGAAGGCGCTCTACGGGCCGGGGTTGAAGCGGTAGCCGACCCACGGCTCCGTGAGGATGTAGCGGGGGTTGGAAGAATCGGGCTCGATCTTTTTGCGGAGCTGTCCGACGAAAACTCGCAGGTACTCGCCCTGCTCGGTGTAGTTGCCGCCCCAGACCGCCCCGAGCAGCGTGCGGTGGGTCAGAACCTTCCCCGCGTGGCGCACGAAGTAGACGAGCAGGTCGTACTCCTTCGGCGTCAGGCGGACTTCGCCGTCGCGAACCGACACGCCGCGCGCTTCGAGGTCGATGCGAAAGTCGCCGGCCTCTAAAACCGCGGAAGGCGCGCCGGCCGCGGCCGAGTCGCGCGCGCGCCGCAACTGCGCGCGGACGCGCGCCAGCAGCTCGTCCATCCCGAACGGCTTGGTCACGTAGTCGTCGGCTCCCGCGTCCAGCGCCTCGACCTTCGTCTTCTCCTCGCCGCGCACCGAGAGGACGATGATCGGGAGCTGCGAGATTTCGCGCAGGCGGCGGCACAGTTCCAGCCCGCCCATGTTCGGCATGGCGAGGTCTGTGACGACGAGGTCGGGGGGCCAGTCGCCGAAAGTCTCAAGCGCCGAGACGCCGTCGGCCGCGACCCGCACGTCATAGCCGTGCGTCTTCAGCCCCGTGCGCAGGACGCGCGCGAGCTGCGGCTCGTCGTCAACGACAAGGATGCGCGACTGCTGATTCACGGAACCTCACCCGCCTCTTCGTCGCCAATCGGGAGCGTGAAGGTGACGCGCGCGCCCGCGCCGCCCGGGCGCGCCTCCGCCCAGATGCGCCCGCCGTGCGCCTCGACAATCCCGCGCGCGATGGCGAGCCCCATGCCCGTCCCGGCCGGGCTGTGGCCGCCCGCGTCGCCGTCGCGCGTCGCGCGGAAGAACTTGTCGAAGACCTGCTCGCGCAAATCGGGCGGGATGCCCCGCCCCTCGTCTTCGACCGCGACGCGTATCATGTCGCCCCCGGCGCGCGAGGCCGCGACGCGGATGGTCGTCCCCGGCGGCGAGTACTTCGCCGCGTTATCGATCAACGTGTAGACGACCTCGGCCACCGCGCGCGGGTCGACGCGCACGACCGGCAGCTCGTCTTCGACCTCGACGCCGACGGGGTGGTTTCTCGTCAGCGGCTCGGCGCGCGAGAGCGCCGCGGCGACCACCTCGTCGACCGCGCCCCACCGGAGTCTCAGACGCAGCTCGCCGGCCTCGATGCGCGCCAGCTCGATGAGCCCTTCGACGAAGCGGTTGAGCCGGTCGCTCTCCTCGTCGATGACTTCCAGCATCTCGCGCCGCGACTCCGCGTCGAGCGCGGCCGGCCGCCCGTCGTCGCCCGTCCCGCGCAGCCCGTCGAGGAGCGTCGTCACCGACGCCTTGATGGACGTGAGCGGCGTGCGTATGTCGTGCGTGACGGCGTCGAGCAGCGCCGACTTCAGACGCTCGCTCTGCCGGAGCGCCTCGGCGTGGCTCGCGCGCTCGAAGGCCGCGCGCAGCTCCTCGTAGAGCCGCTCGATTTCAAGGCGTCCGGCCTCGGCCTCCTCCGCGCGGCGGCGCGCGCGCGTCGAGAGCTGCCCGGCGACGACGGCCGTGAGGAGGAAGGCGGCCAGCGCGACCCAGTTCTCCGGCTCCGAGATGTGGAGCGTGCCGAACGGCGGAAGGAAGAAGAAGTTGAAACAGAGCATCGCCAGCGTCGAGGCGACGAGCGCCGGCCCGCTCTCCATCCGCGCGGCAATCAGCAGCACCGAGAGGAGCAGCGCCAGCGCGACGGTCGTCGAGTTGACGCGCCCGCCGAGCAGCTTGAGCCCGGCCGTCAGCGCGACGATGACGGCCGCGGCGAGCAGGTAGCCCGCCCGACTTCTCTCTAAGGTTCTCCACCACACGAAGCGTAATTGTATGACAGGGCGACCCCGCGGGGCGCTAAATCTCGACCTGCGAGCCCATCTCGACGACGCGGTCGGGCGGCAGGCAGAAGTAGGCCGTGGCGGACGAGGCGTTGCGCGACATGAGGGCGAACAGCTTTTCGCGCCAGATCATCATGCCCGGGTGCTTGCCCGCGATGACCGTCTCGCGGCCGAGGAAGTAGGTCACCCCGGCCGGGTCGATGACCGGGCGCGGCGGCTCAAGGCTCGCGAGGACTTCGGGGATGTCCGGGTCTTCCATGAACCCGTAGTTGATGGTCAGGCGGTAGAACTCGTGGCCGAGCGGCTCGACCCTCACGCGGTCTTCCGGCTCGACGTGCGGCGCCTGCCGCGTCTTGACGGTCAGCAGGATGACGCGCTCGTGGAGCACCTTGTTGTGTTCGAGGTTGTGCTCAAGCGCGGCCGGCGTCCCCGTCCCCGTCCCCGTCATGAAGATGGCCGTGCCGGGGACGCGCACCGGGGGCTTCAGGGCGACATCGCGGAGGAAGTCTTCAATCGGGATGGCGAGCGACAGCATCCGCGAGGCGAGGATGCGGCGGCCCTTCTTCCACGTCGTCATCAGCAGGAAGATGACGGCCCCGACGACGAGCGGGAACCAGCCGCCGGCCGGAATCTTGACGACGTTCGCGCCGAAGAACGCGAGGTCGATGACGAGGAAGAAGCCGCTCAGCGCGAGCACGGTCGGCAGACCCCAGCCCCACTTCTCGCGCGCGACGACGCCGAGCAGAATCGTCGTGATGACCATCGTCGAGGTGACGGCCACGCCGTAGGCGGCGGCCAGATTGCTCGACGAGCCGAAGCCGACGACGATGGCGATGCACCCCAACATCAAAGCCCAGTTGAGCGCCGGGATGTAAATCTGCCCCATCTCGGTCGAGGACGTGTGCTCTATCTTCAGCCGCGGCATGAAGCCGAGCTGGATGGCCTGCATCGACAGCGAGTACGCGCCCGAGATTAAAGCCTGCGAGGCGATGATGGCCGCGCACGTCGCCAGCGCGATGAGCGGGTACAAGGCCCACCCGGGCGCGAGCCGGTAGAAGGGGTTCTCGGCCGCCGCCGGGTTCTCGATGAGCAGCGCGCCCTGACCCAAATAGTTGAGCATCAGCGCGGGCAGAACGAGCGCGTACCAGACGACGCGGATGGGGCGCTTGCCGAAGTGCCCCATGTCGGCGTAGAGCGCCTCGCCGCCCGTCACGACGAGGAAGACCGTGCCGAGGACGAGGAAGCCGTGCCGGCCGTTGCGCAGGAAGAAGTCGAAGCCGTGCGCCGGGTTGAAGGCCCCGAAGACCGAAGGGTGGCGCACGCTCTGCGCCACGCCGAGCGCCGCGATGGCCGCGAACCAGACGAGCATCACGGGGCCGAACAGCCGCCCGACTTTCGCCGTCCCGCGGCTCTGGATGAGGAACAGCCCGACGATGATGACGACCGTCGCGGGGACGACGTAAGGCGCAAACAGCGGCGTCGCCACGTTCAGCCCCTCCACCGCGCCGAGCACCGAGATGGCGGGCGTGATGATGCCGTCGCCGTAGAGCAGCGCCGCGCCGAAGATGCCGATGACGACGAGCCACGTCCGCTCGCTCCGGCTCACGATCTTAATCGGCGTGGCGAGCGCCGTCAGCGCGAGGATGCCGCCCTCGCCGCGGTTGTCCGCGCGCAGGACGAAGACGCAGTACTTGATGGAGATGATGAGGATGAGCGCCCAGAAGATGAGCGACATCACGCCGAAGACGTTCTCGGGCGTGGGTTGAATGGCGTGCGGGCCGTGGAAGCACTCGCGCATCGCGTAGAGCGGACTCGTGCCGATGTCGCCGTAGACGATGCCGAGCGCGGTCAGCGAAAGGACGGCGAGGTAACGGCCGCGCGGCTCCGCCGTGTGCGGGTGCCCCTGCGCGTCCGTCAGTGTCGCGTGAATGTCTGCCGAGGCTGTCCCTGCCATGTCCATCCCGAGAAGAGTCCCCTGATTGATGTCGCCCGGCGACGGCGCGAAGAGGCCCGAGGGGCGCGTCTCGCCGCCGGAACCGCCGCGCGTAAAATCGCGCGCGCGGGTCGTTTGCGCCGGGGGAAAAGCCGTCGGGCGTAGGATGGCATAAAAGTTATAAGGAATTTGTAAAGATAGCGCCGCGACTAAGCCCCGCCGTCTGCGCGCTGCCCCGCGCGGAGGAGATGCGCCCAGTCGAGTTCCGCCCAGTCGAGTTCCTCCTCGACGCGCTGGAACGCGGCGTCGCCTATCGTGCCGTCGTCGCGGAGCGCCACGAGTCGCCGACGCTGCGCCTCGGTCGCGGCGCGCACGACCGCCGCGTCGTCTTCCGGGCCGTCGGCGTCCGCGTCGGTCGCAGGCGGGGCCGCCGAGTCCTCAGGCACGGCACCGTTTACGCCCGCGCCGTCGCCTGCGAACTCGCCTTCCGCGCGACGCAGTTGTAGTGCGTAACGGTGCCGGACGAGTTGCGCCGTCTCGGTTATCGGGCCTGTCGCAACCGCCTCGACCGCCGCCCGCAGCGCCTCGACGCGTGCGAGGCGCACCTCGCGTTCAACCGAGCCGTCGTCTTCGAGCCGCAGCCGCAGCATCAGCGGCCGCAGCGTCAACCCCTGCAATACGAGCGTGCCGAGCGTGACGCCGAACGCCGTCGTCAGGATCAGGTCGCGTTGGGGGAAGTCGGCCGGCAGCGCCAGCGCGGCGGCCAGCGTCACCGTCCCGCGCATGCCGCACCACCCCACCACCCACGCGGCGCGCGCGCTGAGCGCCACCGCGTCCTGTGGCCCGGGCGTCCCGTCCGCCAGAGGCCGGCAGCGCCAGCGGCTGAAGGCGGCCGCGCCCGTCACCCACGCGACGCGCGCGAGGATGACCGCGACGCACACCGCCGCCGCCACGGCCGCGTACCACGCACCCGTCGCGCCCGTCGCGCGCCCCGCGATTGACTTGAGCTGGAAGCCGACGAGGATGAACGCCAGCACGTTCAAGACGAAGACCGCCACCTCCCAGACCGCCCACGACGGGATGCGGATGCGCGCCGGCATGATCGCGGGCGCGCGGCGCGACGCGGCCATCGCGAAGACCACCATCGTGATGATGCCCGAGAGGTGGAGCCGCTCGGCCAGCACCCAGACGCCGAAGGCGGTGCAGAACTGGACGACGACTGCGGTCGAGACGTCCGTGACGCGCGCGTTGACGGCGAGCGTGAGCCGCGCGAGCACCAGCGCGAGCACGACGCTGCCCAGAGTGACGACGAGCAGCGTCGGCAGCACGCTCCAACCTGAGAGGAAGCCCGTGAGCGTGGCTCCGACCGCGAGTCGATAAATGAGGAGCGCGCTCGCGTCGTTGAAGAGGCTCTCCCCTTCCAGAATCACGAGCAGGCGGTGCGGCGGGCGCAGCGCCTTGAGCACGGTGGTGGCGGCCGCGGCGTCCGGCGGCGCGACGATGGCTCCGAGCGCGACGGCCGCCGCCCACGGCATGTCTGGGACGAGCGACTTGGCGACGACGGCGACGACGGCGACGGTGAGCGCGACGGCGCCGAGAGCGAGGCTCGCGACCGCGCGCCAGTTCGCCCGCAGGTCGCGCGGGGAGGCGTCGAAGGCGGCGTCTACGAGGACAGGCGCGACGAAGAGCGCGAGCGCCAGCTCCGGGTCGAGGACGAGCGTCGGCAGGCCGGGGACGAGCGCGAGGGCGGCTCCGGCGAGCGCCACCAGCGCCGGGTACGGCGCTCCGAACCGACGCGCCACCGCGGCGAGCGCCGCGCCGCCGAGCAGCATCGCGACGACGATCTCGAAAACTTCCATCACCCCTCCAACAGGTTGCGCCGCGCGGCGCGACGTTTACCGACCGACCCGCTGAGGACTGAAGGGCTTTGCGAAATCGCCGGGGTTTGAGTAGCCGACACGCGCCTCCGTCCCGACGGCGCGAGTCGGCCGGCGAACGGGCCGCCTCATTCCACGATGGGGAAGAGGCTGGTCGAGCGCCCGAGGTGCGTGTAGTTGCAGACGGCGCCGTCACCGCGGTCGTCGCTGTCGTTGACGAGGTCGAAGCGTCCCCTCTGCTGGGGCGGGTTCAGGACGGTGTAGTAGAGCACGAAGTCGCTGTGCGGCCGCACGATCTCGCCAGAGCGCGACAGCTTGGGTATGCCCTTCTCGCGGAACTCCCGGCCCCCCCCGCCCTGCCCCTCGGGCGCGTCCTCCACGGCTAAATCCGGGGCGTCGGACGGACAGGTGTTGTCGAAGAGGAGCGTGTACCGCACGCCCTCCTCGTGGGGGAAGTTGAGCACGAAGCCGCCGGGCCCGTCCACCCTCACGACGGTTTCGCGGCCGTTCTCGCGTCTGATGTCGGCCCCGGCGGCCGTGCCTATCTGGCCGAACCTCTTGACGGGATTGGAGCGGATGTCGCCTTTCACGATCAGCCTGACGGGAAAATCGCTCAGCTTATCGGCGACCGAGTAGAGCACGGCGGACGGGATGAACATGGGCGTCACCTCGTGCTCGGGCTCTTTGCGGGGGATTCTGATGCCGTCGTAGACGTCGTTTTCGATGTCGATGATGAGGCCGAAGTCCTCCGGGTGGCCTTCGGCCGTGAAGAGCGTCGCGCCGGTCTGTTCGGCGTTCGTTTCGATGCTGATGGTACAGCCGGCCGGGATTTCGAGGCCGGGTTCGACGACCGTGCTCTCGCCGCCGGCGTGTCTGGTCACTTCCAGCAGCAACTCGTGCGTGGGGTGTCTGATGAAGCCGGCTTCCCAGCCCTTGGTGGCCGGGTTGACACAGCCGAGCGATACTCCGGTCACGATAATCGAGACCGCGGCTTCTTCGTGATTGAGGGGCATGATTTGGTCTCCTTAACCTGATGACTGGGGAAAACACTTACCGCGGGCGGGCGATCAGGCCACGGGGAGCGGGAACATCCAGTCCATGTTGCCGAGGTGTGTGTAGTTGCAGACCGCCCCGTCGCCCTTCGGGGGGCTATGGAAGTCCTCCGCGTCGCTGCCCGCGGGCGAAGGCTTGTAGAGCGTCGTGGAGGTGGCGACCGGGTTCGAGTCTTCGATGACGATGCGGCTGCCGTGCGCGATGGGTCTGTAGTCCGGGCATTCCGCCGGGCGCTCGTCCTCACCGGCGGCCGTCATCTTCGTCACCTTCATCCCAAGGTTATGCCCGGGCTCGTCGATGAAACAGACTTCCCACTTTTTGGTGTGGCTGTTCACGCAACCGAGGCTCAGTCCCGTGACGTAAATCGAGGCGGTGGCTTCGTCGTGGTTGATGGGCATGGGTTTATCTTCAGAGAGACCGGGGCGCGTTAAAAGTCGGCGTCGCCGCCGACCGGCAGGAACGCCGCCCAGTAGTAAGGGTCGGCGTACAGCCCGCCGGGTTCGCCCAGCATGTCGAGCTGAGCCCGGCGCAGCGCGGCGACCGTCGGGAGGCGTCGGGCTTCGCCCCTGCGGTAGCGGTGGAACTTGAGCATCAGCTCGGCGGTGGCCTCCGAGTCGACCGCCCACTGGCTGGCCACGACGAGCGGGATGCCGGTTCCGAGGAACGTGCGCGAGATGCCGATCAGGCCCTCGCCGTTGTAGTAGCTCTCGCCGCCGGTGTGGCAGCCCGAGAGGATGACGAGCTTGGCGCGCGGCAGCTTCCGCCCGACGAGGTCGCGCGCCGACAGGCTGCCGTCGTCGCCGCCGCTGGCCCCGCGCCCGCCGGCCAGCACGAGTCTCGACGACATCGGGTCTCTGGCGTGCGGCAGGTAGTGCCCGGCGAAGTGTATGACGGCGGCGCGCGGCAGCTCGCGCACGATATTTTCCCTGACGGCTTCGGGGCCGACGAACTCGCGCGCGTCCGGCGAGTAGAGCCGGGCGATGCCGCGCGCCTCACGCGCGGAGGCGGGCAGGTTGGGCAGCGCCGGATAGTCCTGTCGGTCGAAGGCGGGGTTGCCGACGCTCAGCAGCGTCTCCGCGCCCGTCTTGTTGCGCGCCTCGTCCGAGCAGTGGAGGAACACGTTGAGGCTCGGCGAACTCATGAGCGTGAAGTCGCTGATGAGGTAGCGCCCCGTCGCGGAAGACTTGAGCGCGGCGAACGACAGGCGCGAGACGGCCTTGTCGGGAATCACGCAGACCACCTTTTGCGGGTCGAGCAGCGGCGCGACCGGCGCGACGAGCTTGTCGTAAAGCTCGGCCGCCATGCGCGCCAGCTCGTCGCGCCCGTCGGCCGGGCCGCGCGTGAGCAGTTCGAGGTAGGCCGAGACTTTGGCGTCGAGTTCGGCCGCGCCGACGGCGCTCTCGATGACGCGTGCCTGACCCCGCGTGACGAGCCAGATTAAAGTCTTGTCCGCCAGCACCGTGTACTGAACCGCCTGCACGCCGGCCGGCATCCTGTCCTTAATCTCCGAAAGGCTGGCGGGGCTCGCGTGCTCGGCGGGCTCGGGTGACGCTGCTGCTGCGGCCGTCGCCGCGTCGGACGGCGCGCGCTTGCGCAGCGTGTCGAGCAGCGAGCGCGAGCGCGACTTCTCCGAATAGTCGAAGGCGCGTTCGGCCTCGCCCTTCTCGTAGGCGTGGTCGATGGCGATGTCGTAGACGCCCTGCTCGCGGTCGGCTAAAGCGATGAGGTGCTGCTCGGCGGACGTCAGCGACAGCCGGCGGTACTCTTCAAACTTGGCGAGGACGACGGGCAGTTCCGCCTCGACCTCCGCGTCGTGGCCGAGGGCGACGTGACACATCAGACGCCCCTTGTGCGCTTCATAGCTGTAGATTCTCAGCTCCATCCGTTCGTAAGTTCGGATGGCCTCGTCGTAGCTGGCGAGCGCGTCGGCGCAGCGCCCGGCCTGCCGCTGGAGGTGCGCGATTTGCAGCACCGAGTAGGCGCCCTGCTTGCGCGTGGCATCGCTGCTCAGGGTGTGCGCCATGGCGATGCTCTCGTTCGTGACCCGGATGGCCTCGTCGTAGCGCCCCATCCCGCCGTAGATTTGCCCGAGGTAGATGTAGGAGTAGTGGATGATGTCGGCCTCTTTGATGTCGTCGAGGGCGACGCGCAGCATCTCGCCGCCGTAGGCGAGCGCCGCGTGGTAGAGCTTGAGGTTGATGAAGGTGCGCGCCGCGTAGAGGTTGTTGCGCCAGAGCTGGCGGAGGCTGGAACATTCGCCCCCGGCCGCGTGCAGGCTGCGCCAGTTGTATTCGAGCGCGCGCCGCGGCTGCCCGAGGTGGTTGTACTGGCTGGCGAGCTGCGAGAGGATTTTCTGACTGTTGTAGGAGTCGCCGATCTCCTCGACGACGGGCAGCGCCGCCTCGTAGTACCTGATCGAGTTCGAGTGGTCGGCGAGTTCGGCGTAGTTGGCCCCGATCCAGCAGGTCGCCTGCCCGAAGAGCCACTTGTATTCGCCCCGGCGCGAGTAGTCGGCCAGAGACTTCAGAAGCGCCGTGCTCTCGCCGAGCCTATCAACCTGGCTGTAGCAGTAGCCGATCCAGTAGTCGCAGAGTCGCCCCTCCCACTCGTCGCCCGCCTTCTCGAACAGCTCTTTACTCCTGACGAACTCGGCGAGCGCGTCCTTGAAATTCGACTGCCGGCACAGCCGGTAGCCGAGGCGGACGCCGCCCTGCGCCTCGCGCAGAAGCGCGCGCTGCCGCGCCGACGCGCGTGCGTAGAAGGCCGCCACCTCGGAGACGTACGGGTCGCGCGCTCGCTCGTGCTCAAGCCGCCCGGCGTAGCTGAGCGCGTCGAGGAGCCGCGCCGACTCGTCCGCGCCGCCCGCGTCGCTCCCCTCCAGATAGTTGGCGGCGAGCTGCTGCGGGATGAAGCGGCCGGCGATCATGTCCTTGTTGCGGCTGAGCAGGTGCCACGCACGCTCGTCGTCCCGCGCGCGCGCGGCGGTGAGAAAATCTTCGATTAGCCGCGCGGGGGTCGTCGGCACCGCCACGCGCTCGGAGAGGAGGTCGAGACGGCGCTTGGCCTCCGCGGCCCAACTCGACTGCGGGTCGCGCGCGAGGTAGAGACGCCACGCCTCCTTCGCCTGCTCGGGCACGCCCTGATACTCAAGGACGAGCGCCTTGTTGAAGAGCGGTTCGAGCAGCGTCGCGTCAAGCTCGGCGGCGCGGTCGAAGTGTTCGAGCGCGCGGCCGTAGTCTTCCAGAGCCTTCCCCTGCTCGCCGGCCTGCTCCTGCTCCCGGCCCAGCTCAAGCAGGGCCGCGCCGAGGTCGCTGTGCGCCTGCGCGTCGTTCGGCGAATCCCGCAGCGCGTGTTCCAACTGCTCGACGGCCTTGTCGAACTGCGCGTCGACCAGATAGAAGCGGCCGAGCGCGTGGCGCGACCGTGCGCCGGGGCTTGAATCGACGGCGTCGAGCAGCAGCCGCTCCGCCCTGCTGCGCGCGACCGAATCGACGTTCCCGCCGTCGCGCCCGCGCGTCACCACGAGCGGCGCGTACCCGACGGCCGTCACGCGCGGCTCCACCGTGCGCCGGCTCTTGAACGCCTCGTTGAGCGCCACCATCCCGCGCTCGACTTCCGAGTCGCCGGCGCGCACCCACCAGACCGCGACGCCGAGGCCGACGGCGAACAGGACGGCGGCGGCGGCCTTGAGGTAGACCGGCGGCGGGACGAATCGCGCGCGGCGGCGTCCCGCGTTCAGGGGCGTGACGTTAAGTTTTTTTTCTCGGGACTGACGCCCGGGCGCGTGCTCGCGGAGCGCCAGCGCGACGCGCAGCTTGCGACGCCGCTCCGGCGAGTTGAAGAAGCGCCGCTCAAGCCGCGCGCGCTCGGGCTGCGCGAGGTCGCCCGCGGCGTACTGATCGACCAGCTCCTCCTCGACGACCTCGAACTCTTCGGCGAACTCGGCGTCGGTCAGCAGACGCAGCTCGAACGCCTCCTCCTCCGCCCCGGCCAGCTCGCCGAGGAGGTACAGCCTGATCCGCTCCTGGTCTTTCTGTGGTGTGCTCAAAAACCCTTCCCGGCGGCGATAACGTCACCACCCATTACCAATGCGTTTGCAGCCTCAATTCGTTTCAGACGCGCCGACGCAGCGGCGCACGCACTCCTCCAGCCGGCCCCGGATGCGGTGCGCCCGCAGGCGGAGCGCGCCGGGCGAAAGACCCAGCTCCTCGGCCATCCGCCTGTGATGCTCTATCTTGAGCCGCTTGGTGTTCAGGTAGTAGTCGAGCATCAGCTCGCGCTGCTCCTCGGGCAGCGTGGCGAGGCACTTCCTCAGACATTCGACCTCGTCGCTGCCGGCCGTCTCCTCGCTCACCGCGACGACGCGGGCGGCGTCGACCGAGACTTCCTTCCTGCGCCGCGACTCGTGCAGGACGTTTCGGGCGACGCCGTAAAAGTAGACGGCCGGGTCTCCCACGTAGTCGTCTCTGATTTCGGGCAGCTTGGCCACGACGCGGTTGATGGTCTGGTCGGCCAGGTCTTCCGCGTCGTGAGCGCCGCGGGCGACGAAGATTTTAATGAGGCTGTGGCGGATGAGTTCGTACTTCTGCCCCGCCACGTCGCGGCACTGATCGAGCCAGCCGAGAAGCGCTTCAAATGACTCACCGTTAATCGGCTCCCGTCGGGTCATACGGAAGTGGTCGGGGCGGCGCGCGGCCTGCGCTGGCAAGGCGAAGGCCGCGGGCGGCGGGCCGGGACGGTTTGGACGAAATTGAAAGTCAACAGGGAGGCGGCAAGCCTGCATGTTCCGCGCAGTCGGGCGTCTTGAACCTGCGAGAAACTCTACTTAAATGTCGGGGAGAAAATACCTTAGGACGCTCCCCAAAACAAGGCTTTTCTTAAAGTTCGTGCGGAACGCGGGCGGGACGAAGCGGGGGCGGGTTCGTGAGGGGGCCGGGGGCCGTCCGGGCGGGGCTCAGGGGCTCTTGATCGCGCCCGCGAAGATAATCGCGTCCGACGCGTTGTCTTTAATGACGCAGAAGAAGGGGCGGTCGACGACGAGGCGGAACCCGGCCGACAGCGAGCGGCTCATCACGACGGCCGTGACGGCGGCGGCGACCGTGCCCTCCTCCGTCACCTCGACCGCCGCCTTGTGCCTGACCTCGCTGACGTAAGCCGGCCCGTCGCACAGCGCGCTGAAATCCGCGCGCGGGTCGAAGACCGGCGCCGCGCCGAGGCCGGCGAGCGCGTCTCCGAGGTTGGTCTCGTAACTCAGCTTGAATCGCGGCATGACGACCTCGCCGTCCGTCTCTCGCAGCGCCGACAGTCGCCGCTGCCAGTCCCGCAGGTTCAGGTCGCCGAGGAACTCCGCGAAGGCCGTCTCGTCCGCCGGGAGGAAGATGAGCATGCTGCGGCGGTCGCCCCTGTAAGGCAGCTCGACGGCGCGCACGCGCGCGTCCCCGGAGTACTTGAACCTGCCGGACTGCCGCATCATCGGCAGCGACCTCGGCGCGCCGCCCGGCGCGGAGAACTCTCCGGCCCTCGTCTTCGATTCGTCAAAGCGGCTTTTCCAGACGCCTTTGAAGTGGACGGCGCTGAGCAGCACCAGAAGCGCCTGCGCGCCCAACGCACTCGGCCGGACGATCTCCTTAATCATCCCGCCGGTCTTCTCCTTCACCCAGCCGTTGACGGCGCGCGCGGCCGCCGCGGCGTCCGCGTCGAGCGCGGCGACTTCCGCCCGAAAGTGGCTCCGCGCCGCCGCCACGAAGCCGGCTCGCAGCCCGAGCCCGGCGCGCGCCCAGAGTGAGTTGGCGACCATCAGTTCGTCGCCGGCCGCCGCGTCGTCCACGACGGCCGCCAGCAGCGCCGCGTACGCCTCGCCGGGGTCGGCCGCGCCGCCGGACTTGAGCGAGAGTGCTTCGGCCAGAGCGCGCCGGGTCGCGCCGGCCGCGCCTTCATGGAGCGCGAGCAGCGCGCCGGCCACGCTGAAAGGTGAGATGAAGACGTTGGGACTCGTCGCGCCGGCGGCCAGATGCTTGAACAGACGGAGGGCGAACTCGTTGAGGTCGCGCGCGAGCGCGCGGGCTGATTCGGCGGCGCGTGGAGGGTGGCTCATCGCGTTCGAGAC
>JBEVKV010000560.1:0-25041 GCA_040509515.1 Pyrinomonadaceae bacterium | reverse complement strand
GAAGCCCGCGATCAACTCCTTCGTCTCAGCGAAGGGGCCGTCGATGACCGTCTTCTGCGTGCCCGAGAACCTGACCCGCTTGCCCTTCGTGCTCGGGTGGAGCCCCTCGCCCGCCAGCATCACGCCGGCCTTCACCAGCTCCTCGTTGAACTTGCCCATCTCGGCCATCATCTTCTCACCCGGCATCACGCCCGCCTCCGACATCTCGTTCGCCTTGATGATCACCATGACTCGCATCAGTTTCGTCTCCTTAAAGTTTTCGGATTCATACCCGGGACTTTCGGTCTCGGCCGGCCGAAACCCGGTCTCTAATTACACGTCGAACGACCCGGGGCCAAATCGACAGGAGGTCTATTTTTTTTCGCGAAATATTTTTTGGTGAGTTCCGGTCTCTGAAACCGCCGGCCGCTCGTTCCAGAAATTGTCACCCCGCCGGTGACGAAATCTGTCCCGCTGACACTTCCCGCCCGCGCCTTCTCGGGTCGCGGGGTGACCCGGCCGCGCGAGAATCATGAGCGTCGCCCGTTCCGCCGTCAAAGGAGATTGCCTGAAAAGGCGAGAAGCCCGGCTGTTAACCGGGCTTCGTAAGATATGTTTTATTGTAGGGACGCTCGGCGGGCGGCTGGCGTAGCGGCAGGCCACGCTCAGGGAGGGATGGCGGCGGGGTCACGGTTTAACTTCCTCCGTGCTTGCCGACGATGTATAGAGCACGACGCGTGCCACCGGGCTCATTCGCCACGCAGTGCAATCATCGGGTCGACTTTCGTGGCGCGCCGCGCGGGCAGAAACGAGGCCAGAAGCCCCACGAGAAGCAGCACGCCCGCGACGCTGCCGAAGGTTAAAAAGTCGGTCGCGGTAACGCCGTAGAGCAGGCTCGCCATCAGCCGCGTCAGGACGTACGCCCCGGCCATGCCGACGCCCACGCCCGCCAACGTCAACGTCAACCCCTGCCCGAGCACCAGACGCAGAACGTCCGAACCCCGCGCGCCGAGCGCCATGCGGATGCCCAGTTCGCGCTTGCGCAGCATGACCGAGTAATTCATCACGCCGTAGACTCCGACCGCCGCCAGCGCCAGCGCCAGCGCCGCGAAGGTCATCAGCAGCGTCATGTTGAAGCGACGCCCCGACAGCGATTCCGTCAACACCTGCTCCATCGTCCGCACGTTCGTCAGCGCCTGCTCCTTGTCCACCGTGTACACGGCCTTCGAGGCGGGCTGAATAAAGCTCTGCGGGTCGGAGGCCGTGCGCGCCACGAAGTTTATCCACGGGCGCGGCGCTTGTCTGAAGGGCAGATACATCGTCGCGGCCGCGTCGTCGTCGAGCCCGTTAGACTTCACGTCGCCCACCACACCGACTATCTCGCGCGCCCCCTGCTGAAGATGGAACGAGGCCGTCAGACGCTGACCCACCGGGTTCTGCCCCGGAAAGAATCGCCGCGCCATGGCCTCGCTGATGACGACGACCTGCGGCGCGCCTTCGCGGTCGCGGTCGTCGAAGGGGCGACCTTGACGCAGTGGGATGCCTATCGCGCGGAAGTAGTCGGGGCTGACGTAGCGCGTCTGCGCGAGCGGCTGCTCCGAGACGGGCGGCGCGGGGCGGCCTTCGATGGTGAAGGGCTGTCTCGACCCGCCGCCCGTTAACGGCAGGGTCGTGGTCGAGCCGACCGAGACGACGCCCGGCAGCGCGCCGAGCTGTTCGAGCACGCGGTCATGGAAGGCGAGCATCTGCTGGGGCTCCGAATACCTCGTGGCGGGCAGCAGCACGCTCATCGACAGGGAATTGGAGACATCGAAACCCGGGTTCACGTCCTGCAGCTTCCAAAAGCTCCGTATCATGAGCCCGGCCCCGACCAGCAGAATCAGCGACAATGCCACCTCGCAGACCACGAGCGCCTTGCGCGTGCGCTGTTTGACCGAGCCGCCGCCGCCCCGCCCCGTGCCCTGCTTCAGAGTCTCGCTCAACTCGCCCCTTGAGAATTGCAGCGCCGGGGCGACCCCGGCGAGAACGCCCGCGGCGAGCGAGACCAGCAGGGTGAAGCCGAGCGCCCAGGTGTCTATGCCGACTTCATCCGAGTTAGGCAGGCTGCCGGAACTCAGACGCACGAGCAGTTGCCCGCCCCAACTCGCGAGCAACAGTCCGAGCAGCCCGCCGGCGACGGAGAGCAGGACGCTCTCACACAACAACTGCCTGACGATGCGCGCCCGCGTCGCGCCGAGCGCGATGCGGAGCGCGATCTCGCGCCGGCGGTTCGCACCCCGCGCCAGCATCAGGTTGGCGACGTTCGCGCAGGCGATCAGCAGTACGAAGCCGACGGCGCTGAAGAGCACCAGCAGCGCCGGGCGCACGTCGCCCACGAGGTCTTCCTGAAGTGGGATGACCACCGCGCCCCAGCCCTTGTTCGCCTCAGGGTACTGCTGTTCGAGCCTGCTCGAAATCGTGCTCATCTCGGCCTGCGCCTGCGCCAGCGACGCGTCCGGCTTCAGACGTGCGATGACCAGATAGTCGTGTATCGCGCGGGTCTGTCGCTCCGCAGCGTCCCACGCCAGCGGCACCCACAGCTCGGCTTCGGCCGGAAACTCGAACCCGGCCGGCATGATGCCGACGACGGTGAAACTCCGGCTGTTCAAATTCACCGTCTGGCCGATCAGATTCGGGTTGGCCCCGAACGCGCGCTGCCACAGCCCGTGGCCGAGGACGACCACCTGTTCGCGCCCCGGCTGTTCCTCGTCCGGGGAGAAGGCGCGCCCCTTCTCAACCTGCGTGCGTAAGACCGAGAAGAAGTCTGAGGAGACGGCCGCGCCGGTCACGGGTACGGGGTCGCCGCCGTTGCTAAGGCTCAGACCGGCGTACTGGTAAATCGCCATCTGCTCGAAGGCGCGCCCCTGCTCTTTCCAGTCAAGGTAGTTCCCCGGCGAGACGGAGAATCTGGTCATGCCGGGAAAGCTGGCCTGCGGCGGGGTGTGCCAGACGGCCGCCAGACGCTCCGACTCGGGGTACGGTAAGGGCCGGAGGAGAATGCCGTTGACGACGCTGAAGATGGCCGTGTTAGCGCCGATGCCGAGCGCGAGCGAAAGCACGGCCACCGTGGTGAAGGCCGGGCTTTTGACCAGCGTCCGCACGCCGTAGCGTAAGTCTTTCCACACGGTGCCTAAGAAATGTCCCACTCTGACCTCCCGTACCCTCTCTTTGACTTGCTCCACCCCGCCCAGTTCAATCAGCGCCGCGCGACGCGCGTCCTCCGGCTTGAGACCTTCCGCAATCTTGGCCTGCGTCAGCATCTCCAGGAACGCCTGTATCTCCTCGGCCAGTTCCCGATCCACGCGGTCACGTTGGAGGAGGTTGCGCCGGAGGCTGTCCAAGCGTGGTATAAGCGGCATCGGCGCTACTCTCTAGGTGGCTTTGAGGGCGCTCGCTATCGCAACGGAAATCCGCTGCCAGTCCTCGGTCTCGGTCTCCAACTGACGCCGGCCGGCTTTGGTGAGCCGGTAGTACTTGGCCCGGCGGTTGTTCTCCGACTCGCCCCAGGATGATTCGAGCCAGCCCGCCTCTTCCATCCGGTGCAGGGCCGGGAAGAGCGAGCCGGGCTTGACCTGAAAGGCCCCCTTGGTAATCTGCTCTATGCGGTTTGAGACGCCGAGCCCGTGCAGCGGCCCGAGCGCCAGCGCCTTCAGTGCCAGCAGGTGGAGCGTCCCCTGTAAGAGATCGATTTTCTTTCCGGCCATCCAAAACCCCTCCTATAGGTCGTCTGTACGAAAGAGATAAGCCCTCTCGTATAGAATGTCAATAGGAGAATGCATTCACATACGGCGAGAACGCTTCAAGGTTCCATCAAATTCTCAAACCCGGTTGGTTTCAGGTTGGCTACTCATACCGCAGCGCCACCAGCGGATCGACTTTCGTCGCCACCCGCGCCGGGATGTAGCACGCCAGCAGCGTGACCGTCAGCAACACGGCGCCGACCACCACGTACGTCAGCGGGTCGTTGGCGCTCACGCCGTATAAGAGGTCGACGCCGAACACCGAGCTGGCTAACACTCTCGTCAGCGCCAGAGCCAGCAGCAGTCCCAGTCCCAATCCGTAAACCACCCGAAGCATCCCCTGTCGTATCACCAGCCCTAAAATGTCACGCTTGTTTGCGCCCAGAGCCACGCGGATGCCAATCTCCCGGGTGCGTTGGGCGACGACGTAGGAGACAGTCCCGTAGATTCCCAGCGAGGCCAGCAACACGGCCAAACCCCCACACGCGCCGACGACTATTCCGAAGAGGCGGTACATAAAGAGCACCGGCTCGAAGGTGTCGTTCAAAGTCAGAACGTCGGAGACGGGAATATTCTGGTCGAGATATTGAACGGCGCGGCGCACCGCGGGCACCATGCTCTCCGGAGCGCCCGCGGTGTGAACGAGCATCAGCATCCTCGTCGCGTGTGACTGTTGCAGCGGGAAAGCGAACCAGGGCAGAGGCTCTTTTTGCAGCGACTGGACTTTGTTGTCACGCACCACGCCGACGATCTCGCAACTTTGTCTGACCGTCGACGACTCGAACTTGGTCAGGTGTTTGCCCAACGCCCTTCCGCCCGCGAAGTAACGCCGCTCGAAGGACTCGTTGACGACGGCCACACACGGCGCGCCGTCGCGGTCGCGTTCGTCGAAATCGCGCCCCCGCACCACCGGGATATTCATCGACGTTAAGTAGCCCTCGCCAATCGTGTTGTAATCGACCTCCATGCTTTCGCCGGCGGACGGCCCGTAACCTTCGATTCCGACCGAACGGCGCTGCCGGCCCAACAACCCTCCCGGCGGCACGTCGACAAAACTGACCTTCCGCGCCCCGGGCAGAGCGAGAGTCTGTTCCGACAGTTGCCGGTAGAACTGCTGGCTGCGGGCGCGGTCGTATTGCCGTTCCAGCGTCAGCGGGGCCACCACCAGATTCGCCGAATCAAAACCCAATCGCGTCGGACTGATGTTTTGTAAGCTCCGCACGGCCAGCCCCACGCCCGTCAGCAGCAGGAGCGCCAACGCGACCTGTGCGACTATCAACCCGTTTCGCAAACGCGACTGGGCGTGGCCGCCCGCGAAAACCTGCGCGCCCTCGTTCAGCGTCGCGACCACGTCCGGCCGGGAGATTTGCAGGGCGGGGACAAGGCCGAAGAGCACTCCGACGAATAATGAAAATCCGAACGTGTAAGCCAGCACGCGCCAATCCATTTGCAGGTCTATCGACAGACGGACTCCCTCCGGCAGCGTGGGTATGAAGGCCACCAGAAGACTTGTCAGCCACGTCGCCAGCAGCGTCCCGGCCACGCCGGCGGCCAACGCGAGGAGAACGCTTTCCGTCAACAGTTGTCGTACGACCCGGCCGCGCCCCGCCCCGAGTGCCAAGCGCACGGCAATCTCTCGCCGGCGTCCCAGAGCGCGCGCCAGCAACAACCCGGCGAGGTTCATACACGCGATCAGCATGACCAGATTGATCATGACCAGAATGAGGGCGATTGCCGCGTAGGCGCTCGATTGAGCCTGCGGGTGAATCCGGGTCTCGCTCTCCGGGAGGACGGTGACAAACTTCTCCCTGACCTCGTCTGACCCGTCCTGCTTTTCGCGCCAGTGTTCCGGGTAGGCTTGCTGCAACTGCTTTGAGATGACATCGAATCGCGCGCGCGTTTGTTCGAGCGTCGCCCCGGGTCTGAGCCGGCCGACCATGAAGAGCCAGGAGTTCCCGCGACTGTTTAGACGGGCGAGGCCGTACTGTGGAGCCGTCCGCGGCACCATCATCAGCGGAATCCAGACCTCGACCGCCAAGCCCCGAACCATGCCCGTGTATTGCGGCGGCGCGACCCCGATTACGGTGAGCGGCTGGTGGTTGAGAGTGATTGTTTGGCCGATGACCGCCGGGTCTGCGCCGAAACGGCGTTGCCACAGACCGTGGCTGATGACGGCCACCGGATGGGTGCCGGGGTTTTGATCTTCTTCCGGCAGAAAGGTGCGGCCCCTCGCCGCGTTCACCCCCAGCAACTCGAAGTAGTTGCCGGAGACCGCCTCACCCCAAACCAGTTCGACATCCTCCGCGCCGCCGAGTTTGAACTGCTCGACACTGTAAGCGGCGAGGCCGGAGAAAATTTCGGGTTGGTCACGAAATATCAGAAAGTCCTCGTAAGAGCCGGTCTGGTAAGGGCTGCCCGCGTCCCCGACGTAGAGCTCGACGAGCCGCTCGGGCTGCGCCACCGGCCGCGGGCGAAAGAGGATGGCGTTGACGATGCTGAAAACCGCGGTGTTCGCGCCGATGCCGACCGCGAGCGTGGCGACGGCAATCAGCGCAAAGCCGGGTTTCTTCAGCAGCGTCCGGATGGCGTATCGCAGGTCTTGCAGCAGGATGGACATCACTCCTCCGTTTGGCTTCGCACAAATATTCGAGCGGAGCAAACGTGCGAAGCCCCGATGCCTTTAGCCGATTTTGACCGAGAGCATGGAGACCGAGCCCCCGTCGAACCCCTCCACCGGGAAGCCGACCCCGTCGCCTTCACTCTGTTGCGCAATCACGTAGAGGAGAGGCAAATAATGGTCGGGCGTTGGAGCCGACAAGGCGGCGTCACGACCTAAAGTCTCGTAGGCGATGAGCGGGCCGTGGTCGCCGGCTAGCAGCAACTCACGGGCCCGCGCCTCGAAGCGCACGGCCCAGTCGAGCGGCTCGACCTGCTGACGGCCCCACGCGTAGGCGTGCAGGTTATGCACGAGGTTGCCGCTTCCCACGATGAGCACCCCTTCGTCGCGCAGGCCGGCGAGCCGCTTCGCGGTTTCGTAGTGGAACTCCGCCGGCTGCGTCTCGTCGATGCTGAGTTGGACGACGGGCACGTCCGCTTCGGGGAAGACGTGACAGAGCACAGACCATGTGCCGTGGTCGAGTCCCCATCGCTCATCTAAGTCAACCGAGACGGGCGCGAGCAGTTCCCGGACGCGCCGCGCGAGCGCGGGGTCGCCGGGCGCGTTGTACTCGACCGCGAACAGTTCTCGCGGGAAGCCGCCGAAGTCGTGGATGGTGCGTGGCGCGGGGCCGCCGGTCACCAGCGTGGCCGGCAGGTACCAGTGGGCGGAGATGCAGAGCACGGCGCGGGGTCGCGGAACGTCTTTGCCGACGGCGGCCCAGCCGTCCGTCCACGCGTTGCTCGCCAGCGCGTTCATCGGGTTGCCGTGCCCGAAGAAAATAGCAGGCATCCGTTCAGCCATGTTCGATACTCCTCACCTCAATTATTGACTCTGCTCCGTCGCTTGTGGTCAGCCGATTCGCCGCGTCCACTCGACCAGATTCTGTAGTAGCTGACGGATGAAATCTTTCGTCGCGTCGTCCGTCAGATTCCCCTGCGCGTCGAACCGCTCGGAGGCGTTGCCGATCATCTTTCGGGAAATTCCAAAGGCTTCAGGTGATGTTGTTCGATGAGGAGGCCGGGCCGGACGACTTCCGCCCCGGCCGTTTTCTTGTAAGCATCTTTCGTGTTCATACACCATCCTTGACTCAAAGCCACGGCGCGGGCTGTATACTTACCGCCCGCAGGATTGATGGTGTTTGCCGTAGAAAGGTTAAGGCCCAAGCGTAGGCGTTCGGAGCCGAGCCCACGTAGAAGGATTAAAGTTTCCGCAGTAAACAGCTAATTTAGTGGCGTGAGTCTAAACGCCGGCCCCCGACGAGTCAAGGTCGTTTGCCCGGCACCGGACATACAGACTCAAGCGCCGGGGCCGGCGACGTGGCTCGTCCGACGTGTTAGAACACGCGCGGTCGGCCATGACAAATTAAAGTCAAGATTAGAAAATAAAAGTCAGGAAGAGCAAAGACTGCCCGGCCGGGATTCGCCTCCATTGGTAAATCCCTTTTCAGCAGTGACCCGGGCCGGGTGCCGACCGGCGAGGTAGGTCTGCGCCTTTGGGAGACACGCTGCTCCGGCGGCTTCGGCATTCACAGGAGGACGATTAAATGGCAGTAGAGCCCGACGATAAGAATCCGGCGGAGGCGCTGCCCACGTTTGGTGGGAGCGAGGATAGGGTCGAGGAAAAGATAGACAGAGACTTGAGGGATTCTTTCCCGGCGAGCGACCCGCCCGGCTGGGTGAGCGGAGTGCAACGCCGTGACGCGGACGAAGAAGACGACGACAGCCGTTCGTCCCCTAACGAAGAAGCGCCGGAATGAATCTCTTCAACTTCGACCGACGCTACTCGATAAAGTATGAGTTTGCCCACAATCGAATGCACATGACAGGACACCGGCAAAGGAACCGGAAGCGCGCCGGCCGGATGCCTGCGTGGAGAGGCCGCGCCTTGCGACTCAAACTCCTGCTGCTCGCATCGTTCGCGTGTTCGTTAACTGCCTTAGAGGTGAACGCTCGGCAAAGAGCGCCGGAGCTGCTCACCTACGACGAACTCATCCGGCTTTACGAGCAGGAGACGCCGCCCGAGGCTTTGCAGAACAAGCTGCGTCTTTTGCTGACGACGCCGTTCGTCAGCAACGCCGCGACGGCGCGCGGCACGCGGCCGCTGCTGCCGAGAACGCCGAAGCTCGGCCGGTTCCTGCGGGTCGCGATGTGGAACGTCGAGCGCGGACTTGAGTACGACGCCATCAGGCTCGCCTTCACCGACGCGGCGGGCTTCGCCCGGCTCATAGACTCGTCCGCGTACCCGCGCGGGAGCGAGAAGCGGAAATTCATCCTGCAACAGGTTCAGCTTCTGAAGCAGGCTGATGTCGTCGTGCTCAACGAAGTGGACTTCGGCATGCGGCGCACGAACTACCGCGACGTGGCCGCGGACTTGGCCGCGGCTCTGCGGATGAATTACGCCTACGGCGTCGAGTTCGTCGAGGTCGACCCGATTGCGCTCGGGCTGGAGAAGTTTGAAGAGTTGCCGCCGGAAGATCGGGCCAAACTCGCCGGTGAAATCAGCGTCGAACGGGCGCGTTATCGAGGGCTTCACGGCACGGCCATCCTCAGCCGCTTTCCGTTGGAGAACGTCCGGCTTGAGCCGTTCGAGCACCAGCCGCACGACTGGTACAAGGATGAGCTGAAAAGCGTCAGGCCGCTGGAAGAAGGCAGGCGCAAGGCGGGCGAGCTGGTCTTCGAGGAGAAGGTGCGGCGCGAGGTGCGGCGCGGCGGGCGCATGATGCTGACTGCCGAGATTGCCGACGAGCGTCTACCGGGCGGGCGGATGACCGTCGTCGCCACGCACCTCGAAGACAAGACCAAGCCCGAAGGGCGGCGCAAACAGCTTGAAGAGCTGCTGGCCCGGATTAAAGACGCGAAGGGGCCGGTCGTCGTGGCCGGCGACATGAACACCTCGACGCAGGACGGGACGCCCCTCTCGGCCGCGCGCCTCCTGAAGAACCGGCTGGGCAGTAAAAGTTTCTGGATCAAACAGGGTCTCGGCCTCCTGACGGGCATCAGGCTGCCGACGCTTCTACTCACGGGAATTAACACCTACCGCAAGCAGGCCGACCCGACCGTGCGCAGCGTCCCGCTCGTCGCCTCGAACCCCGAGGCCGGCTTCTTCGACAAGCTGAAAGACTTCCGCTTCGCCGACGGCAACGCCTTCGACTTCCGCGGCGAGCGCGGGCGCTCGGTCGGCGACAGGGACGACACGCTGGCGAACTCGAACCAGCGCGGCGACAAAGGGTTCGTCACGACCTACGAGGTGGAGCGCACCATCGCGTTCGTCGGCAAGTTCAAACTCGACTGGATTTTCGTCAGGCCGCCCGCGCTGACGGAAAATGACGACACGGAACAGCCGCACCGCTTCGCCCCGCACTTCGGGCGCACGCTGAAGAGTCTGAACGACGCCTTACAGGATCGCATCTCCGACCACGCGCCCATCACGGTAGACCTCCCGCTCGCCGAGCCGCGACCCGTTAAAGGTAAGCGAAGGCGAACGGCGACGAGCCGCGGCTGATCGCCACCCGGTAATTCCAACGGCTCTGGAGTAGCAAGGCGCTATGCTACTCTAGAGCCAAACTAAATATTCAATAATTAAACGGACGAGTCGGGGATTTCTGTAATCGACGTTCCCGAACAACTGCTTCTGAAATTTTTACCGAAGGAAGGCGAATCCCATCATGTCCACGATCAGCGAAGTGTTTCTTCCCGGCGTCGGGCGCAAGTTTCAGGTGGAGACGATGGCCGGCGACCGGCTGGTCATCGTGATTCATGACGACGGCACGCGCGAGCTGTACCACTTCACGCGCCGCAACATGGAGCGCCCGGCGTCGGTCTTGAGGCTCTCCGACGGCGAGGCGCGGCAGATCGCCGGCATCATCGGCGGGCTGACTTACGTGCCGCGAAATCTGCCGATGGCGGAGGTTATTTTGGGCGACCTCGTGCTGGAGTGGTTCACGATTGAAGAAGGGGCGGCGTGCATCGGCAGAACCATCCGCGACCTTCAGGTTCGCACCGCGACGGGCGCGTCCATCGTCTCGATACTCGAAGCAGACCAGACGAAGCGCGTCAACCCGGAAGCCGACACCGTCTTGAACGAAGGCGCGACGCTCATCCTCGCGGGCGACCGCCGCACGATTAACGCCGTCAAGCGCCTGCTGGTCGAAGGAAGGGCGGGGTGAGCCGGTGGATAACATCATCTTAGAGATCGGCCTGGCGCTGATGCTGATTGCGTTCGCGGTCGCGCTCGCCCACAAACTCGGCCTGTCCAACGTCCCTTTTCTAATCATCATCGGCATGGCGGTCGGGCCGCACGCCCCGCAGTTCGGCGTCTTCGACTTTCGCTTCATCGAGACCGGCTCGCTGATCGAGTACATGGGGCGCGTCGGCGTCCTCTTCCTGTTGTTCTACCTCGGCCTGGAATCCAACGTCTCGCGTTTGATTGAGGCGGGGCGTTCGATTCTCGTGGGCGGCTCGATCTACGTCGGCATCAACTTCACCGTCGGGTTCACGTTCGGCTATCTCGCGGGCTTTCCTCTGCGCGAGGCGCTGATTATCGCCGGCCTGACGACCGTTTCGTCGAGCGCCATCGTCGCCAAAATTCTCTTCGACTACCGGCGCATGGCGAATCCCGAAACTCAAATCGTACTCGGCATCACGATGTTCGAGGACGTTTTCCTCGCCGTCTATCTGTCGCTCATCTCGGGCGTCGTGCTGAGCGGCGCGACCTCAATCGGCGGCGTGCTCTCGTCCGGCGGCGTCGCGCTCGGCTTCATCGTCGGCCTGATGGTGGTCGGGCGTTGGGCGACGCCGCTCCTGAACCGGCTGCTCCGCATCTCCTCGAACGAGGTCTTCGTCGTCGTGGTCTTCGCCTGCCTGTTTTTGTTGGCCGGGCTCGGCGAGACCATCCACGTCGCCGAATCCATCGGCGCGCTGCTGTTGGGGTTGATACTCGGCGAGACCGAACACAGCGAGCGCATGGA
This sequence comes from Pyrinomonadaceae bacterium, assembly GCA_040509515.1. Lineage (GTDB taxonomy): Bacteria > Acidobacteriota > Blastocatellia > Pyrinomonadales > Pyrinomonadaceae > QHXN01. Next base: position 13,658 of record JBEVKV010000560.1, on the reverse strand, counting down.
GCACCTCGTCGTGCCGTTCCGCGATTTCTTCGGCGCGATCTTCTTCTTCGGCTTCGGTCTTTCGATTGACCCGTTCACTCTGGGCGGCGCGGCGTGGCTGGCGGCCGGCGCGGCGCTGCTTTCGCTCGTCGGCGTCGTCATCGCCGGATTGATTGTCGGACGCCGCGCCAAACTGTCTGCCGTCGGCTCGCTCAACACCTCGTTCACGCTGCTCGCGCGCGGCGAGTTTTCCATCATCATCGTCAACCTCGCCCTCGCCGGCGGTTTGATGGCGGTCTTGCAGCCGTTCGCCGCGCTGTACGTGTTGATTCTGGCGAGCGCCTCGCCGCTGCTGGCGAAAGAGTCGGAGCGTATTTACGGTCTCTTCGAGAAGTTATTCGGCCGGCGCGGAAAGACGAAGGCGGCGGACGAAGGAATCGAAGAAGCGGAAGGGTGAAACGTCTCTTCGCGGATGGTAAAGGAGCAATGATGTTGAGAGTTCACCGAGTCGCGGCCGCCGTCCTTCTGTCGTCACTCATGGTTTGCGCCGCGCCCCGCGCCGGCGGCGCTCAGGGTGAAGCGCCGGCGGAGTTCTCCTTCAGGTCTCTCGACGGCGGAAACGTCACCAGCGCAGATTTGCGCGGCAAGGTGGTCGTGCTCATTTTCGGCGACGCGCGGCTGCGCGTGACGAAGGAGCAGGCGGAGTCCGTCCGCCTGCTCGAATTCGAGTTCGCCCCGCGGGGCGTCGTCTTCTATCTCGTTAGCACAGACCCCGAGACGCCGGGGTCGAAGAACTACGCCTCGGACGAGGAGGTGCGCGAGCATCTTCGTAAGCGCGGGCTGCGTCTGCCGATACTCCGCGACCCCGGCGGGAAGACTCTCAGGAAGTACGGCAGGGGGCAGATTCCTCTGGTCGTCGTGCTGGACGGGGAGGGGCGTGTCGAAGGCAAGCCCCTCGAAGGGTTCGGCCCCAGAGGCTCCTTCCTGCTCAACATGCGGCCGCGGCTCGCGCGCCTGACGGACGGGCGAAGCGTGAAGGGGAAGTAGATGAGAGAGGTGTCACGGCCGCGGGACGGGACGGAGACGAAGGTCATCGTCCTCATGGGCGTCAGCGGCTCGGGGAAATCGACGGTCGGGCGGCTGCTCGCGGATGAGCTAGGCTGGAAATTCTACGAGGCCGACGACTACCACTCGGACGCCAGCGTGGAGAAGATGCGAAGCGGTACGCCTCTGGACGACGCCGACAGGCGGCTGTGGCTGGAAACCCTCCGCGGCCTGATTCACGACTGCCTCGTGCGGGGAGAATCGGCCGTCCTCGCCTGCTCCGCTCTGAAGAAGAGCTACCGGCTGTTCCTGTTTATGGACGAGAGGGTCTTATTCGTTTATCTGAAAGGGGACTACGAGGTCATTCAAAAAAGGCTCGGCGAGCGCCGCGGGCACTTCATGAATCCGACGCTGCTCGGCAGCCAGTTCGACACGCTGGAGGAGCCGACGGCGGCCGTCGAGGTCGATGTCTCTGCGAGCCCCGAAGAGATTGCCAAAGAGATCAGAGGCCGTCTTGACCTCTGACGCCCCGGCGGAGATGCGGCGCGGGGAACGGCCCCCGCGCCCGGTCGCGGCCTCCTGATGTAGACTCACTCATTCAACCTCATGCGCCTGTACACGACGCGGCCGCCGGACTCGGTTGAAGAGTCAGTCCGAAGATGCTCCGCACGCCTCGCCGGAGTCCACCTCCCCCGCGTAGCTACCTCCCGCCAGAACATGAAGCCGGCGGCGACCAGCCCCACGAATGTGATAACTGTCATGGCGAAAACAATCGGGCTTAAAAAGTCCATGATGCCTCCTTCTACGCTTCGGCAATACGCCGAGCGTTTCTCTTTATAGTAAGAATGATAGCCCGCCGCCGGGCCGCGCGATAGCGTGACAACACCTGCGAAATACGGGTGTTTTCACTCTATTTCCGCCTTCACACATCTTCTATCATATGAACAGTTAAGGGCTGTTCGGCCCTGAGAAGGAGGATTTGATGAAGGACGGAATGAGGGTGTTGATTGCGTATGACGGTTCGGTTCACGCCGACGCGGCTCTGGGTGACTTGCGGCGCGCGGGCCTCCCACGCGAGGCGGAGGCCCTGCTCGTCTCGGTCGCGGACGGTCTCGTCGGCGCTTACTTCCCAGTGGCGGAGATTGCGGGGCCGGCGGCGATGTCACGCAGGGTGACTTCGGTCGTCGAGTTGGCGCGGGAGCAGGCCGTGATGCTTCACGCGGAGGCGCGGGAGGCGGTGAAACGTGCGCGCAATCGGGTCGGCTCATCATTCCCGGGCTGGGAGGTGGGTTCCGCGATTCTGGAGGGTGACCCTTCGGAAGAGTTGTTGAGAAGGGCGGAGGCGTGGCGGCCGCACCTCATCGTCGTCGGCTCGCAGGGGCGTTCGGCGCTCGGCCGTCTCTTCGCGGGCAGCGTGTCGAAGACAATCGCCGGCCGCGCGCAATGCTCGGTTCGCGTCGCCCGCCGGGGAACGGAGAAGGAGGAGGGCGCGCCGTCGCGCATCATCATCGGCGCGGACGGGTCGGCCGGCGCGACGCGCGCCGTCCGCGCGGTCTGGTCGCGCGAGTGGCCCGCCGGGACGGAGGTGCGCGTCGTCGCCGTCGACGACGGGAGCAGCCCGGTCAGGTTGGCCGACGTGACGCCGAATCTGGGGGAGTTTAGAACGGCCTTCAACGAAGGCCCGCCGGTGAACGCGCGGCTGATGGCCGAGGGCGCGCGGGCAGTGCTGCTCGCGAAAGGTCTGAGCGCGTCTGTCGAGGTGAGAGAGGGCGACCCGCGGCGGGTGCTCATCGACGAGGCAGTGGCGTGGTCGGCCGACTCCGTCTTCGTCGGCTCACACGGGATAGACCACCCGCTCGAAAGGTCGGGCATGGGCGGCGTCGCGGCGGCGCTGGTGACGGGCGCGCCCTGTTCGGTCGAGGTCGTGCGCTGAGGCCGCACGCGTGGGAAGGGAGGGAAGGGCGATGAACCCTTTGGCATGGATTATTGCGGAGACGGTTGCGAGGACGAAGCTGGAGATGCTGACGAGGTGGTGCCCGAGGTGCGGCCGCAAGCAGGTCGTGCCGGAGGAGAGGCTGACCGCCGCGGTCAGGTGCGAAAGGTGCGGGGCGACAGTACCGCCTGCTCTCGGGATTAAAAGGTGAGCGTGGAACGCGCGGGAAGTTCGTCGGCGATGTCAGAGTTACTTCTTCACCTCGGACGCGAGCAAATTATCGGCATGCGCTGTTTCCAGCGTCCGGCAGGGCGACGAAGCCGGCCGTGTCCACGGTTTGTTATACTCGGGGGTTAAGCGGATATGGCGGAGGGAGACTGTGACCATACGCGGGCGACTGTTGACACTGGCGGTGGGCGGGGTCGTCCCGCTCCTGCTCGTCGGGCTCACGTCGCTCTGGGCTGTGTGGGGCGGCAAGCAGCAGCTACTCAACGAGGCTTTGGAACAGCAGGCCGAACTGGCGGCGGTGGTGTTCGACCGCTGGCTCGACGCGCAGCGCCAGCCGCTCCTGACCATAGCCGCGAACCCGTCCGGCCGTCTGAACGACCCGACGGCGGTCGGAGCGGACTTGCGGGCGGCGCTTCACCCACGCCCGCACTGGGTCGATGTGCGCGTCTTGGACGCGGGCGGGGAAGTGTCGGCGGCGTATCCGACGGACGCCGAGAGCATCCCGGCGGAGGTGACGCGCAGGCTACTGGACGCGGCGCGGCGCGGCGTCCCGGGTGTCGAGACGGATTGGACGCGCGGCGAGGGGCATTACGTTCTCGCGGTCGCCGCGCCAATCGAAGGCGGGGGCGCGGTCGTCGCGCGCATCGACGGCGCGTCCCTGAATGAGCCGCTTCAGGGCCTCATCCTGCCGGAGCGCGCGCTCGTCACGCTGCTCGACCCGCACCGGCGCGTCGTCTACCGCAGCCAGTCGCCCGACTCCACGCTCGGGGCCGACCTCGGCGACTCCAACATGCTCGCGGCACTCTCGGGGCAGAACACGGCGGTCGCGGTCGTGAGAAGCTCAATCGACGAAGTGGAGCGGGTCTACGGAATGTCATGCGTCGGGTCGACGGGCTACGTGGTGACGGTCGGGGTGCCGAGCGCGGTGCTTTACGCCTCCGCGTGGCGGCAACTGACCGGCTACGCCGTGGCCGGACTAATAGTCGTCTTCTGCACCATGTCGGGGGCGCTCCTGATCGCGCGCAGCATCGCCCGGCCGGTGCGCCTGTTGAGCTTTGCCGCCGAGCAGTTCGGCGAGGGAAACTTCTCCGCGCGCGCGCCGAGCGGGGGGCGCGACGTGATCTCGCGTCTCGGGACGAGCTTCAACGCGATGGCCGGGCGGCTGGAAGAGAGGGAGTCGCGTCTGGCCGAACTCGACCGTCTGAAGTCGGAGTTCGTCTCAAGCGTCTCGCACGAGATGCGCACGCCGCTGACGACCATCAAGGCGCTCACCCGGCTGCTGATGCGCGACGGGTTGGACGAGTCGAAGCGTCGCGAGTACGTCGAGACCATCTCGGTCGAGTGCGACCGGCAGATCGACCTCGTCCTCAACCTGCTCGACCTCTCGCGCATCGAGGGCGGCGTCTTCCGCATCACGCACGAGCGCGTGGACGTGGCGGAAGTCGTCTCGTCGTGCGTCAGGTCTGAGGCGAGGGCCGCGGAGAAGCGCGGGCACGAGCTGAGCGTCGAACCCGCGGAAGACCTCCCCCGCGCGTGCGCCGACCCGAAGGCGCTGCGCCGTGTGCTCTCGAACGTCATCGAGAACGCCATCAAATACACGCCCGACGGTGGGCGCATCCGGCTCTCGGCGCGCACGGAAGGCGACGAGGTGTTGGTCAGCGTGGCGGACAACGGGCGCGGCATCCCCGCGGAGGACATGCCCCTCCTCTTCGACAAGTTCCACCGCGGTCGCCCCGCCCCGCACTCCGAGGCCATGCGCGGCGCTACGACGGACGCGGAGTTTTTGGAGGACGCCGACATGTCGGGCGTCGGGCTGGGGCTTTACCTGGGACGCAACGTGATGGAGCAGATGGGCGGTAGGATCGGCGTCGAATCCGAAGTCGGCCGCGGGAGCACTTTCACGCTCCACCTGCCGGTCTGGCGTGAAGGCGGTTGCGGGAAGCAGCCGCGAGAGGAGGGCGGCGGTGGCGAAACAGTTACTGGTGGTTGACGACGACCCGAGCCTCCTGCTCGCGGTCTCGGAGACGCTGCGCGCGGAAGGCTACGAGGTGGTGACGGCGCGGCGCGGCGCGGAGGCGATGGTGCGCGTCGCCGAAGGATTGCCCGACCTCATCATCAGCGACATCCGCATGCCCGGCATGGACGGCTACGCGCTGGTGCGCAACCTCCGCTCCGCCCCGCGCTCGCGCCTCGTCCCCATCGTCTTCCTGACGGCGAAGGACGAGACCGCCGACCGCATCGCCGGCTTCCGCACGGGCGTCGACGCCTACATCACGAAGCCCTTCGAGCCGGAGGAGTTGGTCGCCGTCGTCTCAAGCATCCTCGAACGCGTCCAGCGTACGCACTCCGACCTCGCGCGCATGTTCGGGGAGCAGGAGGCGGACGACTACGAGCTGATCCGCGACGAAGACCTGACGGACGCGGAGTGGCGCGTCGCCGAGGCCGTGGCGCGCGGGCTCTCCAACAAGGAGATCGCCGCGGAACTCAACCTCAGCCTGCGGACGGTCGAGGGGCACATCAGCCGCATCCTCGACAAGAAGAATCTGAGCAACCGCGTCGAGCTGGCGCTCCATGTGCGCGAGCGCAGGCAGCCCGACTGAAGTTAGTCTGCGCGCTAAAAACTCCGACCACCTCCAACCCCGCCGCACCCGCCCCGGGTTCGCGCATTCGTCGTCAAAATTTCCCGCAACAATGTGGCCGTCAGCCGCGCCGCGTGGTAACACCCGTGCCCTTTAGGTGTTAACACCCTGTTTCCAGCGGGCTCAAAAGGCTAAGTTGAAGGCGTGCTGATAAAGGCACTCGGGAACGCTTACAGACGAGGTGACGAACACATGGGGTCAAATGAATTCAGGCAGACGATTCGACCGGCCGAAGGGCCCGAAAGTCGAAGCGTCGAAGGCTGGACTTCGATGCTGCGGCGCTGGCTGGTCGAGTGCCCACGGTGCGCGCAGGTGTGGCTCGTCGTGGGCGCGAGAGAGAACGACAGGCACGTCTGCAAAGACTGCGGGCATGGTTTCGTCCTCAGTCTTTCGGCCGCGGGCGGCGGGCGTGAAGCAGCCATCAATCGGAGCGCGGCGTGAGCGACCGTCATTTATCAACGCCGGGAGGAGCGTCATGACATACCAGGGGCCGATGTTAATCAAGGAGCCGGAACTGCGCTGGCCGGTGATACTCGCCGCCGCCATCATCACCTTTTTCACCGTGTTGATGCTCACGGGCGTAGTTCGCCTGACTTTGTCGAAGTCGTACGCGCGAACCGTCGAGCGGCCGCAGTTGGCAGGCGCGCAACGCCCGGGGATGCCGGAGTTCGAGCGGCTGCGCGAAAAGATTATCGTCGAGCAGTTGACGGCCGCGGACGCGTCGCGCCCGCCGGACGACTTCGCGGTTGAGATGAACGCGACCGTGAGGAACACCACAGACCGCACCCTGAGCGGGCTTGAGATGAAGGGTCGAATCGTTGACGAACGGAGGTCGGTGGTGCGCGAGCGCTCGGTGGTCGTCATCCCGTCGCGTCAGACGGTGCTTGAGCCCGGCGAGGCGATCAGGGTGCGCATTCTACTGGACGACCTCCGACCCGACGACGCGCGCCCCGGGATGCTGATGGAGGTAACGGCCATACGTATTGATTGATCACAATTTTAATGTGGAGACGGTCGGTCGGTTTTTCACCCGGCGCGCCGCAAGCAGAGTTAAGGATGGTGAAGAGATGAGACTTTTACTGGCAGTAGATTCGATGGCGACGACTGAAATGATCATGAGCGCGGTGACGTCCCGCCAGTGGCCGCGCGGACGTGGCCGGAAGGCACCGAAGTCAAGGTCATGAGCATGGTCAACCCAATCGCGTACTCCGTCGAAGAGCTGGGGCTTTATCAGGGCGGGAGGACGGAGCGGGCGCACCGCGCCATCGGAGAGGCGGCGAGGATATTGGGGAAGGCCGGGCTGCGGGTCTCGGCCGAGGTGGTTGCGGGCCGGCCCGCACGCCGCATTATCGAGGCGGCGAGGGAGATGGGCGCAGACCTCGTCGCGGTCGGGACGGAGGATCGCCGCGGCCTCGGGCGTCTGCTCCGCGGGAGCGTGTCCGAGGAGGTCGCGAACGGCGCCCACTGTTCGGTGAGCATCTTCCGCGCGCCGGCCGCCGGCAGGGGCAGATCGCTGAGAACAATTCATCCCCCCGAGGGATATGAAGGAAGGAGTGTATTCACATGAGCACAGAAATCGTGTTGGTAATAGTGCTGACCACCATCGCCGTCGCCTGCCTAGTGTGGATGGAGATGAAATCTCGCCGGAACAGCCGTGGCGACGGTGGGTGACTCGGGCGACGACAGGACGACGGTCTGTTCGGATAGCCCTGTCGGAAGAATCACTTTCATAAGACCAAAAAGGTGTAGACAATCTACACGCTTGGGTGTAGATTGTCTACATGCCTAAGGAGACTCGCTACCGCAACAGGATTGAACTTCTACAGGGGACGCTCGACCTGCTCGTCCTTCAGACGTTGCAGTGGGGCCCGCAGCACGGCTACGGCATCAGCCAGGCCATCAAAACGAACTCGGGCGACGTGCTGCGCGTCGATACCGGCTCGCTCTACCCGGCGCTGCACCGGCTGGAACGTCAGGGGTGGGTCAGCTCTGATTGGAAGGTCTCGGACAATAATCAGAGCGTCAAGGTTTACCGGCTGACGGCCGAAGGTAAAAAGCGGCTCGCGTCGGAGCGCTCGCGGTGGGAGCAGTTCTCGGAGGCCATCGCCCGCGCCCTGAACCCGCAGGGGCAGGAGGGTGAGGCATGAGACTCCCGGGCTGGCGGCGACGTGATGACGAGTTAGACGAGGAGATACGAAGCCACCTGCGGATGGCAATCCGCGATCGCGTCGAGCGGGGCGAGACGCCCGAGCAGGCGGAGGCCGCCGCCCGGAGGGAGTTCGGTAACGTGGGGCTGGTCAGGGAAGTCACGCGCGACATGTGGGGTTGGGGATGGTGGGAGCGTTTGCTTCAAGACCTTAGATACGGGCTGCGTTTTATGCGCCGAGGCCCGGGCTTCACCGCCGTGGCCGTCTTAACATTAGCGCTCGGGATCGGAGCCAATACGGCCATCTTCAGCGTCGTGGACGCCGTGTTGCTGAGGAACCTGCCGGTCAGAGAGCCCGGTCAGTTGGTGCTCTTCAGATCGGTAGGGGGAGACCGATTCGATATAGGGGGACACAACGGCAGCATCGTCCGGGACTCATCCGGCCAGACGGTCAAGTCGTCATTCCCCTACCAGACGTATACGCGGTTTCGTGAACAGCAGAGCGCGCTGTCGGAGGTTTTCGCTTTCGGCACCATCGCCCTTAACGTGAACGCGTTCGGGCAGGCGGATGTCGCGAGCGGGCAGGCCGTTTCGGGTAACTACTACACGGCGCTGGGCGTGCCCGCGGTCGTCGGGCGCACTCTCACGGACGATGATGACAACGCGGCGGCCCCGCCCGTCGCCGTCATCACCCACCGCTACTGGCAGAGCCGTTTCGGCGGCGACCCCGCGGTCGTCGGTAAACAGATCAACCTCAACAACAACGCCTTCACTATCGTAGGCGTGAGCCCCCCGGGCTTCAACGGGACTATGAACGTGGGCACTTCGCCGGACGTTACGATTCCGATTTCGTGGGAGTCGCAACTGATGGCCGAGCGTTCGCGCATGAAGAACAATGTCTGGTGGCTGCGCCTGATGGGGAGGCTCAAGCCGGGCGCGTCGTTGGAGGAGGCGCAGTCTCAACTGTCAGGCGTCTTTCAGCAATCAATCCTTGAGCACCGTGCGGCCCGAATCTCGCGGGCGCAGGCCGAAGGGGTGGAAGCGCCCGCGCCGCTCGACCCGAACGCCCCGCCGCGCCTGGCCGCCTTCCCCGGCAATCAGGGCGAGACGAACACGCGACTGGATTACAAATTACCGCTCTACACATTATTCATCGTCGTCGGCCTCGTGCTTCTGATAGCTTGCGCCAACGTCGCGAACCTCTTGCTGGCGCGCGCGGCGTCGAGGCAGAGGGAGATTGCCGTCCGGCTCGCGTTGGGTGCGGGCCGGGGGCGGCTGATACGGCAACTGCTGACAGAAAGCCTGCTGCTGGCGACCCTCGGCGGCGCTTTCGGCTTGCTGCTCGCGTTCTGGTTTAAGGACGGCCTGTTGGCCGTAAGCGACTGGGGCGGGCAGCAGATGAGCGCGCTTGAGCCGCGGCTTGACTTACGCGTGCTGGTCTTCACGGTGGCGCTATCGTGGGCGGCGGGCATCCTCTTCGGACTCGCCCCGGCGTGGCGCGCCACCCGGGTCGATCTCGCGCCCTCGCTCAAGGACAATTTCAGGAGTTCAAGCTCCTCCCCGCGTTCGTTGTTCACAAAGTCGCTGATCGTAGCTCAGGTCGCCATATCTCTGTTGCTGATGATAGGGGCCGGGCTCTTTATGAGCACGCTCTTTAATCTGCGCAGAGTCGACCCCGGATTCAACACCAGTGACCTGCTCTTGTTCGAGGTCGAGCCCGGGTTGAGCGGTTACGAGAAGGAGCCGCTGGCGAACCTGTACAGGCAGATGTCGGAGCGCATAGAGGCGGTGCCCGGCGTGCGATCCGTCACCTTCTCCGCCAACCCGCTGCTCGCACGAAGCGCGACGGAGGTCTTCTTTTATCTGCCGGCGGCGGCTGCCGCAGCGGGGGAAGGTGAAGCGAGACCGGCCGGCACCATTCACGTCAACGAGGTGCGGGAAAACTTTCTGGGCGCCATGGAGATACCGCTTCTGGGAGGCCGAGCCTTCACGACGCAGGACGACGCGCGTGCCCCCAAAGTCGCTATCGTGAACCAGTCCTTCGCGAAGCAATTCCTCCCCGACGGAAATCCCATCGGAAAGCGTTTCGGTTTCGAGCCCGCCGATGCCGGCGGAATAGAGATCGTCGGCCTCGCGCTCGACGCGAAATATACCAGTCAACGCGATAAGGCTCCGCCGACGGTCTACCTTCCGTGGGGGCAGGAGTTATCCGCCCTCGGCTCCGCCACCTTCGAGGTGCGCACCTCCGGAGACCCGTCCTTACACGTCGCCGCGATTCGTCAGGCGGTACGCGAGGTGGACAGAGACCTTCCGCTCAAGGGCATCAAGACGCAGGTCGAACAGGCCGACGAGACGCTCGCTATGGAGCGACTCTTCGCCAAGCTGTTCAGCCTGTTCGGACTGCTCGCGCTGGTACTCGCCGCCGTCGGGTTATACGGGATGCTCGCCTGGTCCGTCACGCAGCGTAAGCACGAGATAGGCATCCGCATGGCACTGGGCGCGAGCCGCGTTTCCGTGATGAAAATGGTTCTCCGGCAGGGACTGACGCTGACGTTGCTCGGCGTCGTGCTTGGACTGGCGGGAGCCTCCGTGCTGGCGATGAACCTGCGGAGCCTGTCGCACATGTTATACGGTATCGAGCCGACTGACCCGATGACGTTCGTGGTGATTGCCGTGTTCTTAATGCTCGTCGCTCTGGTGGCTTGCTACATACCGGCGCGGCGCGCGACGAAAGTCGATCCTTTGGTCGCCCTCAGGTACGAGTAACAGCAGTGTTGCGAGTTCGAGTGTGCCGTTCGGGGCAGGAAGAGTGGTTGGGCAAAGCCGGCTTCAACGCGTCGGCCCCGACAGAGACTGTTCCGCGAGGCGCGTGTGCCTGACTGCCGTCCGCCAGTTAGCCTGTACGGTGGTGCTGACCTGTTCGGCGTCGAGCCTCAACTCCTTCAGCGGGTCGGGCGCGAAACCGCGCGCCGCGGAGACCACCAGACTCTTCGACTGCCGCACCTTCCGGTACCATGACATCCCGTCCGCGTAAGCGAGTCGCGCGCCTGACAGGTGGTAGAAAGTCTGGCTGCGCGGCATCCACGCCAGCAGTGCCTCCGCGTCGTGCAGAGTGTCGGCGAACTCTCCGCCCGGCGCGTCGGAGCCGACCCCCGATGCGTTGAATCGCTGTGCGCGGCCCGCGTCGTTCGTGGAAAGGGGGAGCCTGCCTTCGAGGGTCTTCAGCGTCTCCACGACGCGCGCGGCGATCAAAAGGTCGTTGGCGCGTGCCGCTTTCATCTCGTCGAGCGCGCGTGCTGTTTCGGCGTCGGCCTCGCCTCTGTTACTTCTCAACGCCGCCTCGGCCCAGCGCGCGTGCAGGCGCGACTTCGCGAGCAGCAGTTGCCGAACGGTGCCGCCCCGCAGGCCGAGGCAGAGCGGCAGGTAGATGTCCGGCCGCTCGCTTTCGCAGTCGGCCGTCTCAGCCGCGGCTGACCAGTTGCGCCCGAGCTTTTCCGCCAAGAAGACGGCGGTGGAGAGATCGGTGCTCAAGTCGCTCGGCCGCAGCTCCGCGACCTTGACGAAGAGGTCGGGATACAGCTTCGAGGTGAGTGCGCGGTACGCGTCCGCGTCGTCCGCGCCCGCCGCGTCGTGCAGGAGCCGGAGTTTCGACAGAACCTTTTCGGCCCTGCCGACGTCTCCGTCGCTAATCTCGCGCGAGGCGGGCGGCGCGGCCGCGACCACCGCGCGCCCCGCGAACATGAGCGCGAGCAGGAGGGCGGCGCAGACGGCCGCGCCTGAGTTGGCCGGCGCGGACACGCGCCGACGCGTGCTGACGAGGATGCCATTAAGCGGCGACACCGTCGAACCTCTCTCCGACCATCTCGGTGGTCATTTCGTGGATGCGCGCCAGGTCGGCGCGCGTCAGACGCAGGAGCGCGAGCCGGTCGGGCGCCAGCGCGTCGAGCCCCGCCATCTCGCTTGAGTCGTTAACGCAGGCGACGGCGTCCGCGATTTGCAGCAGGAGCGCCGCCGGATCGTTGACGTGGTCGATGTCGTGGTGCGCCTGGATGGCGAAGGAAAGCGTCGCGGGCACGCCACACGCGTCGAGAATCCACTGCCCGACCTGCGCGTGATCGACGCCGAAGGCGGCGACCTCCTTCTCGGCCGTGAAGGGGTGACCGAGCCATGTGATGTTCCCGGCCTCTTCGGGGAAGAGTGAGCGCAGCAGCGCCTCGCCGAGGTCGTGCAGGAGCCCCGCGGTGTACGCCTCTTCGGGGTCGAGCGCGCCCGTCCTCTCGGCCAGCAGCATCGCCGCCGCCGCGCAGCGGCGCGAGTGACCGCGCAGTTCCTCCGCCTCGTAGCAGCGCCGCCTGCCGGTGTCGCCCTGCGTGATGAGGTCGCGCAGGGCGTCCGCGCCGAGGCGCGCGCAGGCCGCGTGGAGACTCATCGTCGCCTCTTCGGCGCGCGCTCCCGCGTTGGCCGCCCGCAGGACGGTGGCGGCCAGCGCCGGCTCACGCTCGACCACCCTCGCGAGTTCTTCGAGCGGGAGCAGACGCAACGCGGCCGGACGCGCGAACGGGAGGAAGTGTGCGCCGAAGTCACCGCGCGCGATGTGAGCGCGGATTTGCGCCAGCGCCTCAAGCTCACAGAACGCGCCCACGACCTCGGGGTCGAACTGCGAGCCGGCCCCTTCCGTCAACGCGCGGACGGCCCGCTCGTGGTCGAGCGCGTCGCGGAAGGGGCGCGGGCTGGTCATCGCGTCGTAGGCGTCGGCGACATGGATGATGCGCGAGGCGAGCGGTATCTGCTCGGCCACGAGCCCTTCGGGATAGCCCGTCCCGTCGAAGTTCTCGTGATGGTGACGCACCGCCGCGGCGACCTCTTCCATCTCCGGCACCGCGCCCAGCAGACGCGCGCCGCGCTCCGAGTGGAGCCGGACGACGGCGCGCTCCTCTTCGGTCAGCGCGGCGGGCTTGAGCAGGACGGAGTCCGGCGTGCTGATCTTACCCACGTCGTGCAGGAGGGCGGCCAGGCTGAGCTGTTCGAGCACGGGCACGCTCAGACGCATCCGCCGGCCGATGGCCGACGCGTAGCCGCTGACGCGCCGCGCGTGGCCGTAGACGTAGCGGTCTTTCGCCTCAAGCGTGTCGGCGATGGCGCGGACGACCCCGCGGGTCATCGCCTGAAGCCGTCGCCCGAGACGCTTGTTGGTCTCGTCCGCCTCGTGGCGCGACCTCGTCACTTCGTAATGCTGCAAGGCGCGCACGACCGTCAGCCGCAGGTCTTCGTCGTCCCAGGGCTTCTTCGCGTAGCGGTAGACCTGCCCGCGGTTGATGGCGTCGGCGAGCGCCTCCGCGTCGGCCCGGGCCGTGAGGATGAGCCTGACCATGTGCGGACGCAGCCGCGCCGCCTGTACGAGAAGCTCCGTGCCGGTTATGCCGGGCAGTACGTGGTCTGTGATCAGCAGCGCCACGTCGTGCTGCGCGAGCAGGCGCAACGCCTCCTCGCCCGACGTGGCGCAGAGAACTTTATAGGTGAAGCCGAAGAGTCTTTCGAGCCGCCGAAGGTCGGCGGGCTCGTTGTCTACGATCATCATCTTCTGGGGCATCGGTGTGTGCATCTCTCCTTGAGAAACCCATCGCGGCTATTGCGAAAACCGTTCCGCAATTTCGAGTGGTCGCGGGCACGGATTTATCACTGCTTTCGT
>JBEVKV010000559.1:0-7743 GCA_040509515.1 Pyrinomonadaceae bacterium | reverse complement strand
CCGGATTATAGCAGCCCGCCCGGCCGCGCCACAGCAAAAACTTAAACGTTGCCACGCCGCCTCGGCGCGTGCTAGATTCGAGATGCCCTTCCTTCCTTAGCCGTTAAAGGGCCGGCCGCAGTCTTTCCCCGAGTTATTTTCCCGCCGGGTGCGCATGAAACGAATACAGGACAAGATCAAGGACTTGGTAGACCCGCAGTCGTTCGAGCAGGTCGGGAACTACGTCGAAGACCCCGCGCAGGCGCTCGCCGCCTACCGCTTCACCGACGTGACCTCGGACTTGCTGGCGCGATGGCTCGACGCGCTGGCGGATTTGCCGGCGGGGACGGGCGCGGCGCGCGCGCTGGCGGGCGCGCGCGGCGTCGGCAAGAGCCACACGCTGGCGGTCTTCGGCGCGCTGGCCGGGGCCGAGCGCCTGCGGCAGACGGTCGAGGACGCGCACGTCCTTTCGAGCGCGGGGCGTCTGTCGGGGCGTCGCTACCTCGTCACGCGCGTCGAGCGCGGGACGCGCCCGAGTTTAGGCGACGAGCTGGCGGCCAGTTTCGCGGCCTTCTTCGGCGGGAGCGAGGCGCAGTGGGGCGGGCGCGACCCGGCAGAGGTTCTGGCCGTCGCCGCCTCGCGCGCGGGCGAAGAGACGCTGGTCGTCGTCATCGACACGGCTTTTAACCGCCCGGCGCGCGTCTCACGCGACGACGGCCCGTACCTCGGCTCGCTGGCGGTGGCCGCGCGCGAATTGAACGTCTTCCTTGCGCTCGCGCTCGACGACGACATCGCCGACGCCGACGGCGCGAACGTCGCCGTCGCGGGCACCTACCGCATCGACTACCTCGACCCCGAGAATCTCTACCGCGTGGCCGACCAGTTCGTGCTGCGCAAGAAGCCGCAGGTCGGCGACACGCTGCGCGAGATTTATCAGGCGCTGCGCGCCACCGTCCACGACTTCAACTGGAGTCAGGCGCGCTTCTCGTCGGTCTACCCCGTCCACCCGCTCGTCGCGGAGGTCGCCTCGGGCGTTCGGCTCTTCATGCCGAGGTTCGCGTTCCTGCCGTTCGCGGCGGCCGCCGCGGCGCGCGCCACCTCGCGCCCGGCGCTCTCGCTCGTGCTGCTCGACGAGGTCTTCGACGCGACCGAGGAGGAGTTGCGCCACTCGCCCGAACTGCACGAAGTCTTTCAGACTTACGACGTGTTGACCGAGCGCGGCGTCGGCCAGCTCCCGGTCATGCAGCGCTATCAGGCGCGTCTGATTCTGAAAAGCCTGTTCGTGCTCTCGCTCGACGGGCGCGACGCGACGCCGGGCGAGATGTGCGCGGCGCTGCTTCTGACCGACGAGGACGCGGGCGGCGACGCCCCGCGCCGCGTCGCCGAGACGCTCGCGCGCTTCGCCTCCGAAGCCCCGCCGGACAGCCTCGTGCTGGCCGACGGCCCCGGCGGCGAGACGCGCTACCGCTTCCGCATCGCCGCGCGCGAAGTGACTTTGCAGGAAGCGCCGCCGGCTGAAGTGAAGGCCGCGCCGTCCCCGAAGGAAGAGGAACCGCTGCCCGCGCCCGCGCCGCCGAAGCAGGAGCCGCCCGCGCCCGCGACACACGCCTCCGCGCACGCGCCGGCCGCCGTTAAGCCCGAGGCCGAGACGAAAACTGGCGGCGCGACGAAAGTTGAAGTTACAGCCCCTGAGCCGTCGCCGGCCGCGCCGACGCGCCCCGAGCCGGCCGTCATGCAGAGCGCGCCGCCGCCGGTCGCAGAGGCGAGGCCCGCGCCGTCAGAAGTGAGGGCCGCGCCGCCCGCGGTGAAGGCCGCGCCGGCTGAAGTTAAGACCGCGCCGCCCGAAGTTAAGACCGTACCGGCTGAAAATAAGACCGTACCGGCTGAAGTTAAGACCGCGCCCGAGTCTTCGGAAGAGTCGGCGGCGGAGGTCGAGCTGCTCTGGGCGCCGGCGCTCGAATGGGCGCGGCTGCTCACGTCGCGGCCGTCGCTCGGCGGCGACGCGAACGAGGTGCGCGCCGCCCTCGGCCTCTGGCTGAAGGAGTGGCGTCTGCTCGGCGTCCAGCAGAAGTTCGACGCGCTGCCAGACGCGTGTTTGACGACGCGCGTCTGGAAGGTCGAGGCCGAGGTCATCAAGAGCTACGGCCGCGCCGCCGCCGCGCTTGAGTCGGAGGCCGCGGGCAAAGCGACGCTCGAAGACGCGCTCGCGCTCGTCGCGCGCGCCTTCGGCGACTCGCCCGAGACGTTCGCGCGGCGCACGCGGATGCTCGAAGACCTCTGCGGCTTTGTCGAGACGGTCGCGGCGCGCGAGCGCGTCCGCGCCTACCTCACGGCGGCCGAGCCGACCGGCGTCGACGAGCTTGAGACCGCGCGCCGCGAGCTTCTGGGTCTCGCGCACGACTCGAACAACTTTCTCGACCCGGAGCGCCGCGAGCGCTTCGAGCGTCTGTGGCGCGAGTGGCGCGCGCGCTACGGCGAGCATTACGCCGCGCTGCATGATAAAACTGTGAGCGAGGCCGGCTCGCGCGAGGCTCTACAGGATTTGAGGCGCGCCGACCGCTGGCGCGAGTTCGAGTCGCTGGCGCGGCTGCCGGTCGTCAGCGGGCAGGTCTGGCGTCAGGCCGAAGGGCTCCTGCGCGTCGCCGAGGGGGCGCGCTGCCGTCTGGACGTGCGCCGCCTGCTCGCGGGTCAGCCCGCCTGCGCGTGTCGGTTCCGGCTGTCGCGCGCGGCCGAGATGTCGGAGCTTCCGCAGGAGTTGGAGGCTTTGATGGAGCGGGGTTTGGCGGTCTACCGCCGGACGCTCCTGATGCTCGGGACGACGCTCGCCATCTCGCTCGACGCGCTGGCGCGGCGCGAGCCGCAGGAGGACGCGGCGAAGCACGCGCGACACCTGTCGGCGGCCTTCGCGCAGGGTCGTCTGCCGGAGCGTTTCGCGCGGCAGGACGTGCGGCTCATCGAGCGCGCGCTCCGGCGCATGCCCGCGCCGCCGCCGGTCAAGGTCGTCGCGCCGAACGGCGACACGGGTCTGCTCACGCGCGAGGAACTGCGCGCGCGCTTCGACCAATGGCTCGACGAGCTGCCCGAGCAGCCCGTACTCATCGAGCTGGTCTCGAAGGGCGAGATGAACGCACCGTAAAGTGAAGGCAAAAGGCACAAGTCGAAGCGGAAGCCCGACCGTCAGG
The DNA here is from genome assembly GCA_040509515.1 of Pyrinomonadaceae bacterium. Lineage (GTDB taxonomy): Bacteria > Acidobacteriota > Blastocatellia > Pyrinomonadales > Pyrinomonadaceae > QHXN01. The sequence goes on along the minus strand of JBEVKV010000559.1, from coordinate 4,582 downwards.
GAGGGCGTCAGTCGGCGCAGAAGGGGAGAGGAGGGCGTGAACGCTTCCGTCTCCCCTTCGTCGCATGCGGTCGTGGTCGTCGGCGCGGGTCGTCTGGGGACGGCGCTGGCGCGCGCGCTCGCGGCGTGCGGTTACGAGGTGCGCGCGCTCGTCTCGCGCACGGCGGCCGGCGCGCGCCGCGCGGCCCGGCGCGCGGGCGTCGAGGCGCTCGCGCTCGGCGCGGGGCAGTTGGAGCGACTCCCCGAAGCCGCGCTGCTTTTCGTCACGACGCCCGACGACCGCATCGCGGAGACGGCCGGGAGGCTCGCGGCGCTCCCGCAGTTGCGCGCGGGCGTCGCGCTCCACGCCAGCGGCGCGCTCGCGTCGGACGTGCTCGCGCCCTTGCGCGCGCGCGGCGTGCGCGTCGGCTCGATGCACCCGCTCGCGTCGGTGAGCGAGGCCGCGGCGGGTGCTGAGAGTCTGCGCGGTGCCTTCTACTGCGTCGAGGGCGACGGGCGGGCCGTCCGCGCCGCGCGCCGCGTCGTCCGAGACCTCGGCGGCGAGAGCTTCACCGTCGAGGCGCGCCACAAGCCGCTCTACCACGCGGCGGCGCTCATGTCGGCCGGCCACGTCGTCGCGCTCTTCGACGTGGCGCTCGACACGCTCGCGCGCTGCGGGCTCACGCGGCGCGACGCACAGAGGGTGCTCCTCCCGCTCCTGCGCAGCGTCGTCGAGAACCTCTCCGCCCGAAGCCCCGCGCGCGCGCTCACCGGCAGCTTCGCGCGCGCCGACGCCGAGACCGTCCGCAAACACCTCGTCGCCCTCCGCGAACTCGACGACCCGGCCGCGCTCGCCGTCTACAAACTGCTCGGCGCTCGCTCGCTCGAACTCGCCGAGGGCGCTGGCGCTGACCCGGCGCTCGCCGAGACGATTCGGCGGATGTTGAAGTCTTAGGCTGCTTGCGCCTCGCACGTCTTGGCGCTAGAGTAAAACTCAAGTCCCCAACGCAGTCGCATTTAAACGTAAAGCGAAAGGAAGAACTACGCCTTGACCTTGATGCAGAACGTTCCGAGCGCGAGCTACAGCCTGACGTTGCGCGTGAAGCTCTCTTCGCGCGCGGGCACGCTCGGGGAGCTGACCACGGCCATCGGCCTCGCGGGCGGCGACATCGGCGCCATCGACATCGTCAGCGTCGGCCGCGACCAGATCGTCCGCGACCTGACCGTCAACGCCGGCTCGGCCGACCACGGCAAGATCATCGTCGAGGCCGCGCGCCACGTCGACGGCGTCGAGGTCATCAACGTCAGCGACCGCGTCTTCCTCATGCACCTCGGCGGCAAGATCGAGGTCGTCTCCAAAGCGCCGCTGAAGACGCGCGCAGACCTCTCGATGGCCTACACGCCCGGCGTGGCGCGCGTCTGCGACGCCATCGCGCGCGACCCCGAGAAGGTCTTCACGCTGACCATCAAGCGCAACACCGTCGCCGTCGTCACCGACGGCACGGCCGTCCTCGGTCTGGGCGACATCGGCCCGGCCGCCGCACTCCCCGTGATGGAGGGCAAGGCGATGCTCTTTAAAGAGTTCGCGGGCGTGGACGCGTTCCCCATCTGTCTCTCGACCAAAGACCCGAACGAGATCGTCAACACGGTCAAGAACATCGCGGTCGCCTTCGGCGGCATCAACCTCGAAGACATCTCGGCCCCGCGCTGCTTCGAGATCGAAGAGAGGCTGAAGGAAGAGCTGGACATCCCCGTCTTTCACGACGACCAGCACGGCACGGCCGTCGTCGTGATGGCCGCGCTCATCAACGCGGTGAAGCTCGTCGGCAAGCGTCTTGAGGACTTAAAGGTCGTCGTCAACGGCGTGGGCGCGGCGGGCGTGGCCTGCTCGAAGATCGTGATGAACGCGGGCGTCCGCAACCTCATCGGCTGCGACCAGCACGGCGCCATCTACGAGGGGCGCACCGAGAACATGAACTGGGTCAAGGAGCACTTCTCGCGCATCACCAACCCGAACGGCGAGCGCGGCTCGGTTCGCGACGTGATAAAGGGCGCGGACGTTTTCTTCGGGCTCTCGGCTCCCGGCGTCATCGACGTGGACGACGTGAGGCGGATGGCGACAGACCCCATCGTCTTCGCGATGGCGAACCCGACGCCCGAGATCATGCCGGAGGAGGTGGCGGGCGTGGCCGCCGTGATGGCGACCGGGCGGAGCGACTACCCGAACCAGATTAACAACGTGCTCTGCTTCCCGGGCATCTTCCGCGGCGCGCTCTCGTGCCGCGCCTCGCGCATCAACGAGGAGATGAAGCTCGCCGCCGCAGAGGCCATCGCCTCCATCATCTCGCCCGACGAGTTACACCCCGAATACATCGTCCCCTCCGTCTTCGACAAGCGCGTCGCCGAGGCCGTCGCGCGCGAGGTCGAAGAGGCCGCCTACCGCACCGGCGTCGCGCGCCGCGAGCGCTCGCGCGCGGACGTAATCATGTAAGACCCTTTCAGTCGCGCACAATCTCGACTTCAGTCTCGCGCACCGTCGGCGGGGGCAGGCGCATCCACTGCGGCCGCCCCGTCGCGGTGGCGCGCACCTTCGCCGCCCCGCTCTGAAAACGCGCAAGCTGCTCGGGCGTAACCGCCACGCTGTACGAAGCGTCGTCCGGGCGCGGGTCGAAGGCGGCCCAGTCGTTGCCGGGCAAGCGCCGCTCCGCGAGAGTCTCGGAGTGTCCGCCCTGTACAAGCTCCACGCGCACGTCGATCATCGTCCTGCCAGAGCCCGACACGTCCACACGTACGACCGACCCCTCGCGCAGCGCCGGCTCGCTCAGGCGCAACTCAAGACTCCGCACCTGATAGTAAGCGCGATAGCCCGACGCCACGGCGATGACCGCGCAGACCGCGAGCAGCGCCGCCACGCCCCTTCTCAACACCACGAGCGGCCACGCCTCCCGCGTCTGTAGACTCTCGAACATCCCTTCCGCCCGCCTTCTCATAAACTGTAAGCGACTTAAAGACGCCCGCCGCCGGAGATTTGTTCCCGGCGCACACACGACGAGGCCGCGCACGCCCTTCGCCAAGCGTGCGCGGCCTCTTTGACCCCGGCGTGGTCACCGGGGCTCGCGGCACCGTCTTCCCTTCAGACGTGCCTGCGCTTATCGCCTACTAAAATAGCCATGTGATATCCTCCTTCGCGCTGTAGTCTTTGAAAATAAGGCAACGGTCGGATGCGAAGCGTAGCTCACCCTCAACCGCCAGAGAGATGAGCATCGCCGTTGAGCAGGAGAGGTCTCTACTCACGGCGAATCACTTACGCAGTCACATTCTATTAACAGTTGCTAATAGAGTCAAGACTTTTCTTGTCGCTGATTGCTTATCGGGAGGTCGCTCCTGATGGGCAACGCGCGTCCGAGACCGGAGCGCCTCGGCGAGAAACTCCGCCAGATTCGCCTCTCACTCGGTCTCTCACAGACCGAACTGCTCCGGCGTCTCGACGCCGAAGACCTCATCGCCTACAGCCAAATTTCCGGGTACGAGACGGGACAGCGCGAGCCGTCCTTGCAGATTCTCCTCCGCTACGCGCGCCTCGCGGCCGTCCCGACCGAAGTCCTCATCGACGACGACCTCGACCTCCCCGACAAACTCCCCGGCCCCACCAACCACGAAGACATCAAACGCAAATTCGCCCCGCGCCGAAAGCGACCCTAACTCCAGCCCGCAAGGGCGCGCGAAAGCCGGATGTTCTGTGCGGCGATGCGTGGGGCGTCGGGGACAGCGGGGATTGTACTCTGGGTCGGAGTCATGGGGGCAAACTTCCTCCCCGGCGGCGGGGCGGCGTTAGTCTCTTGTCGGACGGAAGGGGGGCGTGGGGGCGTGTAGACTCGGGGGGTGGGGACGAGGAGGGAAACGTCGGGGCCGCGTGTGGCGGGGGCGGTGTTGTGCGGGGCGGCGTCGCTGCTGCTGCTGGTCTGCTCGGTGCACCTGTTTACGGGCGAGGCGGGCGGGTGGGGGGCCGGGGTGCTGTTCGTCGCGGGGCTGGGGCTGATGTTGGCGGCGTTGAAGTCGGTCGGGGCGCTCGGGCGGAGCGGTTAGTGACCCGCATCGTTCAGAGCGCCGGCGCGATGCGTTCGGCGGCCTCGCGCGAGGTGACGACGGGGACGATCTCGAACTCGACGAGGTCTTCCCAGTGCGCGACCCACTCGCGGAAAAGGCGCGGGTCTTCACACTCCATCAACTGAAAGCACCTGCCGAAGTCCGACTCGACCCAGCTCTCGACGTAGCGCAGACCCTCCGGCATCATCCGCCCGCGCTCGCGGAAGCGCCTGTAGACGGCCGCGGCGTCGCCGTCCCTGAAACGCTCGATGACCATGAACAGCATCGCGGCGAACCCCCTCCCGCTCTGAAGCTATTAGACCGCGGGCGAACTCCCGCGCCGCGCGAGCCACTCTTCCCAACTCGTCACGCCGCGCTCTGCGTCGGGCGCTGTGTTCCGCCCGGCGCGGAAAGCGCGCGCGAGCGCGCCGGGCAGCGGCAGACGGACGACCCTCTTTCCCACGCCCCTGACGCGCTTCCATTCGCGCGCCATCTCGCCGAGCGTGAGCACCGCGGGG
>JBEVKV010000558.1:0-5854 GCA_040509515.1 Pyrinomonadaceae bacterium | reverse complement strand
CAGCGACGCCGGCTACGAGACGTACCTCCGTGACCGGCTGGAGACGGGCGAGCTGCGCACCGGCGGCACGACGTCGATCCCGAGCCCGGCAACGATCGCCGTCTGCCTGCCGGAGGGGTCGGACGTCGGTGACCCCGTCACTGTGCAAGTCGCGGCGAACTACAGCCTGCCCTTCATCGGCAAGACGGTCGCACTGCGGGGCACGGCGACGATGCGCCTCGAGCAGCCGGCCGATTACGCGGGCGGCGGAGCGTGCACGTGAGCACCACTCGGGGAATCGCCGAGCTCACCTCACGTGAAGACGGGGGCGTCCTCGTGTTCGGCGCGATGCTGCTGCCGGTCGTCCTGCTCTTCTTGGCGCTCAGCGTCGACATTGGCAACTGGTGGGTGCACAAGCGGCACCTCCAGCTGCAGGTCGACGCGGCGGCCCTAGCCGGCGGCGCACTGTTTGGCGACTGCTTCACGGACCCAGCCGGCGCGAACGTCGCGATCCAGAACGAAGCGACCCGATTCGGCGGCGCGGGCGGCTCGAGCTACAACGAACAGGTCGGCGGCGCGAACAAGGGGTCGATCACGCTCCTCTACCAGAGCGCGAACTATGCGGCGGGCTCGGCCCCGTCCGACGACACCGAAACGCAGCCCCCCTGCGAGACCCCGAGCCTGATGTTCGACGTCAAGGCGACGGAGACGAACCTGCCGCTCCTCTTCGACTTTCCGGGGCTCGACTTCGTGCCCTCGATCAGCGCGCACGCGCGTGTGCAGCTGAAGACCGTGATTCAGCAGGACGGAATGCTTCCCGTCGCGGTCCCCGACCTGCGGTTCAACTACGCCTTCGCGACGTTCGTGAACGAGGCGACGGGCGCGGACTCGACGCGCGTACTGTTCGCCGAGCGCGGCGGCGCGGGGCTAGACGCGCTCGCCGCCGCTTCTCAACGACCGACAAACGTCGCGGCGCTCGTCGGCCCCGAAGGCGGCTGGGACGACGAAGAGTTAGAACTCGCGCGCGCGCGCGGCTGGACAATCGTCACGCTCGGCGGACGCACGCTCCGCGCGGAGACCGCCGCCCTCGCCGTCTGCGCCCTCCTCCAACATCTGTTCGGCGACCTCGGGTGAAAAGCAGGAGACAGGAGACAGTAGTCAGTAGTCAGTAGTTAAGAAGGCGGCGCGTCTCAGTCACAACCGGGACGCACCGCCTTCGCTTTTTCTACTGACTACTGACTACTGTCTCCTGCCCCCTTCATTCCTTCATCGCGAGGTCGCGTTCGAGGGCGAGGGTGCGGATGGCCGAGTCGAGCTGCGCCTGTAGGCGGGCGCGCTCGGCCGCGGCCTCCTGCTTCTCCTTCGTGAGCTGTTCGAGACGCGTCTCCTGCTGGTCGGCCTTCTGCACGTAGCGCGTGATGAGCTGACGCGCCTCGGGCGTCTTGGCCAGCGTCTCGATGTTCTGGCGCAGGCGCGTCTGGTCGGCGGCTATCTCCGCAATCTCGCGGTCGATTGACGCGACGCGCCCGTGCGCGGAGGCGAGGCGCGACTTGAGGTCGAGGATGTTCTGGAGCGCGGCGCGCGTCGCGTCGTCGATGTAGCGGCGCGCGACGAAGAGCTGTATCTGTTCGTACGTGACGTTCGAGAGCGCGTAAGTCTCCATGCCGCGCTCGCGCTCGGCGACGACGATCTCGCGCGTCTCGCCCGCCGGCAGCTCGACGCGGAAGCGGTAGAAGCTCTGACTCTTGCCCTCGGGCACGGGGCTGAGCTTGTCGTCTAGCTCCCAGCCCTCGCGCACGGGGTGCTCGACGTAGACCGTGCGCGCGCGCTCGGTCTGGTTCCTGAGCGTGTAGACCTTCTTGACGCGGTGGTGGTGCGTCGCGTAGAGCGTGCCGTGCGCGATGCGGACGGCGAAGGCGGGCGAGTCCTCGGCCGCGTCGCGCACGGTGACGAGCGTGCCGAGGTCGAGCGCGAACGAGATGAGCCGCTTCTCCTCCGGCTTGAGACGTTCGAGCAGCGCCTCGCCCGCGTAGGCGTCGCCGTCGATGACCGTGAGCGCGCCGCCTTCGAGCGTGAGCCGCGAGGTGTTCTTCAGCAGCATCCCGGACATCGGGCGGCTCCGCCCCGCCGACTCGTTGTAGACGGAGACGCGCGCGCCCTCCATCCGCGTTTGCAGGATCGGGATGAGCGCCGAGCGGTCGCGCCGGACGGTGACGGGCTGCTCGATCTTGTACTCGAAGAGGTCGCCGACCTCGCCGCCCTCGGCCGCCGCGACGACGCCCGACTGCCCGCCCGTGACGAGCGCGCTCAAAGACGGCCGCGCCCGGGCGGCGAGCTGGTCTTCGTCCGCGCCGTCGGCCGTCGCGCCCGGCACGAGTCGCGCGAGGTTGTCGACGCGCCGGCCGTTGAGCGGGAGGTTGCTGACGTTGTTCGTGAATCCCAGATTCGCGCCCGCGCCGTCGGTCGTGATGCTGACCGCCTCGCTGACGCTCCCGACTTCGAGCGTCAGCGAGACGTTAGCGGCGCGCGCCGCGCCGACCCTCACGCCGCCCACGACGTACTGCTTGAAGCCCGGCGCGGAGACCGTCACGGTGTAGCTGCCCGCGGCGAGCGCGGACGTGCGGAAGACGCCTTCGGAGTCCGTCTGCGTCGAGAACTGCTGACCCGTCGCGTCGTTCCTCACCAACACGGCCGCGCCCGTGACGGCCGCGCCGTTCGCGTCGTTGATCGAGCCGACGACGGTGTTGGGCGCGCCGCCCGTGCCCTCGCCCGACTCGGGCTCGTAGACCTGCGGCGTGAGGCTGAGGTCGCCGGGCATCGGGACGACGGGGCGGTAGCGGTAGAACGGCTTCTGAATCGGCTGGATGAACGAGACGGGCGTGCCCGAGATGAGCGAGAGCTGCACGTCCGTCCAGTCCTCGTCGCTCACGTTATCGACGATGGCCCAGCCCTGAAAGAAGGGCTTGTTCTCGGCGTCCAAGACGACGCGGTAGGTCGTCTTCCAGATGGGCGCGGCGACGGTGTAGCTCACGAGCATCTCGCGCGCGCCCGCGCCGTCCGAGGTGACGGTGATGGTCTTGGCGTCGCGGCGGCGCGCGCGCGCCGAGGCCGCCGCGAACGCGCCCACGTCGCGCCGTGTCCCCTCGTCGAGCAGGCGCACGCCGCGCACTTCCGCGAGGTCGAAGCTCTGAAGCTCTCCGCCCTCCGAGGCGATGACGAGCGCGTGCGTGACCGTCGGTGCCTTCTGCGGGTCGGACGGCGGCGCGCGCCGCTCCTCGACCGTGAGGACGGAGCCGGAGGCCGTGCGCCCCGACGAAGTGGTGACGGCGACGCGCGCGCCCTGCAACTGGCCGAGCACGCCGGCCAGTCCGCCGGAAGCCCCCGCGGTCGCGGGCGAGATGGAGAAGGGGATGTCGGCCATCCGCGCGGACGGCGGCGCGCTTGAGTTGTAGCTCACCGCGCCGACGCGCCCGCGCCCGAGGTCGAGGACGACCATCGACTTGAGCACGTCGTCCACCTGCGACTGTTTGAAGGAGAGGTCGACCTCGGCGTGCCCCGTCACGGTGCCGCGCCGCTCGATGTAGGCGACGCCGTTGCTGTAGAGGATGACGCGCCGTATCGGGAGCGTCTGCGTCGCGCCGGCGCGCGCGGCGGTTCGCTCGGGTGCGGCCACGCCGACGGTGCCGTCGCCGCCCGTCACGGCCGCGCGCGCGCGCCTCTGGGCGAGCGCGCCGGGCGCGCACAGACACGGCAGGATAAGGACGAGGAGAAACAGCTTGGCTTTCATCTTGGGCCTCCGGGAAATCAGGGAGTCAACGGTTGCGCGCGCCCGCCTGCTCGGCGGGTCGAAGGGGCGCGCGTCGGTTTAAAGGGCGGCCGGCGAGAGCCCGGCGCATCGGCAGAACGTTCGGCGTGACGATTCCTTGATGCGAATTTTTGTCCCAAAGGTTGGACGGGCGAAGGCAAGTAGTCGAGGGAAGCAGACGGGAGACAGTAGTCACTACTGACTACTGTCTACTTTCTTTTTTTCCCCGCCGGGCGCAGAATACTCAAACGCCGCGCGGCCGGCGCGCGTATAAAGTTCCGGCGTGACAACCTTTGGCGGGGGCTTGCAGAAACGAATGGCTTACACGAAGGAAGAGGCAATCGGGCGCGCGCGCGAAGACCTCGCGGGGCGGCTCGGCGTCCCGGGGGCGGAGGTCGCGGAGGAGTCGGTCGAGGAGGCGGACTTCCCCAACACCGCGCTCGGCGCGCCCGTGCGCGACGAGATGAGCGGGATGATGATCAGCTCCGGCTGGCGCATACGCCTCGCCGCCGGCGGCCAGACCTACGAGTATCGCGCCGACCGCAACCAGCTCCGCCTGTGCGACTACAAAGGGGCCAACCACAAGATTTAAGAGGGAGTGAGCAATGCACCGTAGAAACTACACCCTTCATGTGACGCTGGCGGCGGCGCTCGTCGTGCTGGCCGCGGCGGCCGGACGCATCGAGCGCTGGGATTGGAACGGCGGCGGCGGCGCGCCCGGCGGCGGCGTGGTCGTCCGCACCGCCGAAGCGCCGGCCGAGCCGCGCGAGGCGGAAGAGTCCGAGGAGGGCTTCGACAGCGAGGCCGAGGTGCTGGTGCGCTTCAAGCCCGGCGTCTCGGACGAGCGTATGGCCGAAATCGCCGCGAGCCTCGGCGACCGCGTCGAGGACGAGATCGAGTCGGTCGAAGGGCTCGCCTCCATCGACGACCTCGACGACGCGGACGCAAAGGGCGTCGCGGCCCAGTACGCCGCGCTCCCCGAGGTCGAGTACGCCGAGCCGAACTTCCTCGTTCACGTCGGCCCGCTCGACTCGCACAGCATCCGCGACCGCTTCGTCTCGCGCCTCCCTTTGGGCGCGCCCAACGACCCGCTCTTCTCGGAGCAGTGGGGGCTCGTCAACACGGGTCAGCGCGAGGGCCGCGCCGAGGCCGACATCGGCGCGCTCGCCGCGTGGCAGAAGACGCAGGGGAGCAAGAAGGTCGTCGTCGCCGTCCTCGACAGCGGCGTCGATTACAGGCACCCCGACCTCGCCGGCAACATGTGGCACCGCCCGGCCAACATGGCGATGTACTTCGACGAGCACCTCGGCGACATTGACGACTACGACGGCTTTAGCGCGCTCTCCGAGGAGCGCGACCCGATGGACGAGAACGGCCACGGCACGCACTGCGCCGGCATCGTCGGGGCCGAGGGCGACAACAACCTCGGCATCACGGGCGTCAACTGGAAAATCGAGATCATGCCGCTGAAGTTCATGGGGCGCGGCGGCTTCGGCTCGACCAAAGACGCCATCGAGGCGATCAACTACGTCATCGCGCGCAAGAAGGACGGCGTCAACGTCCGCGTCATCAGCGCGAGTTGGGGCTCGCAGTCGCGCTCGCGCGCGCTCGAAGACGTGATCCGCAAGGCGGGCGAGGCCGACATCCTCTTCGTCGCCGCCGCCGGCAACGACGGCGCGGACGCCGACCGCCGGCCGCACTTCCCCTCGGGCTACAAGCTGCCCAACGTCATCTCGGTGGCCGCGCTCGACCGCAAGGATCAGCTCGCCTCGTTCTCGAACTACGGCGCGAAGGGCGTCCACCTCGCCGCGCCGGGCAAGGAGATTCTCTCGACGTGGCTGAACGGCGGCTACGAGGAGCACTCGGGCACCTCGATGGCGACGCCGTTCGTCGCGGGCGTCGCCGGCCTCGTGCTCTCGGTCGACCCGAACCTCTCGGTCGCCGAGCTGCGCGAGCGCCTGTTCGGCACCGTGGACAAACTCGAAACGCTTAAGGGCAAGGTCGTCACCGGCGGCCGCGTCAACGCCGCGCGCGCCGTCGGCGCCGTGCAGATTAAGTAACGCCGCGGCG
>JBEVKV010000557.1:0-11173 GCA_040509515.1 Pyrinomonadaceae bacterium | reverse complement strand
GCCGCCGCCGCCGCCGAACCCGCCGCCGCCGCCGCGACCGCCGCCGCCACCGCCATAACCGCCGCGACCGCCGCCGCCCCCGCCGAACCCGCCGCGACCGCCGCCGCCGCCGCGATCCTCACGCGGGCGCGCCTCGTTGACGTTCAGGTTACGGCCGCCCACTTCCTTGCCGTTGAACTGCTGGATGGCGGCCTCGCCCTCCTCGCGGGTGGCCATCTCGACGAAGCCGAAGCCGCGCGAGCGACCCGTGTCGCGGTCTTCGACCACCGAGGCCGACTCGACCGTGCCGGCCTGCGCGAACAGGTCGCGCAGGTCTTCGCTCGTGGTGTTGAACGAGAGGTTGCCGACGTAAAGTTTAATAGCCATGTGCGTGTGTCCCTCTGACGCCCGCGAGGGCGTATCTCAGGAGAAGCCCGGCAACGTGAAGTTGGCTCCGTCGTAACGGTCGCGGCGAAGGCTTCGCGCCCGAGTGCTCGTGAAGAGCGGCTCCTGTGTGTTGAAAATCAGCCCACTCTCGAACCATCCAGAACGCCGCCGCCAGAATCGAGGCGCGTGGCGCATCACCGTTGATGCGCGAGAGAAGGAGTAACGGCGTTCATGATGCCGCACCCGCCGGTTCTCTTGCAAGAGAAATTGCGCGCCCCGTCGCCTTTTTTCCGCCGCGGCGGCCGTGTGCCCGCGCCCCGCCGCGGGTGCTAAACTGCACGCGTTTCCGCGCCCTTATTCTCAACTACATCCGCCGGAAGGAGCGAGCACTTGTCGAAAGCAGACTTCACCAAAACACTCGCGGCCGCCCTCCTGCTGCTCGTCGCCCCCGCGCAGGCGAGCGCGCAGCGCGGCCCGAAGCCGGTCGTCACACGTCAGTTCCAGCCCGAGTCCGCGCGCGACGCCGAGCTTGAGGCCGCCATCCGAGACCCGGACGGCGACGGCGAGCCGGACAACTACGACCCGAGCGGGGAGTCTTGGACGAACTATTATTACAACCGCGTAGACCTCGACGGCGACGGGCGGCCGGAGGTGCTCGTCTACCTCTTCGGCTCGTACATGTGCGGGAGCGGCGGGTGCAACACGCTCGTCTTCCGGCGCGCGGGGGGCCGCTACAAGCTCGTCGCGGACATCGCGCTGACGCGCAACCCGGTCTTCGTCAGCGAGCGCAGGACGAACGGCTGGAACGACCTCGTCGTCCCCGTCGCGGGCGGCGGCATCCGTGGGCACTACGCCGTGCTGCGCTTCGACGGCAGGAGCTACCCCGACAACGCGACGGGCGACACGGCGACGCCTCTGCGCGCGCCCGTGCGCGCCCGCGCCTACCTCGTCGGCGGCGGCGGGCGCGAGACCGGCTTTGCGCTCTGAGCGGGACGCCGCTCGTTACTTTCCGTTTTTGACGTGGTAGAAGGAGCCGTCGTCGCGCCAGTCGTCGCGCGCGATGAGGTAGTGGACGCAGTCGAAGCCGTAGAAGTGCGCGTCGCGGACGAAGCCCATCCCGAGCCTTTCGAGGACGCGGCGCGAGCGCCGGTTGTCGTGGAGCGTAAGCCCGGCGATTGAGCGCAGGTCGAGCCGCTCGAAGCCGTAGCGCAGGCACGCGCGGCCGGCCTCAAGCGCCAGCCCGCACCCCCACGCGCCGCGCGCCAGCATGTAGGCCAGCTCGACGCCCGCCTCCGCGTCCCCCAGAGAGAGCCCGCAGTAGCCGACCAGCTCGCCCGTCTGCCTCAGCTCCAGCGCCCAGCGGCCGAAGCCGCGCCGGCGGAAGCCCGCGATGATGCTCGCGAGGTTGGCGTGCGTCTCGTCGCGCGAGAGCGTGTGGCCGTAGCCGATGTAGCGCATGACCTCGGGGTCGCGCGTGATCGCGCACAGCGCGTCGAGGTCTTCGGGGCGGAACATGCGTAGCCGCAGGCGTGAGGTTTCGACCACGTCGGGCTCGAAGAGTTCGGCCGGTGAGACGGCGTCGGTGTGAAGTGTTGCTGCCACCATGTTCTGAACCTCTAGGCCGCCATCACGCTCTCGGCCAGCGTTCGGCCGGACGTGAGGCCCGTGAATTCGTCGCCCGCCAGCAGCTCGACCGCCTGCCCCGCGCCGACGGGGCGCGAGAAGAGGTAGCCCTGGCCGTAGTCGCAGCCCAGCGAGCCGAGCTGTCTGAGCTGCTCTGAGGTCTCGACGCCCTCGGCGATGACGTTCATGTCGAGGCTGCGCGCGAGCGTGACGATGGTGCGGACGATCTCCGCGTTCTCCGCGTTGTCGGTCATCTGCGTGACGAACGAGCGGTCGATCTTGAGCGTGTCGATGGGGAAGCGGTGCAGGTACGAGAGCGAAGAGTAGCCGGTGCCGAAGTCGTCGATGGAGAGCCCGACGCCGAGGTTCCTGAGCTGCATCAGCATGTCGATGGCCGTGTCGATGTTCTCCATGACCATGCTCTCGGTGATTTCGAGTTTCAGGTTGGCGGCCCGCAGCCCGGCGTCGCGCAGCGCCGACGAGACCTGATCGATGAGGTCGGTCTGCGAGAACTGCCGGCTCGAAAGGTTGACGCTCATCGTCACCGACTCGTCGGCGAGCCCCTGCTTCTGCCAGATGCGCATCTGCCGGCACGCCTCGTTGATGACGTAGAGCCCGAGCGGGACGATGAGGCCGGTCTCCTCGGCGACGGGGACGAACTCGCCCGGCATGACGAGCCCGCGCTCGGGGTGGCGCCAGCGCACCAGCGCCTCGAAGCTCGCGACCTTGCCCGTCTCAAGGTTGACGATGGGCTGGTAGTTGAGGAAGAACTCTTTGCGCGTGATGGCGCGGCGCAGGTCGGTCTCGATTTGGAGCAGCTCCATCGCGCGGTCGTGCATCGCCTTGTCGAAGACGACGTGCCGCTTCTTCCCTTCCATCTTCGCGCGGTACATCGCGGTGTCGGCGTCGCGCAGGAGTTCTTCGGCACGATCGTACCCGGCCGTCGAGAGCGCGATGCCGATAGAGGCGGTGGTGAAGACCTCGTGGCCGCCGATGTTGAAGGGCTGCGTGACGGCCTCCTGTACGCGGCGCGCCACGTCGATGGCGTCCTCGGTGCCCGAGAGGTCTTCGAGCAGGATGGTGAACTCGTCGCCGCCGAGCCGCGCGACCGTGTCGCCGGGGCGCAGGCAGGCTTCGAGGCGGTGCGCGATGCCGACGAGGAGTTGGTCGCCGACCATGTGGCCCAGAGAGTCGTTGATAATCTTGAAGCGGTCGAGGTCGAGGAAGAGCGCGGCGAAGAGGCGGTCGCCCGAGCGGCGCGAGCGCTGGATGGCCATCTTGACGTGATCCATGAAGAGCGCGCGGTTCGGCAGACCCGTCAGCGCGTCGTGGAAGGCGTCGTGGAGGAGCTGCTCCTCGGCGCGCTTGCGGTCGGTGATGTCCTGAATCTGGAAGATCAAGTGGAGCGGCCGCGCCTCGCCGTCGCGCACGAGTGACATGCCCAGATGCGCCCAGACCTCCTTGCCCGTCTTGTGGCAGTAGCGCACCTCGGTCTGGTGCGACGAGACCGTGCCGGCCGAGAAGCGCGAGATTTGCTCGTCGAGCGCGACGAGGTCGTCGCGGTGCGTCACGCGCTGCACGTCCGACTCCAACAGCTCGTCCTCGGCGTAGCCGACGATGTCGCACAGGCTGCGGTTGACCTGAAGCCAGCGCCCCTGGAGCGAGACGACCGCCATCCCGATGGTCGCGTTGTCGAAGGCCGAGCGGAAGCGCTCTTCCGAGGCGCGCAGCGCCTCCATGTGCTGCTGGACTTCGACCGCGTGCTGGCGCGCCAGCTCGGCCTGCTTGGTCGAAGCCTCGACGTTCTTGAGGTAGGTGCAGTAGGTGATGTAGACGACGATGACGATGGGGGCGGTGGCGAGGAACGCGTAGATGCCGAAGGACTCGACGCACTTGGTGATGACGCCGGCGGCCGACGCGCCCGCGAAGTACGTGATCGAAGTCCAGAGGAAGTTCTGCCGCCACATCTGCCAGACCGGCAGCCCCGCGCGCAGCGCGACGCCGATGGCGACGAGGCCGGAGTTGGCGACGTACTGCACGAGCGCCATCGCGCAGACCGCCGAGACGTAAGTCGACGGGTTGCCGGTCGGGAGATTCTGGATGTCGCCGAAGCCGTAGCGGAGCACCGCCACCGTCAGACAGGTCGAGCAGACGTAGCCGGCCGCGTTGAAGGCGATGACCATCTTCTTCTTCGTGATGCGCAGCGAAGAGCAGAAGGCGTCGGCCGCCGCGAGCAGGATGGCCGCCTCGCCGCCGAAGAGGAAGAGGACGAAAAAGATGAAGGTGTCGGAGACGGAAATCTCGCCCCGCACGCGCGGAATCCTGACGCGGACGCGCGAGCCGAAGGCCAGCGTGACGATGCTGATGAGCGCGAACTTCAGCCCGAGCCCCGACGTGTCGAGCCGCGCCGCCGTGTAAACGCCCGCGACCGTCCCGAGGGCGATGACCGCCCACATGTACGGTTGCGAGTAGCGCTGTTTTGTCTTGGGGTCGAGCATCCGTTCGGGTCTACATTCCGGTGCCGGGGGATTCTTCAAGAGCGCCGGCGCGCGCCGTCGGGCGAGAGCGTCGCGCGGGCGCGTGCCTTAAGTGCAAGGCGTATTCCAGTGTGTCGGGAGGGTGCGTGCCGCGAAAATCCCGGGATTTCGCGGCTTTTTTCCCGGACGGCGCGGGGAGCGCGGCCGGTGCCGTCAGACTGACTGACACGGAGTGTCACTCTGACAGAAAACCACTCACCCGCCCCGAGGGGCGAAAGCAGGTGAGTGGTTTTCAATTTGGGGCTACAGAGAGAGGGTCGCTTCGTTCTTTTCCGCTTGTCCTTTTTCTTTTTCGCCTGTCCTTTCCGCCCGCGCCGGACGCTCAAGCCTTACCGGGTCGGCGTCGTCGCGGAGGCGACCGGCGTGTAGGCCGAGTTGCCGTTGGCGCTGTAGGCGCGCACGCGGTAGTAGTACTTCTTCCCGCCGCTCAGCGCAGTGCTGGCGTAGGAGGTGGAGTTGGCCGCGAGCGTGGCCAGTTGCGTGAAAGTCACCCCGTCCGCAGACCGCTCGACCTTGAAACCGGTCTCGTCGGCCGAGTTGTCGGCCCAGCGCAGGTTGATCTGCGTCTTCGACGCCGGCGTGGCCGAGAGCGACGCGGGGGCGTTGGGCGGCAGCCGCGACTCGACGCTGACGGTCATCGAGGGGGTGTTGTCGCCGTAAATCATGGCGCGCGCGGCCTCGGCGTTTACGTCGGCCAGCAGCACGCCGTCGCCCATCAGGGCGCTGTCGCCGAGCAGCACGCCATCGCCGATGAGCACCCCGTCCCCCAAAAGCACGCCGTCGCCGAGCAGCGAGTCGCAGCGCAGGAAGGGCGTGCCGTCGGCCAGCAGCACGCCGCTGCTGACGAGGATGTGGTCGGCGAGCAGGACGCCGTCGCTCATCAGCGAGCGGTCGGCCAGCAGCACGCCGTCGCTCACCAGAGAGCCGTCGGCCAGCAGCACGCCGAGCCCGTAGACCGCCTGATACTTGGTGACGAGGTTCGCCCCCGTGGCGGAGGTCTGGTCGAGGATGATTCCCTGCGCCCAGTTGAACTGGTGGCCCGCGACGGTCGATTGCTGCGACCCGAACGAGCCGGTCAGGAGCGGCGCGCCGACCGGCGTGGACGAAGAGAGGTCGGAGCGGACGAGCCGCGCCAGCCGCATCGCGCCTTCGAGGTTGACGAGCCCCGCGCCCTGCTCGAAGGCGTTGAAGCCCGGGAGCTGCTGCGCCGTGTACATCAGGAGCGCCTTGACGAGATTGGGCGTCAGCGTCGGGTTGGCCTGAAGCATCAGCGCCGCCGCGCCCGCCACGACCGGCGTCGCCATCGAGGTGCCCGAAAGGTACATCTGGTCGCGCGCGTTCGAGCCCGAGACGTTGGCGTCGAGCGTCGGGTTCTGCGCGACGAGGAGGTTGCCGGCCGACTGCGCGTCGACGATCTTGTTGCCGGGCGCGACGAGGTCGGGCTTGACGAGGTTGTCGTAGTGCTTGAGGCCGAGCGCGTCCGTCCACGAGCCGCGCGTCGGCCCGCGCGAGCTGTAGGTGGCGACGCCGTCGTCGTTGCGCGCGTCGGTGCCGAAGGTGTTCGACGCGCCGACCGTGATGACGCTCGGGTCGATGCCGGGCGAGTGAATCTGGCCGTAGACCTTGTTGCCGGAGCCGTCGCGCCCCTCGTTGCCGGCGGCGGCCACGACGACGACGCCCGAGTCCACCAGCCCGCGCACCGCCAGACACAGCGGGTCAACCGTGTACGAATCGACGGCGGCCGTCCCGAGACTCATGTTGACGACGCGTATGTTATAGGCGGCGCGGTTAGTCCTGACCCAGTCGATGGCGGCCAGCAGCGCCGAGACCGTCCCCTTCCCCTGCGCGTCCAGTACGCGCAGGTTGACGAACTTCGCGGCGGGCGCGATGCCGCGGTATGAGCCGTTAGAGACCTGCCCGTTGCCGGCCGCGATGGAGGCGACGTGCGTCCCGTGCCCGTAGGCGTCGTCGGTGCGACCATCGCCCGTGAAATCCTTGCTGTAGACGACGCGCGAGGCGCTGCCCGACTCCTGCGTGAAGGCCGCGTGGCCGGCGTCCATCCCCGAGTCGAGCACGGCGATACCGACGCCCGCGCCGTCGTAGGTCGGGCTGTAGTTGGCCATCACGCGCGCGGCGTCCGCGCCCGTGGTCAGCGAGACGTGGCCGAGGAGCTTGACCTGCCGGTCGAGCGCGACGTAGTCGATGTCGGAGCGCGCGGCGAACGCCTCGACGGCCGATGCCGGCAGCGTGACGGCGCGCAGAGAGAAGTTCTTGTAGGTTCTGGTGACCGCCCCGCCGCCCGCCTTGACGACGCCGTCGAGCGTCGTGTTCCACGCGCCGGCCGACTTGATCACGACGTTGACCTTGCCGCCGGCCGGGAGCTTCTGCCGCAGGTCGGCCGAGACCTTGTCCTTCACGCCCCGGGGCGTCCGCGCGCCGGCCGGCTCCGCGCCGGGACACGCGAGCGTCGCGACGACGGCGGCGAAGGCGGCCAGTCGGCCGACTGCGAATGTGAACCTCTGTCTTCTCATCTTATGTTTACCGGATGCCCCCGCACCTCATCGCCTCGGGCGCATTGCCGGCGTGGGATCGCCGTCGACCATCGCGGACATGGCCTGAACGGCGGCGTCGGCCGCGACACCCGCGTCTCCCATCAGGAAGCCGTCGCTGAACAGGATGCCGTCGCCCATCAGGAACCCGTCGCCCATCAGGAACCCGTCGCCCATCAGGAAGCCGCACGGCAGGAAGACCGCGCCGTCGCCCATCAGGAAGCCGCTGCTGGTCAGGATGTTTTCGCCGAGCACGATGCCGTCGCCCATCAGGAAGCCGTCGCCCATCAGAAAGCCATCCCCCATCAGGAAGCCGTCGCCCATCAGGAAGCCGTCGCCGAGGACGTAGCCCACGCCGTAGACCTTCTGGTACTGGGCGATGAGGTTGGTGCCCGTCGCGTAGTGCCGGTTGAGAAGAATGCCCTGCGACCACTGGAACGTGTGCCCGGCGATGGTCGTCTTCGGGTCGGGCAGCTTCGAGGTCTTCAGGAGCGGGTCGCCCTGCTTCGTGCCCGAAGAGAAGTCCGAGCGGACGAGGCTCGCGAGCCTGACCGCGCCCTCGACGTTCAACTGCCCCGCGCCCTGCTCCAGCGTGTTGTAGCCGGGGAGCTGCTGCGCCGTGTACATGAGAATCATCTTGACCATGTTCGGCGTCAGGTTGGGGTTGGCCTGGAGCATCAGCGCCACCGTCCCGGCCACGACCGGCGTCGCCATCGACGTGCCCGAAAGGTACATCAGCTTCCGGTTGTCCGAGTCCGAGATGCCCGAGTCGAGGTGCGGGTTCTGCCTGACGAGGAGGTTCGGGTTGTCCTTGTCGTCCGACTCGGCGTAGATCAGCTTGTTGCCGGGGGCGACGAGGTCGGGCTTGACGAGGTTGTCGTAGTGGCGCGCGCCGGCCTCGTCCGTCCAGTAGGAGCGGGTCGGCCCGCGCGAGCTGAAGGTCGCGACGCCGTCGTCCGAGCGCGCGTCGGTGCCGAAGGTGTTCGACGCGCCGACCGTCAGCGCCGAAGGCTCGTTGCCGGGCGAGTGAATCTGGCCGTAGACCTTGTTATTTTTCCCGTCCTTGCCGTTGTTGCCCGCGGCGGCGACGACGACGATGCCGGCGTCGACCAGACGCCGCACGGCCTTGCACAGCGGGTCGTTCTTGTACGAGTCGACGGCGGCCGTGCCGAGGCTCATGTTGACGACGCGGATTTTGTACGCCGCCGCGTTGGTCGGGTTCGAGGAGTTGACCGGCTTGTTGGGGTCTTTACCGCTCAGAAGCCAGTTGAGCGCGGCCAGCAGGTCGGAGGTGCGCCCCGTCCCCTGCGAGTTGAGCACGCGCAGGTTGATGATGTCCGCGCCGCGCGCGACGCCCTCGTAAGTCCCGCCCATGACGGTGCTCAGCCCGGCCGCGGCGGCGGCGACGTGCGTCCCGTGGCCGTAGGCGTCCTTGTCCCCGTTCGTCGCCTCGGACGTAAAGTCCTTCTTGAGCTTGATGCGGCTGCCCGAGAGGTCGAGCTTGGCGGCGAAGGTTTTGTGCGCCACGTCGATGCCGGAGTCGAGGACGGCGATGCCGACGCCCGCGCCGTCGAGGGTCGTGCCGGAGAGCAGAGGGCTGAGCAGCCCGCCGACGAGCCCGCCGCCGCGCACGGCGTCCGCGCCCGTCGTCGAGGTGACGTGGCCGAACGACTGGAACTCGCGGTCGGGCGAGAGGTAGCTCGCACCGCCGCTCGCGGCCAGCTCCTCAAGCGCCTTGACGGGCAGCTCGACGCGGAGCGCGCCGAGCTGCGCCATGCGCGCGTCGGGCGCGGCGCCGTGGCGGCGGAGCGCGGCTTCGAGCTTCGGGTTCTGCAAGTCGTCCGCCTGAATGATGACGCTGACGCGGTCACCCTGCTTCGCGCCCGCGACCATCGCGCGCAGGTCGGGCGAGAGCCTGTCGCCCGTTGCGCGCGCCGTCACGTCTTCGCGGCCGGCGGCGTCGCGTTGAACCGCCGCGAGGCCGATGGGACTGAACAGCCGCGCGAGCCCCGCGTCTTTGGCGATGTGCTCGCCGTAAATCTCTTCGGTCGTCGCGCCGACGAGGCGGAGCCGGCCGCCCTCCGCGGCCGCGCGCGTCACGTCAGACGCCGCGCGCCCGGTGTAAGAGCCGACGTACTGGTGCAGGTCTTCGACGAAGAGCACGACCGTGTCGGGCGAGCCGGCCGCCTCCTCGAAGACGGCGCGCAGCCGCGCGGCGAACGCCGCCTCGGACTCCGCGCCCGCGAGCAGCGCGTCGCGCCTGAGGCCGTAGACCTTCGCGCCGCGCAGCGCCGACGGCACCTCGCCCGCGGCCACCCTCCGCGCGAGCGCCTTTGCGACGGCCGCCGCGCCCGACTCGCCGAGCAGGACGGGGTGGCTCTTCGCGCCGCGCGCGAGCGCCTCGACGGCCTTCGTCACGTCGGCCTCCGAAACCTCCGAAGGTGAGAGCCGGCCGAGACGCGCGAGCCGCGTCAGGTCGGTCGCGTAGCGCGAGAGCGGCGTGCGCTCTTTGACGGCCGCCGCGGCGTCGCGAGACTGAGCGCCGACGCGGTTCGTCACGACGCCGCCGGCGAGAGACCCGGCGGCCAGGGAAAGAGAGATGAACCCTTTGACGAGAGAGAGTCTGTTCTTCGGCTTCATTGAGGTATCCTGCTTGTTCCAACCATCCTGAAAATGTGAGCGCGCCCGGCGAAACTTCTGACGCACGCAGGCAGTCTGCACCGCGCGTGCCGCGAGTGCCGCGGGCGCAAATGGCTGAATTTGCAACGTGGGAGGGGTCGCGTGCGTGGCGGGCGGGCGGGAATTCGCGTCAGGATGAACGGGCGTGACCGACGGGTCAGGTCAGACTGATTGGCGCGGCGCGTGGGCACGCGCGAGTTCTCAGTCGCCGGGCTCCGCTTCCATAAAACGCGCGCGGAAGTCTTTTGAGGCGAGGCGGAGCGCGAGCCAGTCGTCGAAGATTTCGGGCTGGTTGAGCCAGACGGTGAACCACTCGGCCATCTCGGTCTTCTCGGCGCGCTTGCGCTCGTTGACCGAAGGGTTGCGCGCGATCATCTGCGCGCGCTGCTTGCCCTTCAGCACCGTCTCCTGCACGCGCCTGAGCCCCTCGCGGTCATCTTTGCGCCGGAACTGCTTGCGCAGATTGTCGAGCCGTCGGATGGAAGCGGCGGCCTCCTCGAAGGTCGAGAACTTGAGGACGTTGCGGAAGGCGGCGTCGTACGGGTCGCGCGTGCGCCAGCGCGCGTCGAGGTCGAGCACCTCGGCGTGGCGCAGCTCCGCGCCCTCGTCGGCGAGCAGGCGCGCGACGCGCGCCGGGCTCTCGACCGCGCCGTCGCCGAAGCGCCCGCGCACGACCTCCACGACGGCCTCAAGCTCGCGCGCGCCCACCGACTCGCAGTCGAGGTGCTCCCACACCTCGATCATCAGCTCGCGCTTCGTCCGCGACTTCCACTCCTTCTGAGACATCACGCCCGAGCTTACGACTCGTTGCCCCGCGAGGGCAAATTTACAGCGGGCTCTACTGCGCGAAGGCGTCTTGCCCAACGTTTGACAGGCGACGGTCGCGGGACTAAAGTGATTGCGCCTGAAAGCTCACTACTGCTGACGAGACTCCCTTCTCGCCGGCCTCACCTACTTCCAACCGAAAGGAAAAACTCATGAGAATGATTCTGTGCCTCGCACTGATGGCGGTCGCGCTGTTGCTCCCCACCGGCCTTTTCACCGGCACACGCGCTACGGCTACGTGTATAGACAACGACCACGACGGCGCATGCGCCCTTCTTGAGGACTGCGACGACTTCAACCCCTACATCCAGAGAGACAACGGCAACGATGACCTCGACGGGGACGGGCTCACGCCCTGTCAGGGCGATTGCGACGACGAAGACTCGACAGTTCAGCGTTGCACCCGGAGAATCACGAAAGTGGATGACCTCCAACCCTTCTTCACCGTGCCGACGGAGAATTGCGGGGGGCTCGTCATCGTTACCGCAAGGTATAGCTGCCCCGTCGGGGTTAGTCCGCCCTCGCCCTCCTGCGTAAAGATTAACGAGTTTACGGACATCGTCCTTAGCGACTGCCCTTACTGAAAAGGATGGG
>JBEVKV010000556.1:0-4854 GCA_040509515.1 Pyrinomonadaceae bacterium | reverse complement strand
CGGCTGTTCCGTCAGCTCGATTAAGTCTTCCAAAAAGTCTATGACCTGATCCCATTCGGTCTGCGGCATCCGATCCAGCCCGTCGAGGACGATGCGCAGCGGCTGTTGAGCGAGAGTGTCAAAGAGTGACTCGCCGTGGGCTGGAATACCCGCGCGGAGAAGACCGGTCAAAAGCGCCAGGCGGAGATCTTCGAAGTTCGCGTAGCTCTCCACGTCGAGCCACACCGTCGGCAAGTCATCAGCCAACTGGCGAAGGGCGCGGAGAACCAACTGGGTCTTGCCAATGCCCCCGACCCCCTCCACGATAACGAGCCTCTGATCACGCAGCCGCTCCACCAAGATGGTCAACTCGGCTTGCCGCCCCTCGAACAGCGGGGCGGGCTGCGGCACGCGGTAAACCTCTTTGCGCGAGAACACGTGGGCTGTGCCAGCCGCTATTTCCCTGACCTTCTGGATGAGTTCGTCCTTGACCCGCCTGACTTCTTCCAAGCGGATCAGCCCGTCGTCGAACTTCGCGTGGCAGTCTGTGCACAGCCGGATCAGGTTATGGTGGTGGTGAGATCGGGACGTGGCATAAGCGGAGATGTGTGCGTTGTGAAGCTTGTGCCCCTTGCCGCACAGGGCGCACTGCCCCCCGCACTCCACGTCGAGGTATCGAACAACGTACTTTGGAATGGTCGGGCGGTCATCCCCGGACGACGACCACGGCTCACGAAGATACTTGTCCCACTCGTCCAAGTCCTCGAGGCGAAATAAACACCGTCCGTCACGGCGCGTGACCTTGAGCGTCTTCGTCTCCCCGAGATGCTGTTTAGGTTTGTTGCGCGTGTAGGCGAAGAGCAGTTGCGTCGTGATGCCGAGTTGGGCCGCCGCCTGGTGTTCGTCTAAGAGTATTTGCGAGGGGTGCATGTCTTTACCTCTGCACCAATTTTAACGCGGCGAAGGCACCGGCGTCGGTCGTCGACAAGTACTCAGTATCTTGCACCTACCGCCGACTTTTTTGGGCACCGCCCGTTGTCAGACTCCAAAATCGAACCGAACCCGCTACGCGCCCGCTGACCCTGCCAATGCCGCCGCCTGCATCACCTCATCGAAAGCTGGTTTCATTAGCGACATCAGCTTCGTCGGATCTATCTCGCCCTCAGTAAAGACCTCGTCATAGCTGCCGATCGGCAACTCGCGGGGCAGGATCTCGTCCCTCTCTATAGCGCGACCGGCCACCTCCCCGTACTCCCCGGTGAGTACAACGTGCCCCGAGACCCCGACCAAGCTCAGCATGACGTAGAGAGGGGGCTCAACCCCGAGTCGCCTTTGCGCCGTGAGGATGCCCGCCAGGGCGTGGACGATCTCACGCTCGTAGTTCTGTTTCTCGTGGACGGGGATGTATGACTTCTCGGCGTGGTGCGGTGCCCTCACCGCCTCGGCGATCCCGTCCCTGAACAGTTGCGTGTAGGAGTAGGGCCCACCGAGGCCGTTAGCGAATGCTGCGAAGCCATCCGCGTTATGCTCAGCGGTAAAGACGGCGGAGCCGCTCGTGGCGACGATAGGATTCAGCCCCGCGTTGTGCGGGCGCAACTCCGACAGATCGACCCGCGCGGCTGGCTCGAAAGCCGCGACTGGTAGGACGTGCAGGACGAAGCGCGCCGGGAGCCCCAATTTCACCGGCGTGTCGCCCGATTTGATCGCGCCGAGCCGCTCCCGCCGATAACTCACTGCCTTCTCTCTCGCCGACTCGGCGACGCGCTCCTTCGAGAGCTGTTCGATGTGGCGGACGACGTGTTCGAACGCTTCGCGCAGGTACCCGAATGCCGCCGCCGTATGGGCGTCCGCGGAGAGCGATGCCTCCTTCATCGCGCTGTCCGTCGCCTGCTTCAGGTTCCACAGCCCAGCCGTGCTAACGCGGGGCGACCCGCAATTCTCGCAAGGCTGGCTCATCGACTCCTGCCCGTGGCCGCACTCGAGGCACAGGTAAGTTTCAGCCATTCATTCCTCCCCGCCCCCGGACGTCAGGCAAATGTATTAAGGGCGTCGCACGCCATTATTACGGCACGCCGACCCGCCCGGCAAGACGCCAAGTGTGCGACCCTGTGCGTTCGCCGCCCGCCGCTGGCAGGAGATAAAATAGGCTGGGAAGAATTATCCCCAGCGGATCACGAGGAAGGGGCGATGCAGCCGCGCGTCATCGGAAAATGCATCTACTGCGGGTCGGAGGAGGGGCTTACGAAGGAGCACATCGTGCCGTTCGGCCTCGACGGCACGAGGGTGCTGCTGCGGGCGAGTTGCAGGTCTTGCGCCGCCGTCACAGGCGCCTTCGAGAGGGACGTCCTGCGCGAGTCACTCGGGCCGGCCCGCGCCGTCATGGGCATCAGTTCACGGAAGAGGAAGGACCGGCCGACGCATTACCCGATGCGCATGGAGCGGGACGGTAGGAAGTTCATTCGGAATGTCCCCGTCGAAGAGTACATCCCGCTGCTGCCAGTGCTACACGTCGGGCTGCCCGGCTACATCACGGAAGGTCGCCGCCACCAAGTCGGCGACGGCTCCCGGGACGTGACTATGGTCGGGAAGGCGATGCTCCGCTCAGAAGACCACGCCGAGAGGCTGATGAGGAAGTACGGGGCTACGAAGCTCACCCTCAAGTACACCTTCTACCCCGTGGACTTCGCGCGCATGCTCGCCAAGATCGCTTACTGCCTAGCCGTAGAGCAGTTCGGCCTCGGAGGGATCACCGACCCGTACGTCGTGCCGGCCATCCTCGGCAAGTCCGAGGACATCTGGCACTTCGTGGGCGGCGACCAGAATTACCCATACAGGAAGAACACGCCGCAGAAGATCGACGCGCTGCTATGGGTGGACATGGACGTCATCGGCGGCGACGTGATGGTGAGACTCAGGCTGTTCCCGCAGGCCTCGACGCCAGTGTACGTGGTCGTCATCGGCAGAGCCCACGACGGTCTACGGGGTTTATTCCAAAGCGTAGGGCGGCGCCACTCGTAGGCACGCCATGCGGTCACACACCTACGGTTATAATGGCGGCAGCGGATGAGTGAAGACTTACCAATCACGTGGCCGCGCGTAACTTCGTCTGGTCCCACCCATACCGAGTGCCGCCGCGCTTCCACGCTGCCCCGACTGTCGTTGAGACGACGCGCTCGCACGAGAGGGCGGACGTACTCGCGCTGCCAGAGGGCACCGACGTGAGCGTCTAGTTCTATGGCGATGCATACTCTGTAGCGAAATTGTTATGCTTTTGATGATTAGTTTACGCAGAATAGTTTGAGTGTGGCTATCTGATATAAGCAGGCGAACATCCTCAGGAAGTAAAAACTAATGGACTTCTTAGACTGGTGCGGCTCGGTACTGAAGAAACTCATTGAAGCGGGCAGGCCCTCGCACCTTGATGAAATACGGCTGGCTCAGCTCTTATACGGCGAGGAATTTCGTACGGGCGGCGGCTTTCATCATTCAACCCATCGCCGCGGAATGTTGGACGCCATAACAGAATTGGTCAACCTCGACCTAGTAGAGGAACGTACGGGCCGCTTCTGGACTGTGACGTCCGAAGGCCGAGAGTTCGACGCCAACCCCGCCCCCCTGTTGCGTCAGATACGCTCTGTGGCGCTGGAGCCCGACGAAAGGCGAATTCTGAGAGTGGTTAACTCACTAAGCCCCCAAGCCGGATCCGGCCCTCCTCACGCTTGGCTGGAGTGGGTTAATAGAGATCCACTGCTCGCGGAATATGGCATTACAGCGGGTTTTGATATGCAGGAAGTCCTCTGGCCGGTTTCCGAAGATTTGGAACGCCGCGGGCTAGTTTACCGAAGGGCCTTACCCGGTTGGCACCTCGACCTGAAGCCAACCTACAGCGGGCTCGCGTGGGAGAGACGGCCGGCACAGGCCAGCGAGCCCGAAATAGGACACGTGCTGTTCGTAGACATCATCGGCTACTCGAAGCAACCGATGGAGCAGCAAATGCAGACGCTGGAGCAGCTGAATGAGGTTGTGCGCGGCACCGATGAATATCGCCGGGCGTCGTCAGAGAGTAACTCACTGATCAAGCTTCCTACCGGTGACGGCATGGCGCTCGTCTTTTTTCGCGGCTTAACCTCACACGTCAGATGCGCCATCGAGTTGGGTCGGACGTTGAAAAAATATCCCGACTTGAAGCTACGCACGGGTCTACATTCCGGACCGGTCTACCGCGTCTCGGACATCAACGATAGCAGGAACGTCGCCGGCGGCGGCATCAACATAGCGCAGCGCGTGATGGACTGCGGCGATGCCGGACACATCCTGCTGTCGAAGGCTGTCGCCGACAACCTGCAGCAGCTCGGGGGCTGGGAAGGGAAGCTACAAGATCTGGGTGAGGTGGAGGTCAAACACGGCGTAAAGGTTCACGTCTATAACTTCGTTAACGGTGAACTGGGCAATCCGTCAATCCCAGCGAAGGTTGAAGCCCAAAGAGGTGCCGACAGTGGGGCGCCCATTCTACTCACAAGCCAGGACTCATTATCGCCCGAGGAGATTGAGGTACTGATCGCCGCCGCCGATAAGGGTGAAATAGCAGTCCTCTCCACAGACGAAACCGGCGCTTGGGTCCGCGCCGGCAGACGGGACTTCGCTGACCAATCTGATCGGGCTGTTGCGGCAGTTTACATGGAAGCCTTGAGATCTCTTCGCCGTCGCGGATTGGTAACTCACGCGGGCGGCATCGCTTATGACTTAACAGGCAGGGGTTTTCAGCAGGCGCGGGAATTAAAACGTTTGAATGACGCAAAAATTTCTCAGAAGGAAAGTCGCGTCCCCGAATCTCGACCAGAAAATAGGGACGTTTACAAACTGATATTCGAAGTA
>JBEVKV010000555.1:0-16132 GCA_040509515.1 Pyrinomonadaceae bacterium | reverse complement strand
TGGCCCGAGTCCGAGGTGCTGCCCGAGCCTCTGACGAAGGACGAGCGCGAAGAGATAGAGAGGGCGGCCGAGGCGGCGAAGAGGTCGGACGTGGCGGTCGTCGTGTTGGGCGACATCTCGCCGAAGACGGTCGGCGAGAGCGCCACGCGCACGAGCCTCGACCTGCCGGGGCGGCAGTTGGAGCTTGTGCAGGCCGTCCACGCGGCGGGAAAGCCGGTGGTCGTCGTCCTCGTCAACGGACGCCCGCTGAGCATCAACTGGGTGAACAAGTTCGTGCCCGGCATCGTCGAAGCGTGGTTCCCCGGCGCGCAGGGCGGCACGGCCATCGCCGACGTGCTCTTCGGCGACTACAACCCGGCGGGGCGACTGACCGTCACGTTCCCGAAGACCGCGGGGCAGCTCCCCTTCAACTTCCCGACGAAGCCGAACGCGCAGTGGGAGGGCGAGAAGACGCGCGTCAACGGCGCGCTCTACCACTTCGGGCACGGCCTGAGTTACACGACGTTCGCCTACTCGAATCTGAAAATCAGCCCCGCGAAGCAGACGCCGGGCGGCAGCGTCACCGTCAGCCTCGACGTGCGGAACACGGGCGCGCGCGAGGGCGACGAGGTCGTCCAACTCTACACGCGCGACCTCGTGAGCAGCGTCACCACGTACGAGAAGAATTTGCGCGGCTTCGAGCGCGTGCGCCTGAAGCCGGGCGAGTCGCGCAACGTGACCTTCACGCTGAAGCCCGAAGACCTCGCCCTCTGGGACAGGCAGATGCGCTTCGTCGTCGAGCCCGGCGCGTTCAAGGTGATGGTCGGCGCTTCATCCGAGGACATACGGCTGACCGGCACGTTCGAGATAGACGCGGAAACGAAGAAGGGACTGGGGACTTTATGAGCACGCAAACACAGCAGGCGGAGGGTGGCTACATCTTTCGCGGCACGAACCGGCGGAAGGGGCGTCACGTCGCCGTCACGCCGCAGAACAGCCCGATGAGGCACCTCGTCTACGGGCGCATCATCCTCGACGCCGAGACGCCGCGCGCCGCGTTCTCGAACGGCGGGTTCGAGACGGGACTCATCTGCCTCTCGGGCGCGTGCGACATCAGGGCCGACGGCGAGACGCACCGCGTCGAGCGTCACGACTCCGTCTACATCCCGCGCGACACGGAGGTCGAAGTCACGACCGGGGCGCAGGTAGACCTCGTCGAGTGTTCGGCCGAGGTCGCGAACCGTTACCCGCTCCGCGTCGTGCGCTACGAAGAGGTCGAGCGCGACGGCTCGCTGAAGTTCACGACGGGCGGCGCGTCGAACACGCGCACCGTCAACATCACTCTGGGCGAGAACGTCGAGGCCGGGCGCATCCTCGCCGGCTTCACCACCTCGGAGCCGGGCAACTGGACTTCGTGGCCGCCGCACGAGCACGCCTCGATTCTCGAAGAGCTGTACGTCTACTACGACATGCCCGCCCCCGGCTTCGGCGTGCAGTTCGTCTACACGAACCCGGACGAGCCGGAGTTCGTCGGCGTCGTGCGCGACGGCGACGCGGTCGTGATGCCGCGCGGCTTCCACCCGAACGTCGCGGTGCCCGGCCACCCGATCAACTTCGTCTGGCTGATGGCCGCGCACCGCGAAGTCGAAGACCGTCAGTTCGGGGTCGTCACCGTCCAGCCCGGCTTCGACGCGGGCGGCACCGGCCTTGAGGCGAGCCGCAAATGAACGCGACCCGGGCCATGTTCGCTTCGCTCTCGGCGCTGCTTCTGCTGGCGGCGGCACCCACGGCCGGCGCGCGGCAGGCCGGCGGCGACCTCCGGCGGACGGCGCTCAAGTCCAACGCCCCGTCGGACGAGGTCGTGCGCCTCGACGTAGACCGCGACGGCCGCCCCGACATCGTCGAGCGCTGGTGGAACGGGAAGCGCGTGCGCTGGCTCGACGAGAACGGCGACCTCGCCGCGAGCGACACGCGGGGCGACCAGATGGCCGACGTGCTCCAGGTCGACAGGAACGGCGACGGCCTCTACGACGGCCCGCTCGACATGAACGTCAAGTGGGCGGACAACGACGGCGACGGCCGCGCCGACCTGCAAGCCTTCGTCACGCACTCGCCCGAGTGGTCGGAGGGCAAGTGGAACACGGCCGAGTCGCACTGGATGGTCTTCATCGACGTGGAGCGCGACGGCGTGCTCGGCCGGCTCGACTGGGAGAAGTTCGACCTCGGCCGCGACAACTGGGACTACACGGGCGTTTCCAACTGGCGGCCCGACTACAACGGCGACGCGATCTTCCTCAAGATTCACCGCCCGCCGCAGGCGCTCCCCGACCCGCGGCTCAACTGGGAGAACCCTTTCGCCTTCTACGACTACGACGGCGACGGCGCGAGCGAGATGGCGATGCGCTGGCTCGACCCCGGCTCGAACATGCCGCCGGTCGAGGGCGGCGTCTCGGCGCTCTCCGGCGTGCTCGGCGAGGCATTCGTCACCTTCGACCTCGACAACGACTCGGGCCGGGGCAACGAGACCGACTACGACATGTCGCTGCGCGGCGCGGGCGGGCGCGGCGTCCCGTACCGACAGTACGCGCACAAGTACCCGGCGATGCGCGGCAACCCGAAGTTCGACGGCTGCTTCCAGTGGAACAACTGGCGGCGCATCGACGAGCTGATGTACATGCCGCACGACAAGGGCTTCGACGCGTTCTTCACCGCGGGCTGGGCGAGCCTCTACTTCGTCTTCGACGAGGACGACGACGACCACCGCTGGGAGCGCGTCGAGATGTACTACCCGATGCACGGCTTCGGCGGCCCCGAGAGCGAGGTGGACATCTACTCGACGCGGCGCTGGCTGCGGAGCAACTACGCGGGACAGGCGATGGCCGCGCCCGGCGAGCGCCCCGGCATCATGGGTCACCCGCAGGCCGACTCGCTCGGCGACCGCGGCGAGTGGGATCGCGACAACTCGGGCGGCGGTAAACTCTACGTCGGCGTCTTCGACCGCAAGCTCCACCTCGCGGGCGCGGAGTGGGGCGCGTGGCTCGTGGACAAGAACGCCGAGTATCATGGCGGCGTCAAGACGCCTTCGCCGAAGCCGCTGGCCCCGCGCGTCGGCGAGGTGGTCAGGTACACCGACACGGACGCGAACGGCTTCCTCGACACCGTCGAGTACGACTACGAGGGCGACCGGCGCGTCGATTTAAAAGTCTCGCTGCTCGACTACCGCACCGCGGCGCGTCCACACCCGGACGTTGCGCCCGTCATCGACACGCGGAGGGAGGGCTGGAAGGGGCTGCACGCGCACTACGCGCGCGCCGCCGAACAGTCCTGGCGCGAGGCGCTGACGGTCTACCGCGCGGCGTGGCGGCGCGGGCTGACGACGCCCGAGATCGACGCGCTCGCGTTCGCCTCCGCCGTCGGCGAGCGCCACGACCACGCCTACTGGCTCAAGGAGAAAGTCTTCAGGCTGCTCCGCGCGCGGCTCCGAGAAGTCGCCGTGGCCGAGCCCGCGCGCGCCGCCACGCACGAAGCCCTCGGGAAAGAGTTGACGAGGCTCTACTACCTCGGGCTCTTCGACGAGTACGCGCGCCGCATCGCGGAGGTGCCGGGCTTGTGAGATGCGTCGAGGCCGGATTAGCTTTTGAGGAAGTCCTCGCGGACGGGGGAGAAGATGTCGATGAGTTCGACCTCCTCGTCCATCATCGTCGCCCCGTGCAGGCAGCCCGGGGGGAAGTGCAGAACGTCGCCCGGCGAGGCTATTCGCTCCTCGCCTTCGACGAAGAAACGCACGCGCCCCTTCACGACGATGGACATCTGCTCGTGCGGGTGCGTGTGCTCCGGCGTCACTAACTCCGCGGCGAAGCGGAACCGGCAGAGCATCAGGTTGTTCCCGACCACCATCTGCCGCTCGATGCCTTCGGACGGCCGCTCCACCGGCACGGAAGACCAGTTGACGTGCTGCGCCCCGCAGCCGAGCGCGGCGTTGTCGTCCACGCTTTCGCCCTGCTTACTGTTGACCGTTTCCATTTCTATCCCCTTTTCATCCCAGAAGCCGTAGGCCCTCCGGCAGCGATTCGCCGAAGATGCGGACGGCCGCCGCCCTGCTGCGCGGCACGTACGCGCGCAGGCTCTCAAGCAACTCGTCGCCGATTCCCGCCGCCTGCAAACGGCTGACGGCCTGCTGCCTGAACTCCGGCTCAACGTCGCGGAGCGGGTCGTCGGTTCGCGCCGCCAACTGCGAGACGGCCGTCGCGACGTGCGCCGTCACGTCGGGGAGCGAGAGGAGTGAGGTCGCCCACCTCGCCGCCGCGTCCGGCGGCACGACGCAGTTCAGAGGCCCGTAGAAGGGGACGCGCGCGCCGAGCCGCCCCAACGCCCAAGTGAAGCTCTTGTTGCCGGGCTCCTCCGCGACGCGCGCGAGAATCTCCTCGCCGATTTCGACGCGGACGGCGGCCGGCAGGTGTTCGAGACTCGCGAGCAGCAGCAGCCCTTCGCGCTCCACCTGCCGGTTGAGCCTCCCTTTAACTTTCCTGCCGCCGAGCCCGAGCAGCGCCTTGTGACGCTCGTATATTTCGAGCTGCTGCCCCGCGTTCAGGCCGCCCGCCACGCGCTGCCAGAGTATCATCCACTCGACCTGACACTGCACGTCCTTCTCGAAATGAAGCCCCTCGTGATAGACCTTGCGCGCGCGCGTCACGCGCCACTCGTCGAGCGTCGCGCCGAAGCCGGGGCGCAGGCAGAAGCCGAAGAGGTTGAGCCAGCGCGCCTCGTAGTTGCGCCCCTTCCTGCGGCCGGCGGGGAGTTCCGCCAGCACGTCGCAGAGTTTGCGGATGGTCTCGGTTCGCCACGCGTCCTTGCGATACCCGAGCGCGGCTTCGAGTCTGCCGGGCAGCGCCTCGGGCGAAGGAGTGTCGCCCGCCGGGGCGTCGCGCGGGCCGCCGAAGACCGCGCGCAGAAGCTTCTCGGCCTCGGCCACGGCCTCGTCGGGGATGACGACCTGCGGGGCCTCCTCGTGGGGCTGTTCCTCTTCGCCCTCGGGGGCTTCCTCTTCGGGGGTCGCGCCCCGCAGTTGGAACTGTAGACGCCAGCGGTGGCCGGTCTTCGCGGCCTCGCACCAGAGTTCGAGCGTGCCGACTTCGGTGAAGTGCGCCGTCAGGCTCACGTCCAGCTCGATGTGGCGCGAGCGCTTGCCGTAGCGCAGCACCGTGACCAGCGGCGCGTGACGGTGAACCTCGCCCTCCGCGAAGCGGACGACCTCGCCCCGTTCGTCCTGCCGCGTGGTCGTGCTGTAGAGGCTGAAGGAGACGGGGCGGTTCGTGAGCGCCGTGAACTCTCTGCCGCCGAGTTCGAGCCGCGTGCCCTCCTCCGTCCCGCGCGGCAGGACGCAGACGGCCGTCAGAGATTCCTGACTCGTGCCCGCGGCCGGCGCGGCCTGCTGGACGCCGATGTAGTAGCCGCGCGCGCTGCCGCCGCTGACGCGGACGCCGCCCATGCGGCGCACGCGCGCGTAGTAGGCCGCGCCGACGGCGACGGCCGTCTCGGGCGTTTCGTTGTGCAGGACTTTGGGCCGCCAGCGCTTGCCCTGCGCGGGGAACCATCCGGCGACCGCCGCGACGACGCGCTCGCGCGCCAGCGCCGGGTGAAAGAAGCCGCCGTTGAAAAGTATCGCGTCGGGTCGCGCCAACGCGCCGCCGCCCTCTTCTTCGGTTGCGCCTTCGACGCCCGCCTTCATCGCCAGCGTCGCCTGCGTGAGAAACGCGGCGAGGTGCTTTGTGATGGCCGGCTCGCTGGCATAGGGGAGGCCCAACTCGCGCAGACCCGTGCGACGCTCGGACGCGGGCAGGTCTTCGGGCGCGCTCGCGGGCAGGAAGCCTTCGGCCAGAATGTTCTCGACCTCGGCGCGCGTGAGCCGCGTGCTGAGCGCGCCACCCACGACCGAGCGCCCGCCGCCGAGCACCGTGACCGGCGCGCTCTCGGCCGCGTCGATGAAAAGGTCGCCGAGCAGCACCTCTTTGGCCGCGCAGCACTGACGCCGCAGCGCGTTCTGCTGCCTGAGCGACAGACGCGGGTTGCCGAGCTTCCCCTCGACCAGCCGCGCGAGCGCGAGGTCGACGTTGTCGCCGCCGAGCAGCAAATGCTCGCCGATGGCCGTCCGCTCGAAGCGCACCTCGCCCGATTCGACGCGCACGCGAATCAAACTGAAGTCGCTCGTGCCGCCGCCCACGTCGCAGACGAGGACGAGCTGCCCGTCTTTCAGATGTCGCTTGAGCCCGCCCTTCTGCGCCGCAATCCACGCGTAGAAGGCCGCGAGCGGCTCTTCGAGCAGCGTCAGGTTCTCAAGCCCCGCCTCGCGCGCCGACGCGACGGTCAGCTCGCGCGCCTCTTCGTCGAACGAGGCGGGCACGGTGAGCACGAGCTGCTGGCGCTCGAACCGCAACTCGTCGGTGACACGGCCGCCCTCGTCCGTCGCTTTGGAATAGTTCCAAGCGTCGCGCAGGTGCGTGAGGTAGCGCGCAGAGGCCGCGACGGGCGAGCAGACCTTGTCGCCCCCCTCCGCGTCCCACGGGAGGAAGGCGTCCGTGCGGTCTAAGGACGGGTGGCAGAGCCACGACTTGGCCGAGGCGACCTGTCGCCCCGGGGCCAGCGCGCCGCGCTCGCGCGCGATGACGCCGACCAACGCGCCGTCCGTCTGCTCCTCCCACGGCAGGCGGAGGCCGGGCGCCGCGTCCTCCGCCTCGTCGGTGAAGTAGATGAATGAGGGGAGGGAAGCGAGCGCGCGCACCTCGCCGTCGGCGACGAGCTGCGGCACCTCGAAGACGCGGACGGGGGGCGGCGCGCCGCGCGCGGGCCTCTCTTCCGTGTCCACGTAGGCCACGGCCGAGTTCGTCGTCCCGAGGTCGATGCCGATTAAGAAACGGCTTGACGCTTCCATAACAGCCCGCGCCCGTCGCCCTCTAGCCCTCGTCCGACTCCCTGATGTTGAACTCCAGCTTCCAGCGCTGCGAGCCGTCGCGCGAGACGCACCAGACTTCGAGCGTGCCGACCTCGGTCACGCGCGTCTCAAGGCGGACGGGCAGCACGGTGTCCTCTTTGCCTTCGATTTTGAGCGTGACTTCGAGCGGGCTCGACTCCTCTATCTCGTCGCCCCAGTCCTCGACGACCGCGCCAATCTCGTCGCCCTTGCGCACCGTGGAGCTGAGGAAACGGAACTCGGCCGGCTCGCCGACGACGAGCCCGAACTCGCGCCCGGGGATGGCGGCCTCCGTCCCCTCTTCCATGCCGAAGGGCACGACGCACAAAGCCTTGAGCGGGGCGGGCAGACCCGGCACGGCCGGCATCGCGCTCTCGACGCCGATGTAGTAGGTGCGCGGCGCGCCGCTGCGGATGCGCACGCCGCGACCGCGCTTGGCCCTGCCATAGTAGGCCGCGCCGCGCGCGACCGCGTGGTCAAGGTCGGGCGCTTCGAGCACGCCGCGCTCGCCGAGCGGCTCGAAGCCTTCGGCGCGGAGCCAGTCGTCCAAAACCGCGACGACGCGGTCGCGCAGCACGCCGGCCTTCATCACGCCGCCGTTGAAAAGGACGTGCGTCGGGCAGGCGAAGCCGCTCGGGCCGCGGCGGATGGCGTCGCCTTCGGCAGCACCGGCCGCCTGCTGCGAGAGGAAGCGCGCGAGGTGCTTGGTGACGGCCGGGTCGGCGGCGTAGGGGAGCCCCAACTCCTGAAAGCCGATGCGGCGCGCGCGCGCGGGCATCTCGTCGCGCCCGACCGCGGGGAAGAAGCCGTCGGCGAGGACGCGCTCCAAATCTTCGCGGCGCAACTCGGTCTTGACCGTGCCGCCGACGAGCTTCGACCCTTTGCCCAGAAGCGTAACCGGCTGCTTCTGGCTCTTCGGCTCGGCGAACAGCTTCTCCTTCGCCAGACGGCATTGATGCCAGAGCCCCTGCAACTGCCAGGTGTCTACGCGGTGCCCCTCCTCTTCGAGTCTGTGTTGGAGGAGGCGTGCGAGCGCCAAATCCATGTTGTCGCCGCCGAGCAGGATGTGCTCGCCGACGGCCACGCGCTTGAGCGAGAGTTCACCGCCCTCTTCCGAGACGGTGATGAGGCTGAAGTCGGTCGTGCCGCCGCCGATGTCGCAGACGAGGATGAGGTCGCCGACGCGGACGCGCTTGCGCCACGCGTCGCCCTGCGCGTCGATCCACGCGTAGAAGGCGGCCTGCGGCTCTTCGAGCAGCGTGACGTGCGTCAGCCCCGCCGACTCGGCCGCGCGCAGGGTCAGCTCGCGCGCCTCCTCGTCGAACGAGGCGGGCACGGTGAGAAGTACCTGCTGCGCGCCGAGCGCCAGCTCCGGGTTCTTCTTCGCGTTGACGCGCGCGTCCCACGCGTGGCGGAGGTGGCGCAGGTACTCGGCCGACGCCTCGACCGGCGAGAGCTTGCGCACCTCCTCGGGCGCGCCCCACGGAAGGATTGCCGACGCGCGGTCTACGGCCGCGTACGAGAGCCACGACTTGGCCGACGCGACGAGGCGCGTCGGGTTCTCGGCGCCGCGCTTGCGCGCGAGTTCCCCGGCGAAGACCTGCGGCTCGCGCTCCCACGGCAGCGCGAGCGCGCCCTTCGGGAAATCCATCTCGCCCGGCACGTAGAGGAACGAGGGCAACAGCGTCCGCTCCTCGACCTCGTTCGGGTTGGTCAACTGCGGGACGGCCTCGACGGTGATGCGCGCCGACTCCTCGGGCGCGGCCGTGTCGAACTGCGCCAACGCCGTGTTGGTCGTCCCCAGATCAATGCCGACGATAAAACGTGTGTCCACCAAAATTCACCTCACGACTCGCTTACTGAATTTCCACTTCGGCCGGGGCCACGACGGCGCGGCCGGTTCCCTGCGGGGGCAGCGACGGCAGGTTGATTCCCGTCACGCGCCAGCCGCGGTGGCGGAGCAGGCCGCGCAGCGGCGGTCGCCCCGTCACGTTCCCGACGAGCTTGACCGACGCCGGGTCGAAGCCCGCTTCGACCGTGACGGGTCTGTCCTCTTCGCCGTCGATGACAGGCTCCATCGTGACGTACTGCGCGAGCGCCTTGCGGCAGTTGGCGTGCAGCTCGCGAACGGCCGCCCCCACCTGCGCGTCCTGATACGGCGCGATGTCCTCGCTGAAGAAATCGACCAGCCTCCCTTCGCGTTGCAGCAGCGCGAGGAGCTGGACGGCGCGGTCTGGTGAATCCTCGGCGGGGCGTGCCTCCGCACGCTCGGCCGGCGGAGGCGGCAGCGGCGCGGGCTCCGGCTCGGGCCGCTGCGCCGCCCCCCTGACCACTTC
This sequence comes from Pyrinomonadaceae bacterium, assembly GCA_040509515.1. Taxonomy (GTDB): domain Bacteria; phylum Acidobacteriota; class Blastocatellia; order Pyrinomonadales; family Pyrinomonadaceae; genus QHXN01. Next base: position 6,850 of record JBEVKV010000555.1, on the reverse strand, counting down.
CGGGGCGATGTCCTCGGGCACCTCGCCGCGCGAAAGCACCGCGAAAAAGCAGCGGGCGGCGTAAGACACTCTCTTGCCAAATCCCATCATGACGTTAGTCTCCTCGGTCTGTGAACAACAGGCGGTTCCCCGCCGGACAAAATAAACGAATATGCTAATGGGTCGCGGGTCTCGTTGGCAAATTGGAGCGGGACGGACTACGTGACGGCGGATATTTAAGTAGCACTCGACTATCTTTTGTTATCATCTACGACGACCGCGGCCGGCAGGCCACACAGATCGGTTACAATGCCGGCGGCAGTCCCGGGAAGACGACAAGTACCGGGTCGGACATTCTTCTCATTCTCCTCAAACGAATGTATCCGGAAAAGACAGTCATCGCCGACCCGAGCCTGCGTCCCGAGAAGGAGCAGGCTTTCGTCAACGCGCTTCTGGAGAACGTCGAGGACGGCATCGTCGCCTGTGACGCGGCGGGCGTCATCACCGTCTTCAATCACGCCGCGCGGGAGATGCACGGCCTGCCCGAAAGGCCGCTCGCCGCAGACCGCTGGGCCGAGCACTACGACCTCTACCAGCCGGACGGGAAGACGCCGATGGGGACGGAAGAGATGCCGCTCTCCCGCGCCTTGCGGGGCGAGCGCGTCCGCGACGTGGAGATGGTCATCGCACCCAAAGGCGGCCGGGCGCGTGTGGTGCTGGCCAGCGGCGCCGCCATCTACGGCCCCGACGGCGCGAAGCTGGGGGCGGTCGTCGTCATGCGCGACTTCACAGAGCGCAAGCAGACTCAGGAGGCCCTCAAGCGCGAGAGCAGCCTGCTGCACGCCCTGATGGAGAGCATCCCGGACGCCATCTATTTCAAGGACGCCGAGGGGCGGTTTACGCGCGTCAACCGCCACGCGCCCTACAGGGGCGGCCGCGCGCCGGAGGAGGTCGTCGGCAAGACCGACTTCGACTTCTTCGTCGAGGAACACGCCCGCGCCGCCTACGAGGACGAGCAGCGAATCGTCCGCACGGGCGAGCCGATTCTCGACAAGGAGGAGAAGGAGACCTACACGGACGGCTCGACCACATGGCTCTCGACGACGAAGGTGCCGGTCTTCGACGAGGCGGGGCGCGTGACGGGCATCGTCGGCATCTCGCGCGACATCACCGAGCGCAAGCGCGCGGAGGAGTCGCGCCTCGAACTCGCGCGCGAGCAGGCGGCGCGCGCCGAGGCCGAGGCCGCCAACCGGCTGAAGGACGAGTTCCTCGCCACGCTCTCGCACGAGCTAAGAACGCCGCTGACCGCCATCCTCGGCTGGGCCAGTATGCTCGCCGACGGCTACGTCGCGGAGGAGATGCGCGCGGATGCGCTCGGTGTGATCTACCGCAACGCGAAGTCGCAGGCTCAGCTCATCGACGACCTGTTGGACGTTTCGCGCATCATCACGGGGAAGTTAAGGCTGGACACACGTCCCGTCGAACTCGCCGCCGTGGTCGAGGCCGCCGTGGCGGTCGTTCGGCCGGCGGCCTCGGCCAAGGGGGTTCAACTGCGGGCGGTGTTCGGCCCCGGCGTGGCGGCCGTCTCGGGCGACTCCGACCGCTTGCAGCAGGTCGTTTGTAATCTGCTCTCGAACGCGGTGAAGTTCACCCCGGACGGCGGGAGCGTGCAGGTCAGGCTGGGGCGGACGGGCGCGCACGTCGAGGTCGAGGTCAGCGACACGGGGCAGGGCATCGCGGCGGAGTTTCTGCCGCACATCTTCGACCGCTTCCGTCAAGCCGACATGGGCACGACCCGGCGGCACGGCGGGCTCGGCCTCGGGCTCTCGATAGTCCGACACCTCGTCGAGCTGCACGGCGGTACCGTCGAAGCGGAGAGCGCGGGCGAGGGGTTAGGCACGACCTTCAGGGTGACGCTCCCCTTCGCGGCTCCCCCCGACGCGGGCGTTGCGGGAATCGCCGCCGCCACATCGCACCCGGCGGCGGGCAAGGCGACGACGGGGCTCCCGTCGCTCGAAGGGCTTAAGGTGCTGGCGGTTGACGACGAGCTTTACGGTCGGCGGTTCATTACCGAAGTGCTCAGGCGTTGCGGGGCGGAGGTCGTGGCGGTCTCGTCGGCGGGCGAGGCGTTCGAGTTGATTCAGACGTGGCGTCCGGACGTGTTGCTCTCTGACATCGGGATGCCGGGCGCGGACGGCTACGTGCTGATCGAACGCGTGCGCGCGCTGCCCGAAGAGTTGGGCGGCGCTACACCGGCCGCGGCGCTGACGGCGTACGCCGGCGCGGAAGACCGCGCGCGGGCGCTCTCTTCCGGTTATCAACGCCACGTGGCGAAGCCCGCTGAGCCCGCGGAACTGGCGTCCGTCGTGGCGACTCTGGCCGGGCGCGCCGGCCCCGCGAGCGCCTGACATCGACGCCCGAGAGCGGGCCTCTACTTGAACGCCTGACCATCCACGGGGTTCATCACTTCAATAAAATTCCGGTTCGAGAATGAAAACCTTAGAAGTCGCGCATCTGCGTCTGCGTAACCAGCGCCTCGCGTCCGACCCGCCGGCGAGCCCGGCCGACGTGGCGCGCCGGCTCGGGGCCGTGCAGGCGCAGGACTATCTCGGCTCGCTCTGGGCGTTGGGGCTGCGTCTGCCGCGCGTGACCGAGGCCGAGGTCGAGCGCGCCGTCGCCGACGCGTCGGTCGTGCGCTCGTGGCCCCTGCGCGGGACGCTCCACTTCGTCGCCGCCGAAGACCTGCGCTGGATGCTCCGTCTGGCCGCGCCGCGCACCATCTCGCGCGCCGCGCCGAGGTACCGGCAGCTCGAACTCGACGAGGCGACGTTTGCCAAAAGCAACCGCGTGCTCGCGCGCGCCCTGCGGGGCGGCCGGCGTCTCACGCGGCCGGAGCTGGCCGCCGCGCTCGAACGCGCCGGCATCCACACGGGCGGCCAGCGGCTCATACACCTCCTGAACCGTTCGGCGCTCGACGGGCTGACGTGCTACGCCGCGCGGCGCGGCAGGCAGTTCACCTTCGCGCTGCTCGACGAGTGGGCTCCGGCCGACCGCCGGCTCGGGCGCGAAGAGGCTCTGGCGGAACTCGCCGGGCGCTACTTCGAGAGCCGCGGGCCGGCGACGCTGCGCGACTTCGTCTGGTGGTCTGGGCTGACGACGACCGACGCGCGCGCGGGTCTTGAGGCGGTGACGCCGCGACTGTCGCGGGAAGTTTTTGAAGGCGAGACTTACTGGCTCCCCTCGTCCGCGCCGCCGGCGAGAGACGGCGCGCCGGCCGCGTACCTTCTGCCGGCCTTCGACGAGTACACGGTCGCCTACAGAGACCGCGGCGCGGTGCTCGACCCGACGCACGCGCCGCTGGTCAACGCGGGCGGCGGCATCCTCAGCCCCGTGGTCGTCGTCGGCGGCCGGGTCGTGGGCACATGGAAACGTGAGTTGAAAAAAGATTCGGTGGTCGTCTCGTCGAGCCTGTTCGCGACGCTCAAGGCTTCGGGTCGGCGCGCCGTCGAAGAGGCGGCGCGGAGGTACGGCGAGTTTCTAGGTCTGCCGGCCACGTTGGTTTGAGCCGCGGCTTTATGCGCCGTCCGAGAGCGAGGCGCGCGGGAGAACCGTGTGCGGGACGGGGTCGAGGAGCCGCGAGACGGCCGGCAGCGGGTCGGCGTCAGCGCCGCGCGTGGCGTTGAGCGGGTAGACGAAGTATAGGTGACGCCGCGCGCGCGTCGCCGCGACGTAGAGCAGCCGCCGCTCCTCCTCAACGTCCTCGAACTCGTCGTAAGAGCGCGACGAGGGGAACCAGCCGTCCGCCATCCAGATCACGAACACCGCGTCCCACTCCAGCCCCTTCGCGGAGTGGACGGTCGAGAGCGTCACCGAGCCGCCCGCGCGCGAGCGCGCCTCCGACCGCGTCGTGTCCGAAGGGTCGAGCGCCACGTCGGCCAGAAGCTCGGCGGAGGTTTTGTAACGCTTGGCGATGACCTGCAAGTGTTCGAGGTCGCGCGCGCGCCGCGGGTGGTCGTCGTACCGCGCCTTGAGAATCGGGCGGTAGAAACGCAGCACGGCCGAGAGCTGCTCGCCCGGCGACTTGCCGCCGAGGATGCTCAGGAGCAGCCGCGTCAGTCGGCTCAACTGCTCCCGGTAGGCCGCGCGCGCCGGGAAGCGGTGCAGCTTCCGGAAGAGCACTTCCTTCGAGCGCGCGGCGCGGAACTCCTTCCGCTCGACGCCGAGGTGGTCGAGTATCTGGTTGACCGTCGCGTCGCCGACGTGGTCGAGCAGCTTCAGCGCGCGGAACCACGAGAGCGTGTCCGAAGGGTTCGAGACGACGCGCAGGAAGGCCAGCGCGTCCTTGACGTGGGCGGACTCGGCGAACTTGATGCCGCCGTACTTGCGGAACGGGACGCCGTGTTTCGACAGCTCGATCTCAAGGTCGAACGAGTGCGAGCCGGCGCGGAAGAGGACGGCTATCTCGTCCGCGCGGACGCCCGCCTCGCGCAACTCCTCGATGCGTTCCGTGACGAAGCGCGACTGCTCGTGCTCGTCGCGCGCGGCGACGAGCATGGGCGGTTCGGCGTCATCGTCCACGCGCGAGAAGAGGTGCTTGGCGTAGCCCTCGGACGCCTCGGAGATGATGGCGTTGGCCACGTCGAGGATGGGCTGCGTGCTGCGGAAGTTCTCTTCGAGCTTGACGACCTGCGCGGCGGGGAATAGTTCGGGGAACTCAAGCATGTTGCGGTGGCTCGCCCCGCGGAACGAGTAGATGGACTGGCACTCGTCGCCGACCACGGCCACGTTGTCGTGCGTGGCCGTCAGCAGTCGGACGATGCGCGCCTGAAGCTTGTTGGTGTCCTGATACTCGTCCACCATGATGTAGCGGTACTGCTCGGAGAGTTGGCGGCGCAACTCCGGGCTCGCCTCCATCGCCTCGCGAAAGCGCACGAGCAGGTCGTCGTAGGTCAGGAGGTGGCGCGCGCGCTTGAACTCCTCGAAGCCGCGGTACATCTCTTCGAGCGCCGCGCGCTCGTCGAGGAAGTGCGGGTAGGAGGCTTTGAGCACGTCTTCGAGCGAAACGTCCTTGTTGACCATCGTGCTGAAGATCGAGCAGATGGTGCGCTTGCGCGGGAAGTGCCGGTCGCGCGTCAGGCGCAAGGGCCGGCGCAGCAGGTCGATTAAATCTTCGGTGTCGGACGGGTCGAGCACGGTGAAGTTGCGCGAGACGCCGGCCGCCTCGGGGAAGCGGCGCAGGACGCCGTGCCCGAGGCTGTGGAAGGTGCCGCCCGAGACGCGCTGGCAGCGCGCGTCGGCGAGACCGGCCGCGCGCGCGAGCATCCCAGAGGCCGCGCGCCGCGTGAAGGTGAGCAGCAGGACGGACTCGGGGCGCGCGCCCGACTCGATGAGCCGCGCCACGCGATAGACGAGCGTCCGCGTCTTGCCAGTCCCCGCGCCGGCGACGACGAGCAGCGGGCCTTCCGTTGTCGTCACGGCCCTCAACTGCGCCTCGTTCAGCTCCTTCTCGTAGTCGATGCCGTGCGCGCGCGGCAGCGTCGTGACGCGCTTCAGGACGAGCCTCGGTTTGACGGCCTGCGTCGTCGCCGCCTGCCCGAGTTCGAGGCTGCGCTTGAAGGCTCTGAGTTCGGCCGCTATCTCCTGCATCGTCCGGTGCCGGTTCTTCGGCGCGCGGTCGAGCGCCTTCGTCAGTACGACGGCGAGGCCGGGCGGGAGCTTCGACCGCAGCGCGTCGCGCAGGCGCGGCTCCTCGTGCAGGATGGAGTGCATCGTGTCGATGTGGTTGTCGGCCGCGAACGGGCACGAGCCCGTCAGCATCTCGCAGAGGACGACGCCGAACGAGAAGACGTCGCAGCGCAGGTCGACGCGCTGGCCGAGCAGTTGCTCGGGCGACATGTAGTTGACGGTGCCGAGGATGGTGCCCGACTCGGTCTTGACGCGGATGAGCGTCTTCTGCGCGCTGTCGGCCGAGGCGGCGCGCGTCTTGCGCGGGAGCAGCTTGGCGATGCCGAAGTCGAGAATCTTGACGTAGCCGTCGCGGCTGACCATCAAATTCTCGGGCTTGAGGTCGCGGTGGACGATGCCGGCCTCGTGCGCCTTCGTCAAGCCCTCGGCGATCTGTATCGCCAGCTCAAGGGTGTCGCCGAGTTGCAGGGCGCGCGCCGCAATCTTCTGCCGCAGCGTCTCGCCCTCGACGTACTCGGTCGCCATGTAGGGGCGGCCGCCGTCCTCGCCGAACTCGTAGACGGTGAGGATGTGCGGGTGGTTCAAGGCCGAGGCGGCCTGCGCCTCTTGCAGAAAGCGGCGGCGGCGGTCTTCGTGCGACGTGAACTCGGGCGGGAGGAGCTTGATGGCGACGAAGCGGTGGAGTTTTTCGTCGTACGCCTTGTAGACCGCGCCCATGCCGCCGGAGCCGAGCGCCTCCATGATGCGGTAGTGTGCGACGGTGCTGGTCTCGGGGATGACTCGCATAACATCGGAGCGGCGCCCGCGAGCGCCTCGGGCAGTTTAAGACGACCTTGAGTGATGTACGAAGAACCGCGCGCCGTGGGTGCGCCGAACCGTCCGAAACCCGCTTAATGTATCACGGCGGACGCCGTCGAGTCCGGCGCGCCCGCGCGTGACAGGAATCGCCGGGATGGGTTATTCTTTGCCGCGGCCGGCGGTCAGCCTTCAGCTTCCAGTTTAGCTGAGTGCTGGCCGCCGATTGCTGAAAGTTTTGCGGAGAGGTGCAGGAGTGGTTGAACTGGCAGCACTGGAAATGCTGTGTACGGGGAACCGTACCGTGGGTTCGAATCCCACCCTCTCCGCCAGATAACCACTTGCGGGCGGAAAAGCGAGACGGCCGACGGGAAACATCCTCGTCGGCCGT
>JBEVKV010000554.1:0-7157 GCA_040509515.1 Pyrinomonadaceae bacterium | reverse complement strand
GTCTTTTAAGGAGTCAGCAGAGTTGCCAATCACGCCGGATTTTATCGAGACGTTCAGCGTCGTTTGCCCCGCCTGCCGCGGCCGCGTCGTGCTCAAGGAGGACGCCAGCGGCATCAAGTGCACGGAGTGCCGGAGGGTCTACCCCGTCCGCAACGACATCCCCGCGCTGATCGTCGAAGAGGCGACAATCGAGGATGAAGAGCCTCCGCAGACAGCCTGAGCCGGGCGTCTTTCCGACGACGCCCGGCGTTGACGCCGCGGACGCGTCGCTCATAGACGACGGCGAGCCGCGCCCGCTCGCGCCGCCGCGTTGGGACTGGTCGCGGGTCGAGCGCGTGCTGGTCGTACGCCTGCGCTCCATCGGCGACACGGTGCTGGCGACGCCTTCGCTCCGCGCGCTGCGACGCTTCGTGCCCGGCGCGCGCATCGACGTGCTGCTCGAAGACTGGGTCGCGCCGCTCCTCGAAGGCTCGACGGACGTTGACCGCGTCGTGACCGTGCGGCGCAAGAGTCAGTCTTCGAGGCTCGCGGTCGCGCGTCGTCTGCGCGCCGAAGGGTACGACGTGGCCTACAACCTGCACGGCGGGAGCACGGCCGCGCTCCTCGTGCGCGCCTCGGGCGCGCGGCACCGCGTCGGCTACGCCGACTACTCGTACGCCTCTCTGCACAACCACGCCGCGCCGCCTTCCGCCGAGCTTTGGGGGCGCGAGCGGACGCACTCGGCCGAGCAGCAGTTGGCGCTGTTGGGTTGGACGGGCGTGCCCGTCACCGACCGCCCCGCGTCGCGCCTCGCCGTCCTGCCCGAAGCGTCCGTGAAGGTCGCGCGTCGCCTGCGCGAAGAGGCGGGGCTCGCCGACGCTCAAGCCTTCGCGCTCGTCCACCCGGCGGCGGCCTTCGAGACGAAGACGTGGGCGGCCGAGAACTTCGCGCGCGTCGTCGAGCACCTCGCCGCGCGCGGGCTCGCCTCAATCGCCGTCGCCGCGCCGGGCGAGGCGTCCGTGGTTGACGAAGTCCGCGCACGCTCGGCCTCTCCGCTCGCGGGCTTTACCGACTTGACGCTCCCGGAGTTGACGGCGCTCGCCGCGCACTCGACCCTGTTCGTCGGCAACGACAGCGGCGTCGCGCACGTCGCGGCGGCGGTCGGCGTGCCACAGGTCGTCGTCTTCGGCTCGTCGAACGTCGCGCACTGGCGTCCGTGGACGCGAGTCCCGGCCGAGGTCGTCCGCGAAGAGATGCCGTGCGCGCCGTGCCCCGGCTACACCTGCGCGGAGTTCGGCGCGCCCGAGTGCATCCGCCGCGTCCCCGTCGCGCGCGTCGCCGCCGCCGTAGACCGCGTGCTCGACGCCGTCAGGTAAATGTTGAAGATGAGAAGCGGCGTGAACGTCCGTCCCCGACGCGCGCACGTCTGCCGCCGGTCGCGATTCAACCGGGCTTTTTGCTAAACTCACCGGGCCTCTACTGCTTCCGATGATGCTTCCTTTAAACCAACTGACCTCGGGGCGCGCGGCCGAGATCGTCGCGGCGATGCGCGCGCGCACGGTCGCCGTCTTCGGCGACGTGATGCTCGACGAATTCATCTGGGGCGAAGTGACGCGCATCTCGCCCGAAGCGCCCGTCCCCGTCGTCGAGGTGCGGAGCGAGTCCGTACACCTCGGCGGCGCGGCCAACGTGCTCGCCAACCTGCGCGCGCTCGGCGTGCGCGCCGCGGTGGTCGGGGTCGTGGGTTCAGACCGCGCGGGCGAGCGCGTGCGCGCCGAGCTGCGCGAAGCGGGCGCGCACGAGCCGGACGAGAATCTGATTACCGACGTGAGCCGCCCGACCACGCTCAAGACGCGCATCATCGCGCAGAGCCACCCGGTCGTGCGCGCCGACCGCGAGCGGCACACGCCGGTCGACGGCCCCATCGAGGAGAGAATCGTCGCGGCGCTCCGAAGGCTGCTGAAGGTGTCGGACGCGCTCATCGTCTCGGACTACGACAAGGGCGCGGTGACGACGGCCGTGCTCGGCGAGATTCTGCCGGCGGCCGAGGCGGCCGGCGTGCCCGTGCTCATCGACCCGAAGCTGCGCAACTTCAACTCGTACAGCCCGGCGATGCTCGTCACGCCCAACCACCACGAGGCGCTGCGTGTGACGAACACGGAGGACGACAGCAACGAGGGCGTGGCGCACGCCGCGCGGCTGATACGCGAACGCCTCGGGTGCCGCTCGGTGCTCATCACGCGCGGCGAGCGCGGGATGATGCTGCTTGAGGGGGACGGCCACCCCGTCTACGTGCCGACCGCCGCGCTTGAGGTCTACGACGTGACGGGCGCGGGCGACACCGTCATCGCGACGCTCGCCGCGTCGCTCGCGTCGGGCGCGACGCTCACCGAGGCGGCGATGCTCGCCAACCACGCCGCCGGCGTCGTCGTCGGCAAGGTCGGCACGGCGACCGCGACGGCCGAGGAGGTGCTCGCCTCCTTCCAGCCCGAGACGAATCCTTGAAACCATTGGCGCGCCCGCGTGCATCACAGCAGACGCCGGTTGTGGAGGCGGCGCTCGGATGAAGAACGGCCGACTGGTCTTTACGCTTCTCGCGTGCGCTGGCGTCGCGCTCGGCGCGGCCTGCGTGGCGCGCGCCCTCAAGGTCACGCGCGCCGACACGCCCCCGCCGTCGGCGTCGCCCGCGCCGCCCGCGTCCCCGGGCGACGGCGCGCCGCTGACCGCGGAGGAAGAGGCTTTAAACCTGCGCCCGCTCAAGCTCCCGCTCGCGGAGCCGCGCGTCTCAGTCGAGAAGGGCGCGCGGCGCTTGAGACTTTACGCGGGCGGGGAACTCGTCCGCGTGAGGCGGGTCGCGCTCGGCTTCGAGCCGTCGGGCGACAAGGTGAAGCAGGGCGACGGCCGCACGCCGGAGGGCGACTTCTACGTCTGCATGAAGAACGAGCGGAGCAAGTTCTACCTCTCGCTCGGGCTCAGTTACCCGAACGCGGAGGATGCCGAGCGCGGCCAGCGCGACGGGCTGGTCACGCGCGCGCAGGCCGACGCGATCAAGCGCGCCGTACGCGCCGGGCGCTGCCCCGCGTGGAACACCGCGCTCGGCGGGGAAATCTTCATCCACGGCGGCGGCACCGCGTCGGACTGGACGTTCGGCTGCGTCGCGCTTGAGAACCCGGAGATCAAGGAGCTGTTCGACGCCCTCCCCGCCGGCACGCCCGTGCGCATCGACCGTTAGCGCCCAACCATGCCTTCAAAGATGAGTCACACGCCAACGCGCCGCCCGTCCATGTTCGTCTCGACGCTGTTGCTCGCCGCGCTTCTGCTCGGCGTCGTCCCCGCCCGCGCGACGCCCGCGCAGGAGACGCAGCGCCAACGACGCGTAGGCACGCAGACACAGCCTAAGCCGACGCCGACGCCGACGCCGCGCGTTCAGGCGACGCCGACGCCGACGCCCGCACGGCCGACGCCGACGCCCGCGCTCCCGGCTCCGACCCCGACGCCGGCCGCCTCTCAGACTCCGACCCCGCAGCCGACCGCGACGCCGACGCCGCAGCCCGCCTCGGTCGCGCCCCGGACGGCCGAAGAGCTGCGCGCGCGCATACGCGAGATCGTGTCGCGGCCCGAGTTCGCCGCCTCGCGCATCGCCGTCAAGGTCGCGTCGCTCGACACCGGGCGCGTCCTCTTCGAGCAGGACTCGCGGAAGTGGATGCAGCCCGCCTCGAACATGAAGCTCTACACGGTCGCGGCCGCGCTCGACCGCCTGACGCCGGACTACCGCTTCGTGACCTCGGTCTACGCGCCAGCGCGCCCCGACGCCTCGGGCACGCTGCGCGGCGACCTCGTCGTCTACGGGCGCGGCGACCCGTCCTTCGCCGTCCGCTTCAACCCCGAGGGCAACACCGACTACTTCCGCGCGATTGACGAGCTGGCCTCAAGCGTTCAGGCCGCCGGCCTCCGACGCGTCGAGGGCGACATCGTCGGCGACGACAGCTACTTCAAAGGCGGCAACGTCCCGACCGGCTGGGAGTGGGACGACTTGCAGTGGTACTACGGCGCGGAGGTCTCCGCGCTCACCGTCAACGACAACTCGGTTGACCTCTCGGTCAAGCCCGGCGCGAGCGTGGGCTCGCCCGCGCGCATTACGGTCGGCCCTTCGCTTTCGCTCGTCACCGTCGTCGACCGCACGACCACGGCCGAGCGCGGCACGACGCGCGAGCTGAGCGTCACGCGCCCGCTCGGCCAGAACATCATCGAGGTGAGTGGCCGCCTCCCGATTGACGACCGCGGCTACACCGCGAGCCTCGCCGTCTCGCGCCCCGCGCTAATCTTCACCGCGATGCTGCGCTCCGCGCTCGAACGGCGCGGCGTCGTCTTCACCGGCCAGACGCGCACCGTTGACGCGCAGGGTCGCGCCGACGGACAGCCGCTCCCGGTCTCGTCTTTAGTCGAAATCGCCGCGCGCAAGTCGCCGCCGCTCTCGGTCATCGCCGCGCAGGTTCAGAAGCCGAGTCAGAACCTCTACGCCGAACTGCTGCTGCGCACGTTGGGGAAGATGAACACGACCGCCGACCCTCGGCTTTCGAGCGAAGACGCGGGCGTGCAGGCCGTCAGAAACTTTCTGACGCAGGCGGGCATCGACCCTTCGGGGGTCGTCATGATCGACGGCTCGGGGCTTTCGCGCGCAGACCTCGTGACGGCGGACACGACTCTGCAACTGCTGACCTACATGAACCGCCACCGCTTCGGCGCGGCCTTCCGCGACGCGCTGCCCGTGGCGGGCGTCGACGGCACGCTCCGCAGCCGCATGAAGGGCACGCCCGCGCAGGGGAACGTCCGCGCCAAGACCGGCACGCTCGGCACGGCGACCTCGCTCTCGGGCTACGTGCTGAGCGCGGCGGGCGAGCGCCTCGTCTTCTCGCTCATGATCAACAACCCCCCGCGCGACGCCAACCCGCGCACGGAGTTCACCGACGCCGTCGCCGTCCTCCTCGCCTCCTTCGCCGGCCGTTCATAAAAAAGGGCGGCGTTTGAGGTTAAAAGGCCGAAAGGTGCGCCTCCGAGACCCGAATTTCTATCTCTGAGAAGGAAAATTCCATCCCGGAGACGGAAATTTCCTCCCGGGGAAGGGAACGTTCCTTCTTCGGGATAGAACTTTCCTTCCCGAAGATGGAATTTCCCTCCTGAAAGAAGGAATATTCCATCTTCTGCGAGGAACGTTCCTTCTCAAAGAGGGAACGTTCCTCCTCAGAGACGGAATGATGACCCTCCGAGGGTGAAAATCGAGCCTTGAACCCCTAAATCTCTTATGCGATTCGTCAAATTCCACGGCTACGGCAACGATTATCTCGTCTTCGAGGCGTCCGAACTCGAAGGCGTCGGACTGAGCGGCGGCTTCGAGCGTCTGGACTTGGGCGAACCGTTCCCCGACTTCGTGCGGCGCGTCTGCGACAGACACTTCGGCGCGGGCTCGGACGGCGTCGCCGTCGTCGAGCCTTTGGGCGCGGGCGCGGAGGCCGACTTCCGCCTCCGCATCTTCAACCCCGACGGCGGCGAGGCCGCGATGTCCGGCAACGGCTCGCGCTGCGCCGCCGCCTATCTACACTTCAGCGGGCTCTGGACGGACGACGCGCTGCGCTTCTCGACGCGCGCGGGCGTCAAACGATACGCACTGCGCGGACGCCCCGGCCCCGGCTCGTTCCGCTTCGAGGCCGAAATCGGCCGCCCGCGCTTCGACAGCGCCTCCGTCCCCGTCCTGACCGCCGAGCCTTTGGCGGAAGTGCGCGACTACCCGCTCGCGCTTCCCCACGGCGAGACCGTCTGCGTCACCGCGCTCCAGATGTGCAACCCGAACTGCTGCGCCTTCTTCGACGACCTCGAAGCCACGGACTGGCGGCGGCTCGGCCGCGCCATCGAGTCGCACGCGGCCTTCCCCGAACGCACCAACGTCGAGTTCGTCCGCGTCGTCGACCGCCAGAACATAGAGGCGCGCGTCTGGGAGCGCGGAGCCGGCGAAACCCTCTCTTCGGGGACGGGCGCGTGCGCGGCGGCCGTCGCCTCGATGATCGGCGGCCACACCGACCGCGGCGTGCGCGTCTCGATGCCCGGCGGCCTGCTCGAAGTCCTCTGGCGCGATGACGGCGAAGTCCTCCTGACGGGGACGGCCGGTGTCGTCTATCAGGGCGTTTGGCTCGGCGAGCGTGCGGCCGGCGGAGAGGTTGTTGAACAGACTGTTTAATGACTGTGAGAGCAGAAGTTCGTCCGTCCTCGTACACCTAAAAAACGGCTCCGCGAGTCCCCTTTCGATACGGTTTTTTAGGGCACATTGCCACTACTCTTGAGCTAAGTCCTGTGTTATCTTCTGTTGCGTGACAAGCGGACTTTGTGTTCGCTTGTCATTCTTTTGTATGGACTTCTTTCAGCGCTCCGCAACAAGGACACGGGTTCCCCACTTCGGCTGACTCTTCACACTCCTAGAGCCGGAGGACGAGTTACGGGAGGTTACTTACCTACTCGCGCGCCGCTGAGAGATTTTGAATCGGTAGGAGGACCGAGAATGAGTAGACCCCTAGTCGGGGGGAGCGCGGCAGCGGCCGTGCTTCTCTCATGTTCTTTGCTCTTTTTAGCTCAGACTTCGCTCGCGGAACCCCTCGGACAAGTTCCACAGGACGTTCCGCAGAACGACGGCGCCGCCGCTCAGACCCAGACCGCCGGCACCGAGACGACACCAGCGGCAGACGCCGCGGAAACGAACAAGGCGGGAGCGGCCGCGCCCGAAGCACCGAAGGCCGCAGTTGACAAACCGGAGACGGAGGCCGAAACGGAGGCTTCAACCCCGGCCGTGCCTTTCACGGCCACGGCCTACAGCCTCCGCGGGCGCACCGCGAGCGGCGCGGGAGTCAGACGCGGCATCATCGCCGCCGACAGACGGTTCCTGCCCATCGGGACGCGCGTCAGGCTCGAAGCGGGCTCCTACAGCGGCGAGTACCTCGTCGCCGACACGGGCGGCGCGGTTCGCGGACGCAAGATTGACATCTGGATGCCCAGCAGCGGAGAGGCCATGCGTTTCGGCCGCCGCAACGTCAAACTAACCGTCCTGACGCGCACGCGCCCACGCACCACCTCGCGGCGCGCCGGTAATTAAAAGAAAGACGAATAAAAAGCTTCGGCTTGTGAAGAGTGTC
>JBEVKV010000553.1:0-8544 GCA_040509515.1 Pyrinomonadaceae bacterium | reverse complement strand
GAGCATGATGGCGAAGGCCATCCACTCAGTTGGAAATATTACAAAATTGCCAACCCTATGGAGCAATGTTATCTTATGGCTCCGGGCGAAAGTACGCAGGTGCACCTTCTCGTCGTTGTCCCGGTCGCTGAGTTGATGCCACAGGTTGCCGCGCAGGCCGAGGCTCAGCGACCAGACCGCGACGGCCGCGAACCAGACGAGGTTCAAAGGCTCCGCGCTCCAGCGGTAGACGAGGCCGACCACCAGAAGAGTCGGGAACAGGTGCGCGCCGGAGGCGTCGGCCAGCAGCCCGAGCAAGCCCCGGTTCTTGAGCCTGAACGGCGGCACCGAGTAGAGCGTGAAGGCGACCCACGCCGCGAGGTAGAGCGACCACAGAAGCGGGTCGCCGCGCCAGTAGAACGCCACGGCCACGCCCGGCAGGACGCAGCAGGCGAGGACGCACGCGACGAAGGCGCGCGACCTGCCGACGAGGCGGTTGGACTTGCCGCTCGCCAGATCGTCGCGCATGTCGGTCAGGTCGTTGAGGACGCTGACGTAGGCCGCGCCGGGCACCAGCGCCGCGAGCGCGAGCAGCAGCAGCGGCCACAGCGACGCCACCGGGACGTTTAATAAAAGGGCGGTCGCGTAGATGATTGCGAAGATGGGGGAGAGCTTGAACTCCCACCAGTCTACGGCCCGGATAGTTTGAGGCAGCCCGGCCCCGCGCCTTTGCAGCGGCGGGGTATTTTGAATCAGACCTGATGCCACAAAAAGATTCCCAGGGACTCTTTCGCAAAGGTAACCAGCGCGCCGCGGCGAATGAGAAGAGCACTCACCGTCAAACCTCCCCACAGCTTCACCATGGTCAGCACCTGCCCCGAGCCGTGGGGCGGGAGTGAAGAACTGTGGTCGGGCGCGGCCGTCGCGCTCGCGGGGCGCGGGCATCGCGTCTCGGCCTTCAAGACCACGCTCGACGATTCGCACCCGACCGTCCGCCGTCTGAAGTCGCTCTCCTGCCGCGTGCGCAACCTGCCGCGCCTCCCGCTCCCGCAGCCTCTGGTCACGCGCTCGCACCTTCTGAAGGTCGCGGCGCACTTGACGAAGCGCAGGCCCGACCTCGTCGTCATCTCGCAGGGCGACAACTACGACGGGCTGCACTTCGGCTACCTCTGCCGCAGGCTCAGGCTACCTTACACACTGATAAGTCAGAAAGCCACCGACCATTTCTGGCCGCAGGACAGGGCGCGCGAGTACAGGCTTGAGGTCTACGAGGGCGCGGCGCACTGCTTCTTCGTCTCGGAGCACAACCGCCGTCTGACCGAAGACCAAAACGGCGCGACGCTCCAGCACGCGTCGGTCGTCAGGAACCCTTACCTCGTGCCGCACGACGGGCCGCTCGCGTGGCCGGGCGGCGAAGACGAGTGTTTGCGGCTCGCGTGCGTGGCGCGTCTGTTCCTGCTCGACAAGGGGCAGGACATCCTTCTGCGCGTCCTCGCGCGCGAGAAGTGGAAGTCGAGGCGTCTGCACGTCTCCTTCTACGGCCGCGGCGTCAACCACGACGGGCTCGTGCGGCTGGCCGAACGGCTCGGCGTGCGCGCAGTCTCTTTCGAGGGGCAGACAGGGGACGTGCCCGGCATCTGGAAGACGCACCACGCGCTCGTGCTGCCTTCGCGCGCCGAAGGGCTGCCGCTCTCGCTCGTCGAGGCGATGATGTGCGGACGCCCGGCCGTCGTCACAAGCGTCGGCGGCAGCGGCGAGGTCGTCGAAGACCGCGTGACGGGCTTTCTCTGCGCGCCGGCCGAGGACTCGCTCGACGCGGCGCTCGAAGATGCCTGGCGGCGCAGGGGCGAGCTGCGCGAGATGGGACGTTTGGCGGCGTCGCGCATACGCGAGCTTGTGCCGCCCGACCCGGCCGGCGCGTTCGCGGACACACTGGAAGAGATGGCCGGCGCGCTCGCGGCGTCGAAAAAGAATCGTGCCGGCGAGCGCCGGCCGTCGGGGGTCGGAGCGGATTCGGTCGCGAGTCGGAAGGCCGAGGGAGAGTCGCGCGGCGGATGATAAAAGGTCTGGTGTCGATCATCATTCCCACGTACGACCGCGCCGACTTCGTCGTCGAGGCCGTCCGGAGCGCGCGCGCGCAAAGCTACCCGCACAAGCAGATCATCGTCGTCGACGACGGCTCGCGCGACGACACGGCGCGGCGGTTGGCCGGCGAGGAGGGCGTCGAGTATCACTATCAGGAGAACCGCGGGCAGGGCGCGGCGCGCAACCGTGGACTCGGCCTCGCGCGCGGCGAGTTCGTCGCCTCGCTCGACTCGGACGACCTCTGGGACGAAGACTTTCTCGCGCGCGGCGTCGAGGCGCTCGAAGCCTTCGGGCTCGACTTCTGTTTCGCCAACTGGACGAAGGTGCGCGGCGGCGAGACGTTCCCGAGCGAGTGGCTGCGCGACGGCCGTTGGCGTCCGTTCGTGAAGCGGCGCGAGGGCGACTGGCACCTGCTCGGCCCCGCCGAGGTCAGAAAGCTCTTTCTCGAAATCTGCCCCGCGCCGTCGTCGTCGCTGGTCGTGCGCCGCGACTCGATAGTCTCGGGCTGGGGCGAGCGGATGCGCATCGCGGACGACTGGTATCTGCTGCTTGAGATGGCGCTCCGGCGGCCGTGCGCGGCGGCCTTCACGCTCACGCCGCGCTGGCGCAAGCGCGTGGACGGCCGTAACGTCTACGACGGGCGACCCTTCGCCGAGTCGGCGCGCGAGCTTTACCTGCACGACCACGAAATTTTTCGCAGCGACTTTCGCACGGCGCTCACGCGGCGCGAGAGTTTCAGGCTCGCGCGCCGCGCCGCCGGCTACCGCCTCCGCCTGATGCTGCACGACGCTTCGCGGACTGATTTGGGCGCGCGTCTGAAACTGCCGCTCCTCATGGAACGGCTGCGCGGACTGACACGCAAGCCGGTCGGCGGCCCCGAGAACGCCGCGCGCACTCCGGCGGGAAAGAAATGAGGCGGCGCTTGTGTCTACGGCGCAAGCGGCGCGGGCGGAGCAAGCGGGTTAGAACTTTTTATGTTTAGCGGTCGCGACGTTATTCTCATTTCCAGCATCGAGTGGGATTTCAACTGGCAGGGGCATCAGGAGATCGCCACGCGGCTGGCGCGCGCCGGCAACCGCGTCCTCTACGTCGAGAACATGGGGGTGCGCGCGCCGGGCCTGCGCGACGCGCGGCGCGTGGCGCAGAGGTTTTCGCACTGGGCCGGCTCGCTGCTCGACGGCGGCGTGCGGCAGGTCGCGCCGAACCTCTACGTCTGCTCGCCGCTCATCATGCCGCCGTTCGGGTCGTGGCTGCGCCACCAACTCAACCGGCGGCTGCTGCTGCCGCTGCTGCTGCGCGTCGTGCGCGGCCTCGGCTTCGACCCGTCGGTCGTCTGGACGTTTCTGCCGACCGACACCGTCGCCTCCTTCGTCAGGATGCTCAGCGGCCCCCGCGGCGTCGTCGTCTACTACTGCATCGCGGACTTCGCCGAGCTGACCCCGAATCGCGAAGACATACTCCGGAGCGAGCGCGAAATCATCGAGCTGAGCGACGTTATCTTCGCCCAAGGGCCGCACCTCGCGGAGCATTGCTCGCAGACCGGCAAGTGTGCGGAGGTCTTCCCCTTCGGCGTCAACATCGACCGCTTCTCGCGCGACGGCCACGCGCCCGCCCCGTCGGGAGCGAACGGAAACGGCTCGGCCCCGACGCCTTTGAAGGGTCTGCCGCGCCCCGTCATCGGGTACGTGGGCGGCATTCACAAATTCTTCGACGTGGAGATGATGACGGCGATGGCGCGCGCGCGCCCCGAGTGGTCTTTCGTGCTCGTCGGCCCGCTTCAGACCTCGCCGGGCGAGCTGAAGCGTCTGCCCAACGTCCACCTCGCCGGCCGGAAGCCGCACGAAGCGCTGCCCGAATACATACGCGGCTTCGACGTGGGCATCGTCCCCTACCTCTTCAACACCTACACGGCGACCGTCGTCCCCACCAAGATTAACGAGTACCTCGCGATGGGCAAGCCGGTCGTCTCGACCAACCTGCCCGAGGTCAGCAACTTCAACGGCAAGCACGGCGTCATCATCACCTCGCCCAACCGCGCGAAGGAGTTCGTCGCCTCCATCGAGCGCGCCCTGCTCACCACCGGCGAAGAGTCGGTCATCACGCGCCGGCGCGAGGTCGCGGCGCTCAACGACTGGGAGGGACGCTACGAGCGCATGAGCCGCCTGATCGAGCAGGAGCTGCGCCGGAAAAGAAGCGAATGAGCACACCGTGGATCGTCCATAAATTCGGCGGCACGAGCGTGGCCGACGCCGGCCGCTATCGCTCGGTCGCGCGCATCCTGCTCGCCGGGCATCGTGAAGGCGCGGGTGAAGGCGCTCGCTCGGCCGTCGTCGTCTCGGCCATGAGCGGCGTCACCGACGCGCTGCTCGAAGCCGTCAACCTTGCCGCGCGACGTGACGAAGGCTACCTCCCCAAACTCAACTCTCTGCGCGACAAACACCTTGAGACGGTCGGCGACCTCGGGCTCGCCCCTGAGCGGCGGAAGGCTTTGGAAGAGGTCATCACCACCGACTTCCGTGAGCTTGAAGAGGTCTTGCGCGGCGTCTGGATTGCGCGGCTCGACTCCGAGCGGATACGCGAGTTCGTCTCCGGCTACGGCGAGCTTTGGTCGGCGCAAATCCTCGACGCGCACCTCGCCTCCGTGGGCGCGTCGAGCGACTGGCTCGACGCGCGCCGCGTCCTCTCGGTCGAGCCGGCGGGGGCCGGCGTCGCCGTCGATTGGGAACTCTCGCGCGAGCGCCTCGACGCGTGGCGGCGCGAAGAACGCGGCGCGGAGTTCGTCGTCGTCACCGGCTACGTCGCCTCGACGCGCGACGGCGTCGTGACGACGCTCAAGCGCAACGGCAGCGACTTCTCCGCCTCCATCTTCGCCGCGCTGCTCGAAGCCGAGTCGGTCACCATCTGGACGGACGTTGACGGCGTGCTCTCGGCCGACCCGCGCCGCGTCCCAGACGCGCTCGTCGTCCCCGAGCTGACCTACGAAGAGGCGTCCGAGCTTGCGTACTTCGGCGCGAAGGTCGTCCACCCGAACACGATGGCGCCGGCCATCTCGCGCGGCATCCCCATCTGGATTCGGAACACTTTCAACCCCGACGCGCCGGGGACGAAGATTGCCGCCGCGCCGCGCACGGGGCCGCCGGTCAAGGGCTTTGCCACCATCGAGGGCATGGCGCTCGTCAACGTCGAGGGGACGGGCATGATCGGCGTGCCCGGCGTCGCGCACAAACTCTTCGGCGCGCTGGGCGCGGCCGGCGTCTCGGTCGTCATGATTTCGCAGGCCAGTTCCGAGCACTCCATCTGCTGCGCCGTCCCTGCGGCGCAAAGTGAGCTTGCGCGCCGCACGGTCGAGGAAGCCTTCTTCGCCGAGCGGCACCGCGGCGAGGTGCAGAAGATCGAAGTCGAAGACGACTGCTGCATCCTCGCGATGGTCGGCGAAGGGATGATCGACCGCGTCGGCGTCGCCGGCCAGTTCTTCGGCGCGCTCGGCAAGGCGGGCGTCAACGTGCGCGCCATCGCGCAGGGGTCGTCCGAGCGCAACATCTCGGCCGTCATCGGGCAGCGCGAGGCGACGCGCGCGCTGCGCGCAGTCCACTCCGCGTTCTACCTTTCGAGCCAGACGGTCTCAATCGGCGTCGTCGGCACGGGGCTCATCGGCGGCACGTTTCTGGATCAGCTTGGACGCAGGCTCGAACGTCTGCGCGCGGAGCGCGGCATCGACCTGCGCGTGCGCGGCGTCGCGAACAGCCGCCGGATGCTGCTCGACGACCGCGGGCTCGGGCCTGACGGCTGGCGCGACGCGCTTGAGTCGGGCGGCGTCGAGTCCGACCTCGGACGCTTCGTCGAGCACGTACACGCCGGCCACCTGCCGCACGCCGTCATCATCGACGCGACGGCGAGCGAAGAGATGCCCGCGCACTACGAAGACTGGCTCGCGCGCGGTCTCCACGTCATCACGCCGAATAAGAAGGCGAACTCCGGCCCGGCCGCGCGCTACCGGCGCTTACGCGAGGCGGCGCGTCGATACGGCCGATATTTCCTCTACGAGACGAACGTCGGCGCGGGGCTGCCCGTCATCCACACGCTGCGCGATCTGGTCGAGACGGGCGACGAGGTTCGCCGAGTCGAGGGCGTCTTCTCGGGCACGCTCTCCTTCATCTTCAACTCGCTCGACGGCACGCGCGCCTTCTCCGAGGTCGTCCGCGACGCGCACGCGCGCGGCTTCACAGAGCCCGACCCGCGCGACGACCTCTCGGGCACAGACGTTGCGCGCAAGCTCATCATCCTCGCGCGCGAACTCGGGCACGAGATAGAGCTTGACGAAGTCTCGGTCGAGAGCCTCGTCCCCGAAGAGCTGCGCGCCGCGAGCGCCGAAGAGTTTATGAGCGGGCTCGCGCGGCACGACGCGGCGATGGAAAGCCTGCTGCGCGGCGCGCGCGAGCGCGGCGAGGTGCTGCGCTACGTCGGCACCATCGACGAGAGCGGGCGCGCGTCCGCCGGCCTGCGACCATTCCCCTTCGGGCACGCGTTCGCCAACCTGCAAGGCAGCGACAACGTCGTCAGCTTCCGCACCGCGCGCTACGACGCGCAGCCGATGATCGTGCGCGGCCCCGGCGCGGGCCCCGAGGTGACGGCCGCCGGCGTCTTCTCCGACCTGCTCCGCCTCGCGACGTTTCTGGGGGCTCCGCAATGAGCCCGGGCGACACTCTCAAGAACGACTCGACGCGCGCGACGCGCGCGTCGGCCTTCGCGCCCGCGACCGTCGCCAACGTCGCCGTCGGCTTCGACATCCTCGGCTTCGCGGTCGAGGCGACCGGCGACCGCGTGACGGTGACGAAGACGCGCGAGCCGACCGTCACCATCGGCGAAATCAACGACGCCGACGGCTCGCCGTTCGGCCCCGAGATTCCGTCAGACCCCGCGCGCAACACCGCCACGGTCGGGCTCATCAGTCTGCTCGAAGAACGCAAACTCGACTTCGGCTTCCGAGTCTCAATCACGAAGGGCATCGCGCTCGGCTCGGGTCTCGGCGGCTCGGCGGCGTCGGCGGTCGCGTCGCTCGTCGCGGCCAACGCGCTGCTCGCCGCGCCCCTTTCGGCCGAAGAGTTGATGCCCTACGCGCTGCTCGGCGAAGCGGCGGCCAGCGGCGCGATTCATCCAGACAACGTCGCGCCCTGTCTGTTCGGCGGCCTCACGCTCGTCACCTCTTTAAGCCCTTTCCGCTGCGTGCGGCTCCCCGTGCCGCGTGAAATTCTGACCGTGCTCGTCCACCCGCGCGTGCGCGTCGACACGCGCGGCGCGCGCCGTCTGCTCCGCACGGAAGTCCCGCTCGCCGACCTCGTCAGACAGACGGCGAGCCTCGCCGGCTTCGTCGCGGGCTGCTACACCGGCGACCTCGAACTGATTCGCGAGACGCTGCGCGACCACGTCGTCGAGCCGCAGCGCGCGCCGCTCATCCCCGCCTTCGCCGAGATGAAGGCCGCCGCGCTCGCCGAGGGCGCGCTCGGCGCGTCCATCTCCGGCTCCGGCCCGACCGTCTTCGCGTGGGTCGCCTCCGCGGGCGCGGCCGAGCGCGTCAGACACGCGATGCTCCGCGCCTTCCGGACGCACGGCGGGACGGAGGCCGACTCGTGGGTCTCGCCCGTCGGCGAACAGGGCGCAAGAATCTTGAACACCGAATGATACGTTTCCGCAGCACGCGCTCGCGCCGCCCGACGCTCGGTCTTTCGGAGGCGATGTTGACCAGCATCGCGCCGGACGGCGGGCTCTACGTCCCAGAGCGTTTCCCTGAGTTCGCGGCGGATGATTTCGACGGGCTTGAGTCGTGGCGCGACATCGGCGCGCGGCTGCTCGCGCCTTTCTTCGAGGGCGACGCGCTCGACGCTCACCTCGCGGAGATTTGCGAAGAGGCTTTCAACTTCCCTCTCCCTTTGCGCGACCTCGACGAGACGACGGCCGTGCTCGAACTCTTTCACGGGCCGACCGCCGCCTTCAAGGACGTGGGCGCGCGCTTCCTCGCCGCCTGCGTCTCGCGTCTGCCCGGCCGTCGCACGGTGCTCGTCGCCACCTCGGGCGACACCGGCGGCGCGGTCGCCGCGGCCTTCCACGGACGCCCCGACACGCGAGTCCGTATCCTCTTCCCGCTCGGCAAAGTCTCGCCCCGACAGCGGCGGCAACTGACCTGCTGGGGCGACAACGTCCGCGCCTTCGCCGTGCGCGGCGACTTCGACGACTGCCAGCGCGTCGTCAAGACCGCCTTCGCGCGGCGCGACTGGGCCGAGTCGCAGGGGCTTCTTTCCGCGAACAGCATCAACCTCGGCCGGCTGCTCCCGCAGGCCGTGTATTACGCGGCGACGAGCCTCGCCGTGTGGCGCCAGCATGGCGAGCGCGCAAGCTTCGTCGTGCCGAGTGGCAACCTCGGTAACGTCACGGCGTGCTTCTGGGCGCGCAAGGTGGGGCTGCCGATTGGCGACATCGTGCTCG
>JBEVKV010000552.1:0-4529 GCA_040509515.1 Pyrinomonadaceae bacterium | reverse complement strand
TATGGGCCGCTGTAAATGACCTATTCCTTACTGCTCTTCGGTTCGTCGTAGGCGCGCAGCGCGGGCACGAAGTGGAACTCGCCGGTCTCGACGACGTAGCCGGTGAGGCGGTGGCCGTAGACGCAGCCGGTGTCGAGGCCGATGGCGCGCGGGCCTCTGCGCGGCTCGGCGGCGGGCCAGTGGCCGAAAAGCGCGGTCTTCTCGCCGTCGTAGACCTCATACCACGGCGTGCCTTTGCGGCTCTCGCGGTCGGCGCCGAGCGTGCGCAGCGCCGTCAGGTCTGCGAGCGACTGCGCGTCGAGCGCGACGCCGGGTCGCAGTCCGGCGTGGACGACGACGTGTGACCCGAGGTCTATGAAGCCCGGCAGTCTTTCGAGGAAGGCCGCGTAAACGTCCCGCTTCTCCTTGAGCTGCTTCGCGCAGCGGCGTTGCGCTGGCTTCAGCTCCTTCTTCCCGCGCGCGCCCCGCCAGTATTCCAGCAGCGCGAGGTCGTGGTTGCCGATGACGGACGAGAAGCGCCCGTCCGTCATGAAGAGTTCGAGCACCTCGCGACTCTTCTCGCCCTTCGAGACGAGGTCGCCCACGCAGACCACGCGGTCGGACGCGCCCACGCCGACGCTCCCGACGAGCGCCAACAGCTCGTCGAAACACCCGTGCAAGTCTCCGACGACCAGAGTGCGCGACACCCTTGTTGCCTCCCCCGTGCTGCCTCGTATTTCTTCTTTTTCGATTACAACACAGCCGGCGAACGCGTCACAAACGCGCCGACGTTTGCCGCGCGCGCCAACTGTGGTAAAAGACTGCGGCGCGCCCGGCGCGGCCACAACTTCTTATGCTGAGCATCGACGGCTCATACGGCGAGGGCGGCGGTCAGATCATACGCACGTCGCTGGCGCTCTCG
This sequence comes from Pyrinomonadaceae bacterium, assembly GCA_040509515.1. Classification (GTDB taxonomy): domain Bacteria; phylum Acidobacteriota; class Blastocatellia; order Pyrinomonadales; family Pyrinomonadaceae; genus QHXN01. The sequence goes on along the minus strand of JBEVKV010000552.1, from coordinate 3,628 downwards.
CTCATCACGGGCAAGCCGTTCCGCGTCTACAACGTCAGGGCGCGGCGCGACAAGCCCGGGCTCCAGCGCCAACACCTGACGGCCGTCACCGCCGCCGCAGCCATCGGCACCGCTAAGGCTGACGGCGCGCACGTCGGCTCCAAAGAGTTCACCTTCGAGCCCGGCGCGATCCAGCCCGGCGAGTACAAGTTCACCATCGGGACGGCCGGCAGCACGATGCTCGTCCTGCAGGCCGTGCTCCCGCCTTTGATGCTCGCCGACGCGCCGAGCCTGCTGCTGTTCGAGGGCGGCACGCACAACGTCAAGGCCCCGCCGTTCGAGTTCATACGCAAGACCTTCCTCCCGATAGTCAACCGCACGGGGCCGACCGTGACGGTCGAGCTGCAGCGGTACGGTTTCTACCCGCCGGGCGGCGGCCGCTTCAACGTCTACGTCGAGCCCGCGCAACAACTCAGGAGGCTCGACCTCGTCGAGCGCGGCGCCGTGCTCGCGCAGCGCGCGCGTGCGCTGTGCGTCAACCTGCCGGCGCACGTCGGCGAGCGCGAGCTGGCGGTGGCGAGCGAACAGATGGGACTCGTGCCCGACCAGCTCGACCTCGAAACCTCCGACAACGCCATCAGCGCCGGCAACGTCTTCACCATCGACATCGAGAGCGAGCACCTGACCGAAGTCTTCACCGGCGTCGGCGAGCGCGGCGTGCCCGCCGAGCGTATCGCCGCGCGCGTCGTGAAAGAGGCGCAAAGCTATCTCGCCTCCGGCGCGCCCGTCGGCGAACACCTCGCCGACCAGCTTCTCATCCCGATGGCTCTCGCCGGCGGCGGCTCCTACACGACCGTCACGCCCACCCCGCACACCACGACCAACATCGAAGTCGTCAAAAAATTCCTTCCCGTCGAAATCACCACCACGCAACTGACCGAAGACGTTTGGAAGGTCGAAGTCTTCGGGTAAACTCGGCGGGTGCCGCACTTTCAAAGGCACCCGCCGCTCACGCTCCTGCCGCTCTCACAGACAGAGGACAGCGATGACAACCTCCCCCGTAGAATATGACGTTTACATAGCTTTTAACCTGAAAGACGATGAGGCGGTCAGGGAGATCGCGGGCCGTTTGAAAAAAGCGGGTGTCAGGGCGTGGCTTTTAGAATGGCACGTCAGCGGCTCCGTCGGCTGGTCGGTGAAGCTTGAAGAGGCGCTGAAACGCTCGGCCAGCAGCGCTCTCTTCGTCGGTTCCGCCGGCTTTGACCCGCCGCCTAATGAAGAGGTGCTGGAAAGCATCCGCGAGAGGGAGGAAAAATCCGGCGGCAGCTTCCGCGTCATTCCCGTTCTCCTCCCCGGGGCCGATGTGACCCGCATTCCTTCATTCCTGTTCGGGAAAAGTTGGGTCAACTTCCGCGACGGCCTCGACGACGAGAACGCTTTCGCCATGCTGCTCGCCGGCATCAGGGGCGTCGCACCGGGCGCGAGAATGGGCGGACGACGCGAGCCGGGCGGCGAGGCCGAACGCACGCCTGCTTCGGAGGACGACGAAGGGGCGGGCGACGCTGTAGCGCTCTCTGAAACGTCATGGCCGGAGACGTTCGACGAGGAAGAGGAAAATTCCATCAGCGTCGGAGGAGCGTCAGAAACATCCGGGCCCCTCGGTCATTTCATGGAGCTTTCGCCGGTAGTCCAGGAGCAATTCGGAGACGAGGAGCAGACCGCACTTGAGATCGCCGGCACGATGGGTTTTAAAGCGAAGCATGATGTCGACTCAGTACTTTTCCTCGCGGCACTCCTGGGCACCGCGCCTCGTGATTTGAAACATTCCGGTTTCTACTTCCTCAACGTTTTGCGAAAACATAGAGGTGGCGACGCGGAGATTGACGCCGTAGAATTACTCGGACTGACCGAGTACGACATCATCTCCATCCCGTCAGACACGGAGGGGTCGTGGGGCGACGTTCCGGCCACTGCTGAACTAACCGACCTCTGCGAGAGAGCCGCCGAGGTCGCAACAATCACTAAGTCCAATCAGGGCACGGTGCTGACCAGACACATCATCGGGGCCGTCCTCGCGCCGTCGGCCTCCGACAATTCTTCGGCCGCGCTGCAACAGTTGGAGAAGCAGGGCTACGACACGCAGGCGCTCCGCTCCGACTTCCTCTCACACATCCAGAAACATCACCGGACGACTTACGACGACTGGCAGAAGATTCTCTTCCCCGGCGCGGGCCGACCCGCCGACGCGGCGCACGCCGCCGCGGAGTCTCAGACGCGGGAGCCGGCGGCGACGACGACGCCACAGCCGACGCCCCCGCCGCCAGCGCCGGAGACGGAGGCCGGGCGTGAGTCCATCCAGCAGGCCAGCATCAGCGACCAGCCGTCCGTCAAAGACACGCTCGGCTTCGCCCCGTACGTCAAGGCCATCGCCACCTTCCTGAACAACGAGAAGACGCAGCCGCCGCTCACGCTCTCGGTCGAGGGCGAGTGGGGTTCGGGCAAGTCCTCGTTTATGCTGCAACTGGCCGGGGAGTTGAGCGAGGCCACGCGGCGCAGGCGCTGGCTGGCGATGCGACGCGAGGCGCGCGGGCTGCCCTTCCACCGACAGTTGACGGGCTCGCCACTGCCCAACTTCCGCAGGCTCGAAAGGCTCATGCTGCGGAGGCGCATGCGCGCGGAGGCGCGGCGCGTGAAGTGTCTGACCGTCGAGTTCAACCCGTGGCGACACGACAAGGAGGACGCCCTCTGGGCCTCCTTCGCGCTCGAATTCGTCCGCAAGCTGTCGGAGGGGATGCGCCGCCGCGAGCGCGTGGTGGCGTACTTCAGACTGCTCCTCCGGCGCTTCAGTTGGAAGGGCGGCTGGCTCGTCCTGCTCCGCCTGCTCTTCCTCGTCTCGGTCACCGCCGCCATGACCGTCGCGCTCGTCCAGCTCCTCCGGGCCGACGGGCTGCCGCCGTGGGCGGAGGCCGTCACCGGCGAAGACAAGAACGCGGGGCTGCTCCGCGTGGTGCAGGCGTCGGGGGTGGCCGGCTACCTCGCCGTTGCCCTCTTCTTCCTCTCCAAGTTCCGCGAGCTGGTCGGCAACCCTTTCGCCTTCGACCTCAGGAAGTACGTCGAAACGCCCGACTACGAAGGCCGCATCGCCTTCATCGAGCAGTTCCACGAAGACTTCAACAAGATCGTCGAGACGTACGCGGGCCGCAACAAGGTCTACGTCTTCATCGACGACCTCGACCGCTGCGACGTGCCGAAGGCCGCCGACCTCATGCAGGCCATCAACCTGATGATCTCGGGCGGCGCTCCGCAGCTCATCTTCGTCATCGGGATGGATCGTGAGAAGGTCGCCGCCGGGCTCGCCGTCAAGAACGAGAAGCTGCTGCCCTACCTCGCGCAGAAGGCCGCGAGGACGGCCGCGCCGGCCGAGACGCGCCCCGCCCAGAGCGTCGCGTTCGGGCTGGAGTACGGCTACAACTTCATCGAGAAGTTCATTCAGATACCCTTCCGCGTCCCGCAGCCCGCGCAGATGGGCGTGCGACAACTCCTCGACTTCATCTCCCCGCTCGTCGAAGACGCGGCCGACGGCGGAGATAAAAGTCAGCCGCCGGCCGTCACGCCCGCGGCCGTGGCGGCTCCGACGCCGCGCGACGCC
>JBEVKV010000551.1:0-11803 GCA_040509515.1 Pyrinomonadaceae bacterium | reverse complement strand
TACCGGCCCGACTCCGGGCGGCCGCGGCGGGAAGCTTTCCGGCCGGTGCGAGCCCTGCCGTCAGCGTGTAGAAGATAGTCGAGAGGGATTGAGCGAAACTTGAGCGCGGAGAAAAATTTTCGGCGGGCGCGTGAGTTTTTTAGCGGCCTTAGTTTTCAACGAATTAAGGGCGCTTGAGGAAAACTTGAGGCGGGCGCGCGAGTCAGAGCCGCGAGCGGTTCCGACTCAGCCGTTGCGCCGGGCTGCGGGGCGTACTGCTGCCGCTCGGTCATCTACTGGCCGGTGAGCATGTAGGCGTGGCCGCGCTCCTCGCGGAAGCCGACGCCGCCGCCGAAGGCAACGCCGATCATCCCGTCCCTCACGCTCTGCCAGTGCATAAGCCTCTCGCGCGCACGCGCGTCTCCGGCTGACCGACGCGCCACGTCGTCGCGTCGTCACAGGGCGCGGGCGTCTAGCGGCCGGGCTCCGGCTCTTCGCGCAGCCGCTCCTCGAAGAGGCGCGCGGAGGCGTCGAGGAAGTCGTGCGCGGTGACGATGCCGACGAGCGCGCCGGCCTCGACGACGGGCAGGCACCCGACGCCCCGCGCGCGCATCAGCCCGATGGCTTCGAGCGTCGGCGTCTGCGGCGCGACCGTCACGGGGTCGGCCTTCATGATGTCGCGCACGGTGACCGGCTCCGAGAGATGACCCGTCCCGCGCCGCGAAAGCAGCCGCAGCAGGTCTCGGTGCGAGAGCAGCCCGACGAGGCGGCCGTCCTCGTCCTCGACGGGGACGTGGCGAACGTGCTGCCAGTCCATCAGGCTCGCCGCGAGGTCTACGAGGTCGTCTGGGCGGACGGTGAAGAGGTCTGTGGACATGAACTGCCCGACGGTGCGGTAGCTCTCGCGCCAGTCGGCCGGCACCTCGGGGTTTATCGGGGCCCAGCGGTGGACGGGGTCGTTCGCCTGCTGCCGCTCGAACATCGCCTCGGCGAGCGAGCGCTGGCGCATGTCGCGCGTGCCCTTCTCCCCGAGCGCCTCCATCGACTTCAGAGCCCACTGCGCGCCGGTCTGCCCCGAGCGCACGCGCTCCTCGACGGTGCCGAGGTAGCGTTCGACGTCTTCGGAATCGACGCCACGACTCTTCAGCCCCGCGCGCGCGAGCGGCAGGAGGTGTTCGAGGATGAGCGAGCCGGCCGTGTGCGTCTTGCCGTCGAACCAGTTGAACTGCGCGCCGAGACCGAGCCGCGCGGCGTTGACGAAGTTGGCCTTCGCGTCGTGGAAGGACATCTTCCGGCACACGTCGCCGTGCTCGGAGGGGAGCGCCATCAGGAGCCCCGCGAAGAAGGCCGCGTTGGCGACCTCGTCCACGGGCGTCGGCCCCGAGGGCAGCACGCGGTTCTCGATTCTCAGGTGCGGCACGCCTTCGGACACGCCGTAGCAGGCGCGGTTCCACCACCAGACCGTCCCGTTGTGGAGCTGCAAAGCCTTCAACTTCGGCACGCCGCCGCGCGCGAGCACTTCGAGCGCCTCTTCATCCGTGTCGGCCGTGAGGATGACGCGAAAGCGCGCGATGTCCTCGCGGAAGAGTTCGAGCACGGAGCCTTCGAGCCAGCGGTCGCCGAAGCCGACACGCGTCGGGAAGCCGCGCGCCTGCTGCGCGGCCGAGCGCGCGTCGGCCGAGTGTTGAAAGAGCGCGATGCGCGTCTCCTGCCACAGGCGGTTGCCGAGCCACAGCGGCGAGTTGACCGCCGCCGCCAGCACCGGCGCGGTCACGGCCTGCGCCCAGTTGTAGAGCGAGACGAACTCGCGCGGCGCGGACTGGACGTGCACCTGAAAAGAGGTGTTGGAGGCGAGCGTCATGATGTTGTCCGAGCTGACGTTCACCTCGTCCACGCCCTTGATGTGGACGTTGATGCGGCCGCCGCGCATCTTCATCACGGCGTCGTTGAGCGCGAGGTAGCGCGGGTTCGGCGTGATGCTCTCAAGACACAGGTCTGAGTTGCGGAGCGTGGGCAGGATGCCCGCGAGCAGCACCTCCGCGCCGAGCGGGCGCGCGCCCCCGCGGACGAGGCCGATGACCTCGACGATCTCCTCCTCCATCCGCCGGAAGCAGTCGCCCGCGAAGTCGCGCGGCGTCAGGTTGGCTTCGAGGTTGAAGCGCGCGATCTCGGTGGTGAGGCGCGAATCGCGGACGGCTTTGATGACCTCGGGCGCGACGAAGGCGGGGCCCATGTGGCGGTCGACGAGGAACATCTCCTGCTCCGCGCCGACGCGGCGGACGCCCTCCTCGAAGCGCCCCGCGTCGAGCATCTGTTCGAGCGCGCGCAGGTCGTTAAGCATCGCGCGCATGAAGGCGCGGTGCCTTGAGGGGTCGGAATCGCTCTCAACGTCGTGTTCGCCCATTTCAAAGGTGATTGTAGCTCTCAAACAGCAGCGGGAAGAAGCGGCCGCCCATCGGCTCGCCCTTCGGGATGACGGGGACGCCTTCGAGCGGCGGGGCGTCGGAGTTCGAGCGGACGCCGTCGCGGAAGACGTTGACGACGGCGGCGCGGCGCGGGCTGTCGGTCGAGTTGGCGTAGGAGCCGTGAATCATGCGCGGGTGGTGGAAGGAAGCCTCGCCCGCCTTCAGTTCTATCGCCACCGGCTGAAACAGTCTCTTCTGTTCGTCGGTCAGGACGGAACGGATGGCGTCCATGTCGCCCGCGAGCCCCGTGACCGGGAGGTCTGCCCAACGCTGGCTGCCCGGCACGTAGTTGACGCAGCCGTTCTCGCGCGTCGAGTCGTCGAGCCCCGTCCAGCAGGTCAGGTGCGCGAGCGGCGTCGTGCGCGTCCAGTAGGAATAATCCTGATGCCACGCGACGACCGAGCCGTGGCGCGCGGGCTTGCAGAAAAGCTGGTCGTGCCAGAAGCGCACCGACGCGCCGCCCAGAAGCTGCGACGCCGGGACGGTGAAGCGCGGGTTCCACAGGAGGTCGTGAAAGCCCTTCGCGATGCGCCACGCGCCCAGCGCGTGAAAGAGCACGCGCGAAGAATCGGCCGACTCGTTCGAGTGGAACTCGTACCAGAGTTCGCGCCCCGTGTGCGACGGGCTCATCAACTCCTCAAGCTCCGCGCGCAAAGCCTCGACCTGCGCCGCGTCGAGCACGCGGACACCGGCCAAGTACCCGTGCTCCTCGTAGAACGCGACCTGCTCGTCCGTCAGGCGGTACTCGTCCCACTCCCCCGGCGACGAAGGCGCGGGGAAGAGACGTGTGACCGGCGCGTGGTACCGCGAGAGGTCTTCGAGCATATAAGTCACGCGCGCGCTACTCGAACCCTTTTAGCTTGCGGTGCTCGCTCAGAAACAGTGGGTGCGGCGCGAACTCGCTCTGCGCGGGCAGGTCAATCTTCTGCCCGTCGTAGCGCCTGATGAAGTCGTACTCCTCGCCCGCGGGCAGGCCGCCGCGGACGACGACGCGGTGGTCGTCGCTGATGGCCAGCCAGCCCGCGTCGAACGCCCAGTGGTGCATAAGGCAGAGGCAGACCCCGTTCCTGTAGTCGTCACTGCCGTCATGCTCCTTCGGGTAGATGTGTGCGCTCTCGACGGCGGGCTTGTCGTCGGGCGAGACCAGCCCGCTGCCGCAGACGGCGCACCTGAACGCGTAGAGCCTTTTGATGTCTATCCTGAAGGCGGCGCTGCGGGCGGTCACCTTCTTGACCTCCTTGCCCGCGCCCTCTTTGAGCTGGGGCTGGGCACCGAGGGACTTCTGCCTGATGGCCGAAGACTCCCGCTCGACCTTACGCAGATAGTCCTGCCCGCCTTCGCCCGCCTCGCGCTTGACCTCGGCCGGTGTCACAGTTCCGGGGCTGATACCCTCGGCGAAGTGCTTGCGCAGGTGCGCCACGTACCCCGCCGCGCCGCCGTAGTCCGACAGGTCTTTATTCACGCGGCTGATGTGGTGCTGCGGCCTGTAAGTCGGCTCGTACGCGAAATCCGCGCGCATCTGCGGCCACGTCAGGCCCGAAAGCCGCTCGGTGCGGAAAAAGAAGATGTAAGGGAATTTGGTCTTACCCCACAGAGCTTCGGACAGCGCCGGAAGCTGGTCGGGCCAGAAGGCGATGACCTCTCCCATCGCGGGCGCGACGCCATTCGCTCCCGCAGACTCAAGAAGCAGAACCACGTCGCCAACGCTCATGCGTTTGATGGCATTAAACGCGCCCGCGGGTACGCCCCAGCAATTAAACTCTCCTTCCGGAAAGTGCGACTCCAGTCGCCTGAGCAGTTCCGCCTTATGCGGCCAATCGTCCGGCAAGTTCTCCCGCACGACAGAGATCGGGATTGTCCGAAAGACGGTCTTCGGGAAGTCCTCTTGTGACCCCGGCAGCCCCACGTTATGAAAGTAAAGATTCATGACATTCAACCCGGCCTGGTAGTTTTTGAGTCACGCCGGCGGAGCCGGCTACACAATCGCGCCGGCTTCTGCTAAGTTCCGTCTTCGGGCCGGCGGCGCGGCAATTCTAAACGAGTATGGGGATTGAAGACACGCGTCGAACGCGATAGACGGCCACGACGCGCGGTGCCTCTCGGGGCCGGAGGGGCAGGCGCGCGAGGCGGCCGGCCGGCAGTAAAGGAGGGCTTTGAGTCTTCAGGGCCGCCCCGTCTTCAGGACGCTCGCGCGAGGCGCGCGGCTGCGGTGCCCGGTCTGCGGCGGCGCGGCGGTCTTCCAGTCGCCCTTCCGCGTGCGGCCCGAGTGCCCGGCGTGCGGCGCGGTCTTCCAGCGCGAGGAGGGCTTCTTCGTCGGCGCGATCATGATCAACGTGGTCACGACTGAGGCGGCCGTGATGGCGACGACCGGGCTCTGGCTGCTCTCGTCGGCGGGGTCTGGCGGGGGGCTGTTCGCCGCGCTCTTCGCGGTCGCGCTGCTCTTCCCCGTCGCCTTCTACCACCACGCGTGGAGCATCTGGCTCGCCGCCGACCACCTCGTCGAGGGGCTGCCCGGCCGCCGTCCCGGGGCGTGAATTTAACGGGCATCCCCGGACGCCCGAACTCTCATCTTTGAACCCAAGCGGCGCGAAAAAAGAACTTCCCTCGCAGGTGACGAGCCGTCAGAATCTATCTCCCCGGACGATTGACCGGGTCAGCCTTTCGGAGGACGTATGCCCACACGAACCCGCCAGACTACGCGTTTCAGTCTCAAGGCTTTACTTTCGCTCCTCTTCGTCGTCGCGGCCGCCGGCGGCGCGCACGCGCAGGAAGGCGCCTCGTCGGCCGCCGCCGCGCGCACGCGCTACCTCGCGGAGATGGGGCTCATCCCCGCCTCGCGCTCGGTCGCCGTCGAAGAGTTCGTCAACTACCACCGCCACCAGATCGGACGCCCGAAGGCGGGCGAGGCCGTGCTCTTAGACGTGCGCTGGGGCAACGACCGCGTCTCGGCCGCCGAGCCCGAGGCCGTCCTGCAAGTCGGCTTCAGCACCGCGCTCGCGGGCGACCGCAGGCAGTTGCCGCCGCTCAACCTCGCGCTCGTCATCGACAAGAGCGGCTCGATGGCCGACGCGGACAAGCTCTCGCGCGTCAAGGAGGCGCTGCTCACGTTCGTCGGCCGGCTGCGCGAGTCGGACAAGCTCTCGCTCGTCGTCTTCGACTCGGAGGCCGAAGTGCTCATGCCCGCGCGCGCCGTCGGCGACGGCGAGGAGGTGCGCCGCCTGATACGGCAGATCGAGACGGGCAGCTCCACCAACATCCACGCCGGGCTGATGCTCGGCTACCGCGAGGCGCTCAAGAACTACAACCGCGAGGCGACCAACCGCGTCGTGCTCCTGACCGACGGCATCGCCAATCAGGGCGTGACCGACCCCGCGCAGATCGCGCGCGACTCGGTGAGCTACAACGACCGCGGCGTCGACCTCTCGACCATCGGCGTCGGGCTCGACCTCAACAAAGACCTCCTGCGCGAGCTGGCCAAGAGCGGGCGCGGACTCTTCCACTTCGTCGCCGACGCGGAGGACATCAAGAAGGTCTTCCTCAAAGAGTCGGAGAGCCTCGTCGCGCCCGTCGCCACCGAGCCGAACCTTGAAGTCGAGTTCGGCCCCGGCGTCGAGCTGGCGCAGGTCTACGGCTACGAGCCGCAGCGGACGGAGGGCGGGCTGAAGATAAAGCTCGACAACATGAATCAGGGGCTGACGCAGGTCGTGTTGATGCGCTTCCGCGTCCGGCCGCGCGCGCTCGACGCCGCGAACGCGCGCCCGTCGGTGCGCGTCAACTTCAGCTACTACGACCTTGAGCAGAAGCGCCGCGTCGTGAAGAACGAGGAGGCCGCGTTACGCGTCGGCGCGGGCGGCGACATGCTGCGCGACACGGAGGTCGGCAAAAACTTCACCATCGCGCTGCTCGCGCAGGCCATCCGCGACATGGCCGCCGAGGTCGAGGCCAAGCACTACCGCGAGGCCGAGCGGCTCCTCGGCACGGCCATCGCCACCGCCCGACGGCGCTACCCGCACCTCGACGACGAGGACATCTCGCGCACCCTCAACATCGCGCGTAAGTATCAGGAGTCTCTGAGTAAGTACAACCGGGAGGAGCGGACGAGGAAGGACAGGCCGTAAGACGAAGGGTCAGGGGGAAAGGGGAAGGGGGAAAGGGACGACACGAATCCCTTTCCCCCTTCCCCTTTACCCCCGACCCTTGTCTTATCCCGCCTGCGTGGCGCGCGAGCCGGCGCGGCGCTCTTCGAGGACTTCCCACGCCTCCTTGACCCGCGTGTAGATGCCGTCGGCGTCGAGCCCGTACTTGGCCATGAGCAGCTTGGGGTCGCCGTGCGTGATGATGCGGTCGGGCACCCCCATGCGGACGACGCGCACGGCGTCGAGCAGCCCGTTCTCTTCCAGAAGCTCGGTGACGGCCGCGCCGAAGCCGCCCGCCAGATACGCCTCCTCGACCGTGACGATGATGCGCCGTGTGCGCGCGAGCGCGAGCAGCAGCCCGGCGTCGAGCGGCTTGACGAAGCGCGCGTTGACGACCGTCGCCTCGATGCCGTCCTTCGCCAGATGCTCGGCCGCCTTGACGGCCGGGTGAACCATCGAGCCGTAGGCGATGACCGCCACCTCGCCGCCGTCGCGCAGTATCTCGGCCTTGCCGATCTCAAGGATGCGCGGCTCGCGCTTCAAATCCGCGCCGACGCCGTTGCCGCGCGGGTAGCGCATCGCGGCCGGGCCGTCGTGCGCCGCCATCGTAAAGATCATGTCGCGCATCTCGCCCTCGTCCTTCGGGGCCATCACGACCATGTTCGGGACGGGTCGCAGGTACGCGATGTCGAGCAGCCCGTGGTGCGTCGGCCCGTCGCCGCCGACGATGCCGGCGCGATCCATGCAGAACTTGACGTTGAGGTTCTGCAGGCACACGTCGTGGACGATCTGGTCGAAGGCGCGTTGCAGGAACGTCGAGTAGATGGCGCAGATGGGCTTCAAGCCCTCGGTGGACATCCCGGCCGCGAAGGTGACGCAGTGCTGCTCGGCGATGCCCACGTCGTAGGCGCGCTCGGGTAACTTCTCCAACCCCTTGTCGAGGCCCGTCCCGTCGGGCATCGCGGCCGTGAGCGCGATGACCTTCGGGTCGCGCGACATCAGCTCGCACATCGTCTGGCCGAAGACGGCCGTGTAGGCCGGCGCCGCGGCCGAGCCGGACTTGACGGCCGCGCCGGTCTTCAAATCGAACGGCCCCGTCGCGTGCCACGCGTAATAGTTCTTCTCGCGCGCGGGGTAGCCCTTCCCCTTCTGCGTCAGCGCGTGGACGATGACCGGCGAGTCTTTGACCTGCTTCGCCTCTTCGAGCGCGCGCACCAACGCGCGCGGGTTGTGTCCGTCCACGTAGCCGATGTACTTGAAGCCCAGCTCGTTGACGAGCGCGCCCGGGAGCACCGCCGCCGCGATGGCGTCCTTGACGGTCTTCGCCGCGTTGTAGAGCCGCTCGCCGAACGAAGGGATGTCGTGCAGGAGGTCGCCGACTTCGTCCTTCATGCGGTGGTAGCCCTGCGCCTCGCGTATGCGGTTGAGGTAGCCGGTCAGGGCTCCGACCGCGGGTGCAATCGACATCTCGTTGTCGTTGAGCAGGACGATGAGTCGAGTCTTGAGGTGGCCGGCCTGGTTGACCGCCTCCATCGCCATCCCGCCCGCGAGCGACGAGTCGCCGATGACGGCGACGACGTGGTGGTCTTCGCCGCGCTGGTCGCGCGCGACGGCCATCCCGAGCGCGGCCGACAGAGAGGTCGAGGCGTGCCCCGCGCCGAAGGTGTCGTACTCAGACTCGTCGCGCCGGAGGAAGCCCGAGATGCCGCCGTACTGCTTGACCGTCGGCAACAATTCGCGCCGCCCCGTCAGAATCTTGTGCGCGTAAGCCTGATGCCCCACGTCCCAGACGAGCCGGTCGCGCGGCGTGTCGAAGGCGTAGTGGAGCGCGACCGCCAGCTCGACCGCGCCCAGAGACGCGCCCGTGTGGCCGCCCACGCGCGACATCGTCTCAAGGATGTACTGGCGTATCTCGTCGGCGGCCATCTGCAACTGCTCGGGCCTCAGACGGCGCAGGTCAGCGGGCGAGTCTATCTGCTGTAAGAGTTTCATCGGGCGTAATTCTACTTTAAAAAGTCCGGCGGCTAAAGCCCGGAGTTCCGAGTCCTGACGCGGCGGCGCACATCTTTTTCGCCCGGTACCGGACATTTTTTCGGCCGGGGCGTGGGCGCGCGCGTCTTAAAGTCCGGCGGCGCTCGAAGGCTAATACGACGCCGCGAGGCAGGACGGCATAAATATTTCGTCAAGGAGTTTTCGGAAGATGAAGAGAGCACTTACCGCCGCGCTGCTGACGCTCGCGGCCTCGTTCACGGCCGCCGCGCAGCAGACCGCGCCCGGCCAGCAGCAGCAGCAGTCGCCGCAGACGGGCGCGACGCGGGAGCAGCAGAGGGGCGCGCGCCGCGAGATGCGCCGCATGCGCGGGATGCGCCGGCTCTTGCGAGCGCGCCGACACGAGCGCGCGCGTGCGCTCCGCCAGCTCAACCTGAGCGCGGAGCAGCTTGGTCAGATTCGCGCGGCGCGGCAGGCGGCGTTCCAGTCCACGCAGGCGCAGCGCGACGAGCTGCGTCAGTTGCTCGCCGCGCGGCGTGAGGCCGGCGGCCAGTTGAGCGACGCGCAGCGCGAGCGCGCCGGACAACTCCGCGAGGAGATGCGCGCCGCGCGCCTGCGCACGCGCGACGAAGCCCTCTCCGCACTCACCGCCGAGCAGCGCACGCGACTCGAACAGCTCAGGGCCGAGCGCAAGGCGCGCCGCGAGGAGTTCCGCCAGCGCCGACAGGAACTGCGCCAGCAGCGCCGACAGATGCGCGACGGCCAGCAGTAAAAAACTGTCAGACGCAGACAGTGAGCCCCGACAAGAGAGAGTCTTCTTGTCGGGGCTCACTGTTTCGTCCGGCGGCGCTTCAGACTTCGAGGACGAGCTTGCCGAACTGTGCGCGGTCTTGCATCAGTTCGTGCGCGCGGCGCGCTTCGGCGAGCGGGAGCGTGCGGTCGATGACGGGGCGAATCTGGCCGCGCTCGACGAACTTCAACGCGTCGAGCAGCTCGGCCTTCGAGCCCATGAAGGAGCCGAGCAGGTTGAGGTGGCGGTAGAAGACCTGCCGCAAGTCCGTCCGCGCGTCGAAACCGCTGGTCGCGCCGCACGTCACGAGCCGCCCGTCCCGCTTCATCGAGAGCACGGAGCCCGGCCACGTCTCGGCCCCCGTGTGCTCGAAGACCACGTCCACGCCCTGCTTGCCCGTCAGACGCCTGACCTCCTTCGGCCAGTCCTCGCGCGTGTAGTCCACGACCTCGTCCGCGCCGAGCGCGAGCGCGCGTTGGCGCTTCTCGTCCGACCCGGCGGTGGCGATGACGCGCGCGCCCCGCAGCTTCGCGATCTGGATGCCGATTGAGCCGACGCCGCTCCCGGCGGCGTGGACGAGAACGTCCTCGCCCGGCTCGACGCGCGCGCGCGTGACGAGCATGTGCCACGCCGTCACGAGCACGAGCGGGAGCGCGGCCGCCTCCGCCCAGCTCAAATTTTTCGGCTTCGGGACGACGTTCACGCCGGGCGCGGCGACCAGCTCGGCGTAGCCGCCGTCGCGCCGGTAGCCGATCATGTCGTAGCGCGCGCACATGTTGTCCGCGCCGCCCAGACACTCGCGACAGTGACCGCACGAGACGCCGGGCTGTAGCAGGACTTCGTCGCCCGCCTTCACCCAATCGACCAGCTCGCCCGCCTCGCGCACGACGCCCGCCACGTCGTTGCCGAGGATGTGCGGCAGCGGAATCTCTATCCCGGGCAAGCCCCCGCGCGCCCACACGTCCAAGTGGTTCAGGGCGCAGGCGCGCACCTCGACCAACACCTCGTCGGCGCGAATCCCGGGCTCCGGGCGCTCTTCAAAGCGGAGGACTTCCGGCCCCCCGTGCTCGTGGAAGACGACGGCTTTCATGTTTCCGATTTTATAGTGATTCGCGCCCGCGCGCGAATTCTCGGAAGTCCGGGGAAATTTGCTCGGGATTCCGAGAAAATTTCTCGGGCCGTCAGGAAAAACGCACGGGCCGCCGAGAATCGTGCTCGGCGGCCCGTGCAATCTGTTTGGCCTCGCGCCTGTTTCCTACACCGGCGCGGAACGCTGAAGGAGTTTCGGGGATGGCCGTCTCGACGACCGCCCTCAGTCCTCGCCGGCTCCGTCGGTCTGCTGGCGCGCGTGGTAGGAGGAGCGCGTCAGCGGGCTCGACTCGACGTGCTTGAAGCCGAGTCCGAGTCCGACCTCGCGCCAGCGGTCGAACTCCGCGGGCGTGACGTAGCGCTCGACGGGGAGCCGGCGCGCGTGCGGCTGTAGGTACTGCCCGATGGTCATGATGTCGCACGAGACCGAACGCAAATCTTTCATCAGCTCGACCACCTCGTCGAACGTCTCGCCGAGGCCCACCATGATGCCGCTCTTGGTGAGCATCCCGCGCCGCTCGCGGTCGCGCCGGGCGGCGGCGCGTTCGAGCAGCGTCAGCGTCTGCCGGTAGTTGGCGTCGGGGCGCACGCGCCTGTAGAGCCGCGCGATGGTCTCCGTGTTGTGGTTGAGCACGTCCGGGTCGGCGTCGAGCACGGCGTCGAGCGCGGCCTCGTCGCCGTTGAAGTCCGGGATGAGCACTTCGACGCGGCAGCCGGGGTTGAGCGCGCGCACCTGCCGCACGGTCTCGGCCCAGTGCGCCGCGCCGCCGTCGGGAAGGTCGTCGCGGTTGACCGAGGTGATGACGGCGTGCGCGAGGTCGAGCGTCCTGACCGCCTCGGCGACGTGGCGCGGCTCTTCGGGGTCGAGCGGGATGCCGCCGCCCTTCGAGACGGCGCAGAAGCCGCAGTGGCGCGTGCACACGTCGCCGCCGATCATGAAGGTCGCCGTCCTGTCCGTCCAGCACTCGAAGATGTTGGGGCAGCGCGCCTCCTGACAGACCGTGTGCAGGTTCAGATTCTCGATCAGCTTCAGGACGTAGTTCTGGTTCGACGGGTCGCCGAGGCGTATCTTCAGCCACTCGGGTTTCGGGCCGCGCGGCGGCCTCGTCGTCGGCGGGTTGTTCAGGACTCTCAGTTCGCGGCTCAAGTTCCGTCGCTCCTTCTTCGCTTCAGGGTGTGGACGGATTTTAACACCCGCGCCGCCCCGCTCCTATCGCACGCGCCGGACGCCGGAGAAAACTCTTGCCGCGCCGCGCGCGCGTTTAGTACATTGGAAATGTCCCTTCGGCGGCCACGCCCGGCCGGGCCGCCGCCGACACCCCGCGAGAAGCCTCCGCCTCTCACGAAAGCCCGGA
>JBEVKV010000550.1:0-17265 GCA_040509515.1 Pyrinomonadaceae bacterium | reverse complement strand
CCGCCGCCGTGCGCCGTCGGCGGCCACAGGCTCTTGAGCGAGGCGGCCGCCATGATGGCGACTGCGAGGATAGCGATAATTGGCGCGGCGCGGTCTATCGCGCGGGAGGAGGGACGGTTCATGGCTTCGAGGCACGGTCACGTCGTCAGTGTAGTGTCAGGGCACAGCATTCTAGCAGGAAGCGGCGCGGGAATGGGATGACGTAGTCAGACCGAAGGGTTCGGCATAATCCTAGTTGGGCGCTTAGCCCGTCATTTACAAATAAACGTCTCGGAAGCACAATCCTATCGCTGCCGACATAGCGTCCGGCTATATTTTTTATTTCTTGAAGGGGATTCGGAGCATGAAGTGTGTAGCGTGTGGTAGTGTCGCGCTTGTTAAAGGTACTCTGCTGGATACTTCGAGCGGGGGCACGCCCGTCTTTAAGCCGGAAGTGGTCTCCATCTGGAAAAGTATGTTTGGGGTCGGCAATCGCAGTATCCGCGCCTACGGTTGCATTCACTGCCAGCATCTACAACTCGCTGTCGATTTTAGTGACGAAGACTTGCAGCGTTACCAGCAGTTTGAAGGCGAGCAGCCGGGTGTGCTGGAGCGAATAAACTCAGAGCCGAAAAAGTTGGACGGGTAAAAGGAAGGCGTAATGTTCCGACGCCGCGCCTAACAACGCCATGCAGCCGACCGCGAACAGCGCTGCTTTCATGCGCAAGACTTGTCCGTATCGGCGTCGTGTGAGGCGTTTATATCTGATGAGGTATTGTCGCCGACAATTGGAGCGGATTCCGCGGTTAGCTCGGAGGTGAGTGGTGGCGCAGGTTTCTCACGCCGGTTCTGAAATCAATCGTCGCGTGTTTCTACGTAGCGCATTGGCGGCCAGTGCTTTTCTCATGGCCGCGCGCACCGATCAACCGCCGGCGCGTGCCGCCGGCCTTGATGAGCAACGCCGTTTCGCGCCGGTCAAAGTTTCACGCGAGCGGATTATCCGCGAGGTCGTCGGCCTGAGGCCGTATCGCCCCGAAGGATTCGTCGTGGACGCCGAGCGCGTCGGCGACAAACTTCTAATCCACAACTACGGGCACGGCGGCGCCGGCATCACGCTCTCGTGGGGCACGGCTTCATTGGCCTTAGACTTAGCCGGGGACTTTCCGGGAGCACGGCCGTCTCGCCCCGGGCGAAGTTCCCGACCGGCGGCGCGCCGGCGGTTTGCCGTCCTCGGCTGCGGGGTCAACGGCCTCTCGACGGCGCTTCTTCTGCAACGCCGTTTTCAGGACGGGCCGGGGACGGTGACCATCTATGCCAAAGACCTGCCGCCCGAGACGACCTCGAACATCGCCGGAGGATTCTGGTATCCCACGTCGGTCTATGACCCACAGGCCGCGTCGACGAAGTTTACCGAACAGTTTCGCCTCGCGTGCCGGATTTCCAACCGCGCCTTCCAACTGCTCGTCCGCCCCGAGTATGGCGTGCGCTGGATAGATACGGTCGAGTTGTACCGCGACGAAGCATCGCTCGGGCAAGAGCTGGTGGGCGGTAACGACCTTTACCCGCAGCAGGAAGTTCATCGAGACGCTGAGCGTT
Source organism: Pyrinomonadaceae bacterium (assembly GCA_040509515.1). GTDB lineage: Bacteria > Acidobacteriota > Blastocatellia > Pyrinomonadales > Pyrinomonadaceae > QHXN01. Next base: position 15,690 of record JBEVKV010000550.1, on the reverse strand, counting down.
ACTTCGGATTCCCTTACGCCCGCCAGTACAGCACGATGCTGATCGAGCCCTCGATCTACCTCGACGCGCTTCTGCGCGACTTCTACATCGCCGGCGGGAAGCTCGTGGTTAAGGAGTTCCGCGACCGTGAAGAGCTCATGCGCCTGCCCGAGCCGGTCATCTTCAACTGCACGGGTCTGGGCGCGCGTGCGCTTTTTGGCGATCAGAAACTAAGACCAGTGCGCGGCCAACTGGAAGTGCTGCTGCCGCAGCCTGAGATTGATTACTGTTATCTGAGCAGCGGCTACATGTTCCCACGACGGGACGGAATAATCCTCGGCGGTACGTGGGATCACGATGACTGGTCGCTCACGCCGAAAGCCAAACACACTAAGCGAATCCTCGAAGAACATACCGAAATAATGAAGGGACTGAAGTAACTATCACGGCCGCGGCCGTGACGCCCGACGCTCGGTTAGACTGGGCTGAAAGTTGATTTCGAGTGTGTAAGACCAGTCAGGCGGCCCGCCCGGGCGGGGCAGACGACTGCCCCGGCGAAAAGGCGGCGGGCCCGCCCTTTCACGAAGAGGTGCAATGATGAAGGCGAAGGCGGAAGTCCGCACCGAATCATTCGACGCGTTCGGCCTGAGCGAGCCGTTACTGAAGGCGATAGCCGACGTAGGGTACGAGACCCCTTCGCCCATCCAGCAGAAGACCATCCCGCTGCTCCTCGAAGGGCGCGACGTGGTCGGGCAGGCGCAGACGGGGACGGGCCAGACGGCCGCCTTCGCCCTGCCCATCCTGGAGAGGCTGGAGCCGTCGGGCAAGGGCGTGCAGGCCCTCGTGCTCACGCCCACGCGTGAACTCGCCGTCCAGGTGGCAGAGGCGTTCCACACCTACGCGAAGCACATGGGGGGCGTGCGCGTCCTGCCCGTCTACGGCGGCCAGCCCATCGGCCAGCAGCTCCGAAGGCTCCAGGGCGGCGTGCAGGTCGTCGTCGGCACGCCGGGGCGCGTCATGGATCACCTGCGGCGCGAGACTCTAGACCTCGCGGCCCTTAAGTTCGTCGTGCTCGACGAGGCCGACGAGATGCTGCGGATGGGCTTCATTGAGGACGTGGAGTGGATACTTGAGCACACGCCGCCTGAGAGGCAGACGGCGCTCTTCTCGGCGACGATGCCGCGCGAGGTGCGCCGCATCGCCGAGCGACACCTGAGAGAGCCGGCGGGCGTCGAGATCGAGCACAGGACGATGACGGTGCCGACCGTCGAGCAGCGCTACGTCAACGTCTCCGAGGGGCAGAAGCCGGACGTGCTGACGCGACTGCTGGAAGCCGAGGCGGGCGCGGGCGAGGCGGCGCTCATCTTCGCGCGGACGAAGGTCGGGGCGGCCGAGCTGACCGAGAAGTTGCAGGCGCGGGGCTACGCCGCCGAGGCCATGCACGGCGACATGAGCCAGGCGCAGCGCGAGGCCGTCATCCGACGGATGCGTGGCGGTCAGGTCGAGATCGTCGTCGCCACCGACGTGGCGGCGCGCGGCCTCGACGTCGAGCGCATCGGGCTGGTCATCAACTACGACATGCCGAACGACGTCGAGTCCTACGTCCATCGCATCGGCCGGACGGGGCGCGCCGGCAGGGCCGGCAGGGCCGTCCTCTTCGTGACGCCGCGGCAGCAGCGGATGAAGCGCGAGGTCGAGCACTACACGGGCCAGCGCATCGAGCCGATGCGAGCGCCGACGCAGGCCGACGTCGCCGCGCGCCGCGTGGCGCTCTTCAAAGAGCGCCTGCTCAAGGCGCTGGAGGGCGAGGAGTTTGACCTCTACCTGTCGCTCGTCGAGGAGCTGGCCGAGGAGAGCGGGCGCGACATGGCCGAGATCGCCGCGGCGGCCGTCCGCCTGGCCGGGGGTGACAGGCCGCTCGAAGTCTCTGTGGAGCCGGAGCCCGAGCAAATGGGGCGGGCGGGCGACGGCATGGTGCGCCTCTTCATCGACGTGGGGCGCAACGGCAGGGTCGGCCCTTCCGACATCGTCGGCGCCATCGCCAACGAGGGCGGCGTGCCGGGTAAGGAGATCGGCGCCATCGATGTCCACGACCGCTTCACGCTCGTAGACATTCCCGAGGAGTATGTCGAAGAGGTGCTCCGGCGGATGAAGGGCAGCCGCATCCGCAACTACAACGCGAACATCCGCGTGGCGGCCGAGAGGGGGCGGGACGGCGAGTCGCGCGCGCGGGCGGCGAAGAAGTCGGGCCGGGCGAAGGCGCGGGCGGGCGGCCATGAGGGCCGCCCCAAGTCTTCCAAGCGGTGAACCGGCACGTTGCTTTCCCGCGTCGCGTTATAAAGGTTTTTGAAACCCACCGGAGGTCGTGAGGCGTGACGTTTCCGCAGCAGAACGCTTCTTTAAGAAGCTGATGCGGCCGGGGCTACTGAGCTGCCGGGCGTGTCCCCGGGACGTTGCCGAAACGCGTCCCGCTCAGTTGGCGGGTGACGCTGGCGAAATGCCAGTAGGTAATCCAGTGGTTGACCAGTTCTCCGAATCCGAACGCTTCAGGCCCGAGGGCGGCGTTCCTCCGCAGCACGCTCGGGCACACCCGAAGGTGCCGCAGCAGTTGGCCCTGCCGCGCCATCACGAGCGCCAGCATCAAGGCGCGCGCCGCCCACGCGGCCGAGAAGAGAAGGCGCAGCTTCAACCCCGGCCGGCCACCGGCGGCGGTCGCCCCCCCGGCGGCGCGACGGCGGGCCGCGGTCGCCGTCGCCGCCCCGTCGAAGACGCGGTCGAAGTAAGCTTCAACGTCGAAGACCCTGCTCAGGAGTTCTCGGAAGCCGGCCTTGAGTCGTTCGCGGGTCATCTGTTTCGGGTGGTAGATGAGTTCCGGGTCTGAGAAGTCCAGACGCCCTTCGGCGCGCAGGCGGTCGTAGAGCGGCGTGGTCGGGAGCGGCGTCAGCAGGCTGACGGAGAGGGTCGGGATGCCGCTCGCCTGTATGAACTCGAACTGCTCGTCGAAGATGCGCTCGTCGTCGTTGTCAAAGCCGACGATGAAGCCGCCGCTGACGCCGAGGCCCGCCGCCCTGATGCGCGCGATTTTGGCGAGCAGCGAGTCGCCGTGAACGTTCTGGTGCTTGCGCGTCTCGGTCAGCGACGCCTCGCGCGGGGTCTCGATGCCGATGAACACGCCCTGAAAATTGGCCTTCACCATGAGGTCGATCAGTTCGCGGTCGTCGGCGAGGTTGACGCTGGCCTCGGTCGTGAACGTCAAAGGGCGGCCGCGCGCCTCCTGCCATTCGACGATGCGCCGCAGAAGCTTCTTCGCCTCGACCTTGTTCCCGATGAAGTTGTCGTCCACGAGGAAGCAGCCCCTGAACCCTTCGGCCAGCAGCGCGTCCAACTCGGCGAGCACCTGCTCGGGCCGCTTGGTGCGGGGCCGCCGCCCGAAGATGGTGATGATGTCGCAGAACTCGCACTGGAACGGGCAGCCGCGCGAGAACTGCACGGGGGCCGTGCCGTAGACGCCGCGCCGCAGCAGGTCGAAGCGGGGCGTGGGCACCCGCGCCATGTCGGTCTTCTCGGCCTGTTCGTAGCGCGTCTCGGTCGGCCCGCCGGACGCGAGCGCGTCGAGGAAGACGGGCCACGTCTCTTCCGCCTCGCCGATGAACCGCACGTCGCACAGGCCGTCGAACGTCGCCTCGCTCACCGTGACCAGCGGCCCGCCGACGGCGACCACCGCCGGCAACCCGCGCAGCCGGCGCAGTATCTCGCACATGCGCTCCGCCTGCACGACCATGCCGGTGACGCCGATTACGTCGAACCGGCGGAGGCCCTCGAAGTCGATGGGCTCGACGTTCTCGTCGACGAGGACGACCTCGTGCCCCGTGGGAACCAGCGCCGCCACCGACACCAACGCCCCGTTGGCCATCGAATACTTGAGCCTGCGGCCCAAGCCGTAAAAAGGCATGGCGAAGTCGGCCGTCCAATAGGAGGGCCGGCTGCGCGGGTTAATCAGACAGATTGATAGACGCTTTGACATCAACGTTCCGCTAACAGGGAGCCCGCGGCCGGAACCGCCCCCGAGAGTCTGCGCGACAAAGTACCCTCCAGCACGACGAACTGCACGAGGAAGTTAATCAGGAAGTAGGCGCTCATCGTCCCGGCAAGGCCGATCAGGCCGTAGCCGAAAAAGCTCGCAATCTTCAGGGGGAGGTAGAAGGTATAGACGACGGCCGAGACCTTCGTCGGCGTCCTCGTGTCCCCCATCGCATAGAAGGCCCCCGACGTGAGTTGACCCGCGACCCCGCCCGCGAACGCCCCGGCCAGCGCGAGCATGACCAGCCAGAGCGTGTACACGTTCTCGGTCGTGACGCCCGCGTGGCCGATGCCGAGCCGAAGCGCGCGCGGCCCGAAGGCCAGCAGCAGCGACGCGCCCGCCGCCGCGAAGAGTGCGACCAGCAGGAGTCGCGCGCGGTAAACGCGGCGATAGCCCCGCCAGTCTGCCGAGTCGGCCTTGACCGCCAGCCTCGGCGCGAGAGGCGCGACCAGCGCCTTGCTCGTCACGATGATGACGTTGGCGTATATCTGCTGCGCGACGTAGAGCAGCGAGAGGCTCCCGGCCCCTTTGGTCGACGCCAGAAACCTGTCGAGCAGCGGCTCCGCGCGCAGGCACGCCTGCCACGGCAGGAAGGGCTTGAGCAGCCGCCAAGCCTCTCGCGCCGTCGGCGAGGGGCGCGTGGGCCGTCTCCAGCGCCCGAGCAGAGGCAGCAGAAGTGTCAGCTTCAGGCCGTTAAAAAAGACGGTGTTCCACGCCGCGGCCTGAACGCCGAAGCGCGGCAGTGTGCAGACGAGAAAGAGCAGCCCCGCGAGGTTGGCCAGCACGCCCGAGAATTCAACCCACACGAAACGCCTGCGCGCGTGCTGTGCCGCCCAGAGCGTGACGATTCCGGCGTTGAGCACCATGCTCACAATCTGAATCCGGGTGAGACTGACGGTCAGCCTCTTGCCCTCGTCCGCGAAGCCGGGGACGAGCAGCGGAGCCCACACGCCGCAGGTGGCGTAGAGCACCGCGCCGACGACGCCGAAGAGCGCCATCGTCAATTGGAAGAGAGCCCACCCGTCCTCGCGCACGCCCTCGGCGTCCTTAGTCGCGAGCAGCGGCGTCAGCACGGGCAGCAGCGTGGCGCTGAGCACGAGGAAGACGAGCTGCGGCAGCGCGCCCGAGGCGAAGAAAGCATCGGTCTCGACGTTGAGGCCGATGCGCGTGACGATGTACCACGCCGACACGACGGCCAGCCCGGCGTTGCAGGCCGCCAGCAATCCCACGTTGAGCCCCTGCGCTAACAAGGGCGAGCGCGCGCGTGCGCGCCGCGACTCGCGCAGCACGGTACGCCTGACCCTCACGTACGCCCCTACTTTCTCGTCGGCTTCCATTCAGCTTCCCGGGCTGAGGGCGGGCCGGCCCTCCGAGCCTACGCCGCCTCTCCGCCCGAAGTACGTGCGGCGAGCCGCGCGTCATGTGCCCCGCCGAGCAGGCTCTTGTAGAGCTGTTCGTAGAGCCGGGCCGTCGCCTCGACCGGCCGTCCGGAGGCGAGCGCCCGCGCCCGCGCCGTCCGCACCCGCGCCTCGTCGCCACGCAGCAGAGTCATCTTGAGGGCCGCGGCCACCCCCGCCGTATCGTCCGGGTTCGCGAAGCAGGCGCTGCGCTCGTCCAACATCTCCCGGTGGGCCGGGATGTCTGAGACGAGGAGCGGACAGCCGCAGGCCATCGCCTCCAGCAAGACGTTCGGGCAGCCCTCGAATCTGCTCATCGAGACCAGCGCGTCGGCCAAGCCCATCAGCTCCCAGAGGTTGTCCACGTAGCCCTTGAAGACGACGCGGTCGGCCACCCCCAGTTCGCGCGCCAACGTCTCCAGCCGCGCGCGGCTCGGGCCGTCCCCGCACATGAGGGCCACGAAGGGCACCTCGTCGGCGACGCGGGCCAGCGCGGCGAGCAGAGCCTCGACGTTCTTTCCCGCGTCCATCCGGCCCGCGTAGAGCACGACCTTCACGCCGGGGTCGAGCCCCGACTTCTCCGAACGCTTGGCATCGGCCGCCGCCTCTATCTCGGCGAGAGGCGTCGCGTTCGGAATTACGTGGAGCGGCGCGCTCGCCGTCGAGCGCCAGTAGTCGGCTCCCCCCGAGGAGTTCGACACCACGGCATCGGCCAACCGCCCGAGCGCGCGGCGCAGCTTGTGCCTCAGGCCGGACGCGTAGAGCGGCGCTGAACTCGACTCCCTCAACACCCAACGCGTGCGCGCCAGCAGCGCCGCGGAGCCGCCCATGATGTCCATCGGCGTGAGTATCGTCTGGACGACATCGGGCCGCAGTCGCCGCATCAACCGGAGCAGCCTGAAGAAGATTAGCGGGTCGCGGTGACCGATCCCGCCCACGCGGTGCCATTCGACCCCGGCCGCCTCCAGTCGCGCGAGGTTCACGCCGCCCCGCGCGGACGCGACGTGAATCTCATGACCCCGCGCGGACAGCTCCGCGGCGAGGTACGACAACTGTCTCTCGGCCCCACCGTACCCGAGAGTGGGAATACAGTAGAGGATTCTCATAAAGCGCAGCCGGCGCACCTCGACCCCGAGTGCGGCCGGACGTGACTTCCCCGTGCAAACTCCCGGCTCATGCGGTGAATGGCTCAGCCCTCCTCCGAAACAGCTCGCAGACGTTGCTCCTCACGCGCGGGGCGAGCGCCGCGGCGGCGACGGCCGACGCCAACCCCGCGGCGCACAGATAAGTCAGCACCCCCATGCGCGACAGGTGCGGGGGGACGAGCCAGCGCGCGGCCGCGGCGACGACGAGCGCGCCGCCGAGCGGCGGCAGGATGTCCTCGGAGAGCCAGCGCGCCCGCTCCCCTATAAGGAACTTGCGGTGCGCGAAAGGGAACGTCAGGAGATAGCAGAAGTTGACGAGCAGCCAGACCAGCGCCGTCCCCGGGCCGCCGTAGGCTCGGGCCATCAGGACGTTCAACGGGACGACGCCGACGAGCAGGAGAAGGTTCGTCCTCAGGATGAGACGCCACCAACCGTGCGCGACCTGTAGGAAGTAGGGTGCCTGAATCAACCCGTTGAGCAACATCCCCAGCACGAGGAGCGTGAGGACGAGGCTCGCGTGCTCGGCGGCGGCGGAGTCGCCCGTCCACGCCCAGAGCACCTCGCGCGGGAAGAGCGCCGCCACGACGGCCACGGGCGCAAGCATCACCGACATCAACTGGCTCCCGCGGTGATACGCCTCCGAGAGACCCGCGCCGTCGCCGCGCGCGACCGCGCCCGCCAACTGCGGGAAGACCGCCCCGTCCACCGACAGAATAACGGCGTACATGCCGGCCGCCACGCCGTGCGCCAGCGCGTAGTAGCCGAACGCCTCAAGCGGCAGCATCGTGCTCAGGATAATCCTGTCCGCCTGCGTCAGACCCATCGTCGTGAAGGCGTTGACTGCGTAAGCGGCCCCGAAGCGCCACACCCTGCGAACCAACTCGAACCGGAAGCCGGCAGCCCCTCCGCCCGACGCGGGCAGGCAGCGCCAGAGCAGGAGCGCGACCGAAGATGTGCCTATGGCTCCGGCCACGATCTGCGCGACGAAGAAACTCTCGGGCGCGGGCGAGACGAGTCTGAGCGCCAGCACCGTCAGCGCCGCACGCATCGTCGTGGCCCCGGCAAAGAGCGCGTTGAAGCGCGGCTGCCTCTGAAGCCCGAGCAGCCCGGCCTGATAAAAGGCGAAAGGAAACTGGAGCGCCATCGCGGCACCCATCAGCCTGACGCAGTTCGTCACCGACTCGGCCGAAAGCGACTGAGGCTTCACCCAGTGGTGCGCGACCGCGGGGGCGAGCGCATAGACCGCGACGCCGACCGTCAGGGCCATGAGCCAGTAGACGGCCTGAAGCGTGTAGGCGAGGTCGCGCTGCGCCTGTGCGCCCGCGCCCCCCGCGTCGAGGCGTGCCAGTTCCCTGCTGAACGTCGCGCCGATTCCCAAATCGAGGACGACGAAGACGCTTTGCAGCGTGACGAAGAGGCCAACCAGCCCGTAGCCCTCGGCCCCCAACAGCCCGAGGTAGACGGGCACGCACACGAGGCCGACGGCGGCCGACCATCCGGCCCCGAACAGGTTCGCGAGAGTGTTCCTTTCCAGTCTCCCCATCAACGTCACTGCGTTCAATCGACCTCGGCGACCACGACGCGCTCCCCGGCCACGTCGAGGAGCAGCGTTATCCTCGCCCCGTCTTCGAGCCGCAGACCTTTCCACTCGGCGTGGCGCTCGTCAACGCCTTCGACCCTGAGATCCCACGCCTCGATTCCCTTCTCGGGGTTCAGGCGTATCTCGACCGAGTCGCCGTCGGCCAGAGCATCACCGCCGAGGACGTTCTCCTCCCACCCCGCCGAGCTACTCGGCGAGAGATAGACGGCTCGTAGTGTGGCGCCTGTAAAGTTGGCGAGCGTGAAGCCTGCTTTGCCCCGTCGGTCGTTGGCGGGCGCGTTGGTCGTCGGCGGCGTCCCGTGAGGGGACGATGCACTCTCACCGCCCCGGCCCGCGTTCGACGAGCAGCCGACGACGACTGTGAGTAGACACGTCAGCGCGAACGGCGCGGCCGTCCTTCCCCCCAATGCTCTCTCCCCCCTCGAACCCATTTTGCTCGAACATCTCGGGCCCGGCGTCACACAGGGCCGCGCCCACCCGTTTAAGCCGACTGCCCGGCCCCGCCCGCGTGCGGGCGACGCGCCCGCGCCGCGAGCAGGCTTTCAAGCCCTTTCGCGCCGAGGACGATTAAGAGCACCCAGAACGAATACCGGAACCTGTAGAGCGCGCCGATGTTGGGAACGACGAGCCCGAGCGCCGTGACGCCGAATCCACAGACGCCCAGCAGCAGCCCCGCGGCCAGCCTTCGCGGCGGCAGGAGGACGGCGGCGAGCGCCAGCAACTCTACGGCGTACATCACGAGCGTCTCCACGCCGGACAATAACTTCCCCGCGCTCCCCACGCGCTTGCCCGCGCCCATCCAAGTGTTGGGGAAGGGTGCCCACCACCCGATGACGAAGGCGCGCGGCAGATAAAGAACGAGCGATTTGAGGTCGTTGAACCGCACCCCGCCGTCAACGCCCGAGCCGGCCTCCGCGTAGAACGCGCTGAACCTGTAGCGAATGCTTCCGACCCGCCGCGCGGCCCTGTCCGCCGACGCCATGAGCTTCTCGACTCGCCCCGCGTCGGCCGCCGCGCGCGGAAGGTACGTGACGGCCGACGGCATGCGCTCCCCCGCGCTGACGACCGCCTTCGGCGGCCCTTCGCCGTCAGAAGGATGTTGCTTGAACTTCTGAACGGGAGGCGGCTTGAAGAACAACAGCGCCAATATTAACAGCAGTGCGCCCGACGTTATCAGCGCGGGCGGAGCCATGTTCCAGTACAGCAGACGCCTTTCGGCCAGTTGCCGGACGACGAGCAGGGCGGCGCCCGTCAGCACGAGCGCGAAGATGACCGCGGCGAAGTGGAGACGAATGAGCAGCAGCAGCAGGATGACGACACCCATGAAGACGGTCGCCGCCGCAGCGCCCGCCCGCCCGTACTCCCTCGTCAGCCACGTCGTCACACACAGCACGAGCGCGACGGCGCCCGCGATGAAGAGCGGGTCTTTGAGCAGTTGCAGCGTGTGCAGGAGCAGGGTCGGCCACAGCGCGACCGCCCCCGCGGCGAGCAGGCCGGCGCGGTCGCCGCCGACCTCCCGCCCCAGCAGCAGCGCGAGGCCCACGACGGCCAGATAACAGAGGAGGTTGAAGGGCTCCGCGCTCAGAGGCCCGTAACCCGTGAGCGACCCGAAGAGCGCAAACGGGAGCGAGATGAGCCTGACGTGTACGGGCTGTGGCTCGGCGGCCCACGCCGCCGCCCCGTCCTGCTTTAAGACCTCCGTCAGCCGTACGGCCCCGCGCTGGTACTCGTAACTGTCAAAGGCGAAGGAGCCCATGATGCCGTCGCGGTCGACGAGGCCCGGCGCGACCTGCGCGCGTCCCATCCAATGAAGCCCGAACGCCAGCGCCACATGCAACACGGCCGCCGAGGCTAACAGCCACAGGCCGCGACGCGCGGGCGCACGTCGCCTCGAAGACGACGTGGTCGCGGCGGCCCCGCTGTGGGTCGTGTTCACCATGCTGACGCTCTTAAACCGCGCCGCGGTGCGCGCGCCCGGCCGCGGCGGCGCGGTCGGAGGCCCGCGCCCGAACGAACTCCATAAACTCTCGTGTGATTGCCTCGCCCGAAGAGGCGTCGCGCGGCGACGAGATGGAGCCCACCACCGTCGAGCGCCCCTCCGCGTGCACTTCCGTGAAGATGACCCGCGCCCCGCAGCGCGCGGCTACGTGCATCAGCGCCGGGGCGACGATGACGCGGCCGGCGGCCGTGTCGAACTCGACCGTCCTCGCCCCGTGATGCTCCGCCCTGTCCGGCATCGCGCAGACCACCCCGCCGCGGCGCAGACTGTTGCGGGTCTTGACGAGGAACGTCGGCGACGGCAGGATGACCCGCGCCGTCACGGTCGTCCCCCCGACTCGCATCCGAGAGTCGGGGGCGACGACGACGGGGTCGAGGCCGCGGTCGTAAAAGAAACGAATCATCAGGAGCGTGAGCGCCGCGTGGGGCCCGATAACCAGAACGCCCTTGCCGGCCGCGTAGGCGCGCTCGAACTCCTCTAAACCCCTCACGTCGATGACCGGGTCGAAGCGCGCGCCGTTGCGCGTCAAGGCGTTCAGCATGAAGTGCAGGGCTATTTCGCGCGGGCCGTCGAACCCCTTCAACTCCTGCTCGCGGTAGGCGCTTGTCAGACGTAACAGGGGCGTCGCCGCGTCCGCCGCCAACATCACCGCGCGGAAGCGTTGACGCCGGGGCGCGAGCCGCATCGCCGCCGCGAAACAGAGTTCCGCCGCGCGGATGATGCGCCGCCGGCGGCCTGAATCGGCGACCGGCTCCGAACGGGCGACCTCCGTCCGCGCATATCTGGTTGACTTAACCGTCGATTCGCTCACGCGGAAACACCGGCGCTTGAAAATCCGGAAACCGCCGACGCGGATGCCGACCGCGCGGCCGCACTCGCGGCCGTCCGAATGAGGTCAACGAAAATGACCGCTCAGCCGGACGGTTATCCACCCCTCTTTGTCATTCTGAATTTTTGTACGGTGGCGTGGACACTATACCACCCCGGGCAGGCTCCGCGCATGACCGCCCGGGCGCGGCTCTTCGACCGATTTCTACTTGCCGAATGCGTGAGTTACTGCGACGCGCCCGCCTGCTTGAGTAGGCGCACGACTTCGTCGTGGCCTCCCGCGGCGGCCGCGGCGAGCGCGGTCTGTCCCCCGTCGTTCTTCACGTTCGGGTCGGCCCGCGCGACGAGGAGGGACTGCACCACGTCGTCGTGGCCCGCGCGGGCGGCGACGATGAGCGGCGTGTCGCCGCCCTCGTCCCTGCCGTTCACGTCGGCGCGCCCCCCCGCCAGAATGCTCCTCACGGTTTCGGCGTGGCCGCCGCGCGCCGCCTGAAGCAAAGCGTCGGTCTCGGGGTTGCGCGCCTCGCGCCTCACCTCGCGCCGCGCCTCGGCGCAGCCCGAGAGCACGACGAGCAGCGCGAGCGTAACGGCGACTGCGAGTCTCTTCATACGTTTCTCCCTTCCTCTTCCGGCGGCCCACGTCGTTCAAGGTCTACGCCGGTACGGGCAGTATTGCAAAATAGCGCTTCAGATATTATTCCCACCGAAAATAATCTTTGCAACGGAAGCCTCTCGACTGTAGACAAAATTCGAGGGCGCGCACGGAGTAACCCGTGCGCGCCCTCAAGCGGTAGAGACGCCCCGGCTCAGAAGACGAACTTGAGCTGGTAGCGGATGGTGCGGCCGCCGCCGTCGGTGCCGACCGTGTTCGGTTGCAGGAAGCGCCCCGCGACCGAGGTCAGAACGGTGACGGGGAGGTTGCCGCCCGCGGGCGTGAAGGGGCTGACGCTCCCCTGAAGGTAGTTCGGGTGGTTGAAGATGTTGAAGACCTCCGTGCGGAACTCAAGCCGCGTGTTCTCGCCGATGCGCGTCCGCTTCGTGAAGTTCATGTCGAAGAGGTTCGTGCCCGGCGTCCGCAGGGTGTTGCGGCCGAGGTTGCCCGTGCGGCCGGAGTTCGCCAGCAGGCCGATGTAGAAGGCGTCGCCCGGCGTCAGGCCGATGCAGTCGCCCGCGCCGCTCGGCGCGTTGGTGTAGTAGAGAGTCCCGACCGACGTGATGCCGCAGACGTTGGTCGCGGCGACCGCCGGGTTGGACGCGCTCGCTGCGGTGAGCGAAGGGATGGCGCGCGTCCCCGGCACGCCGTCGGGGTTCACGTCGGGGCGGTCGAAGTTGCCGGCGATGCCGTCGGCGTCCGCCCCGTTGGCGACCGTGACGGGTACGCCCGTCTCGAACGTCGTCACGCCGGAGACCTCCCACCCGCCGAGCACGCGTCCCAGGAACCCGCGCTGGTTCTCGTAGAACGGGAGCCGGTAGACGTAGGTGAAGACCGCGCGGTGCGTGCGGTCGAAGAGCGAGACGCCGCGCTCAAGCCGGTTGTCGAAGCCGAGCACGGACGGGCGCGTCGCCTGCTGCTGCTGGTTGATGGCGCCGACGGCGAAGACCTCGCTCCCGTTGTCGATGAGCTTCGACCAGGTGTAGCTGGCCGTCAGCGACAGGTTGTTGGCGAAGCGGCGGCGCACGTCGAGCTGCCCGGCGTGGTAGGTCGAGAAGCCGCGGTTGGTGCGCGTCAGGCGCGAGCCCTGAAGGATGTCGAAGCGGTTCGAGAGCGGGCAGAGCGTGCCGGCGGGGAAGCTCGCGGTGGCCTGCGCCGCCGTCAGGTTCGTCCCCGGCGTGCACGCGCTCGGGTAGCCGGCGGGCGGCGCGCTCCGCAGGTTCTCCGGCAGCACCGGGTTCAAGTCCTCGTTGATGTAAAGCCCCGTCCCCTTCGAGCCGACGTACGAGACGTCGACGATGAAGTTCGACGGCAGCTCGCGCTGGACGCCGACCGACCAGCGCTGGTAGTAGGGGTTGATGAGGTTCGGGTCGACTAACGTCTGCCCGTCGAGCGGCGAGAGCGGGCGCGGCGTGGTCGGGAGCGAGGCCGAGAGGTTCGGCAAGCCCCGAGGGTTCGCCCCCGTCACGACCGAGTTCACCGCCGTCGAGATGATGTTCGGCGAAGAGGCCGCCGCGTTGGACGAGATGTTGTCGAAGAACGAGTCGTAAGTGACCTGATAACCGGCGCGGAACACCGTCCGGCGCTCGCGGAAGAGCGTGCCGAGCAGGCCGTTCTTGAAGTCGGGCGAGTAGGCGAGGCCGACCGTGGGCGCGAAGTTGTTCAAGTCCTTCGGCGCTTCGTTGGGCTGGCTGTAGGGGCCGGTGCGCGTGACGGGGTCGAGGTTGAAGAGGCCGGTGAACGCCTGCGTCGCGAGCGACGTGACGGGGCGGCCGAAGTCCTCGTAACGCAGCCCGAGCGTCAGCGTCAGCGAGTCCGACGCGCGCCAGCGATCCTGGAAGAAGTAGGACTGGCGGACGCGGCGCGGGTAGAAAACGTCTACGCCGAAGTCGCGCTGCGCCGCGCCGCCCGAGCCGCCGAAGTCGTCGATGAAGTTGGCGAAGCCCGTGAAGCCCGTGCTGGCCTGGTAGGTCAGGTCGGGGCGGTTGCGGAAGGGCACCTGCTGGCGCGAACGCTGGTTGAGCACCTCAAGGCCGAAGCGCAAGGTGTGGTCGCCGCGCACGTAGGTCATCGTGTCCTGCAAAATGTAGTTGTTCGAGATGCGCCCCTGCGGGAAGTTCGACGGCACGCCGATGGCCCCCGGGTTGGGCGTGAGCTGGTTGATGGTGATCGTGCCGAGCGTCTGCTGGAGCGGGTTCGAGCCGCTGAACGGGAAGTCGAACGTGATGCGGCCGTAGCCGACCCGCAGGTCGTTCGTCAGCGAAGGCGAGAAGGTGTGAATCTCCTGCAAGAGGAGGTTCTGCGTGGCGTTGATGTTCGCCACCTCGAAGCCGTTGATGAAGTTGACGAGCGCGCCCGTCGGCTGGAGGCGGTTGCCGTAGACGTAGCGGGCGGTGAACTGGTCGTTCTCGTCGATGCTGTGGTCGATGCGCCCGATGATCTGGCGGTCGTTGAAGACGTTGGCGTAGGTGCCGACGAACGTCCCGAACTCGACGTTGCACGGGGCCGGGCAGCCCGGCCGCGCGCCGATGGCGATGTTCTGGAAGCCCGAGGTGGCGACCGAGTTCTGCGTCACGTTGAGGTAGGTGTCGAGGTTGCTGCTCGCGCCCGGCGCGAAGACCGAACGCAGCAGCGCGCGGCCGGCGGCCGAAGGCGTCGTCAGAGTGGTGTTGCTCGCCGAGCGCTGGCGCTCCTCCTGATAGGAGGCGAAGAAGAAGGTGCGGTTGCGGCCGCTCCAGTAGCCGGGGCCGCCCTCGCCGAAGCGCGGCAGGTAGACGGGCCCGCCGACGGTGGCGGAGTAGACCTGCTGCGTGCCGGGGTCGAGGCGGCCGCGCGCCGCGAGGCGCGGGTCGCGCGCGAGGCTGCTGGTGAGCGCGTCGTCGCGCGTCGAATCGAGGAAGGCCGAGAGCGTGCCGTGGAACTCGTTCGTCCCCGACTTGGTGATGGTGTTGATGACGGCGCCGCCGGCGCGGCCGAACTCGGCGTCGAAGTTCGTCGTCTGCACCGAGACCTCGGCGACGGCGTCCGGGTTCGTCACCTGATAGCCCTGGCCGGCGACCGAGGTGTCGTTGTTCTCGATGCCGTCGAGCAGGAAGTTGTTCGAGCGCCCCCGCGCGCCGTTGACCGAGAAGGTGCCGATGCCGAAGCCGAAGCGGTTCGACGACACGCCGGGCAGCGTCAGCGCGAGCAGCGCGGGGTTGCGGCTGGCGATGGGCAGCTCCGTGACCTGCGTCGTGCTGATGTTGCCGCCGCGCACGGCCGTATCGGTCTGGAGCGCGGCGCCGGCCTCCGCCACCACGTCAATCGTCACCTGCTGGCCGCCCGGCGCGAGCTGCGCATCGACCTGCGAGTTCTGGTTGGCGTTGACGAGGATGTTGGACTTGGTCAACTGGCCGAAGCCCGAGGCTTCGATGACCACCGTGTAGTTGCCCAGCTCGACCGCGTCGAAGCGGTAGAAGCCTTCGTCGTTGGCGGTCGTCGAGCGCGAGACGTTCGTCTGTGTGTTGGTCAGGGTGACGGCGGCGCCCCTGATGACGGCACCGGCGGGGTCTGTGACGATGCCGCTCACCGTCCCACGGCTGGTCTGCGCCGCGACGTTGGCGGCGGGCGCGAGCAGCGCGAAGACGAGCATGAGTACTCGTAATTTCATCTCTAACTCCTCCTGAAAAGTCTGAACCCAATGACTTGTGCCGGCGGGGCGACTGCTACCGGCGGGCACACGTATCCCTGAGGGCTGTGCCCCCACGTTCATAAAGTTGGACATGTTCGAGCCCGTGGGCTAGGCGAGAACCTGACCGCTCACTTACGCGAACGTCAGGGGCAAGGTGTGTGCCGCCGGGCGTGTGTTCGCGCGTTTCGCGCGGCGAGCAATTTTCATCACCCCGGTCGCACGCGTGCGCGACGGGTTAATTGGAGATTTCGGATTCGCTTAATGAATTGTTGAATTGTAGTGCGGCGGGCTCGGTATAAATTTCTGGACGCGGGTCGGAAGCGAGCACGCCTCCGAAGT
>JBEVKV010000549.1:0-26933 GCA_040509515.1 Pyrinomonadaceae bacterium | reverse complement strand
GCGACGTGCCGGTTAATGCCTTGCTAACGGGTCTGCTTCTCGGCGCGGCGGGCGAGGGCAAGGTGAAGGTGGCGACGACTACAAGTTAACAAGGGGTAACAGGAAAGTGACTGGAGGCTAACGGCTCACACTTAGCAGGCACGCGGGCCGGGCAATGTGGTTTCACATCCACATTGCCCGGCACTTTTGTCGGGTATTGTAATACCGACTTGCGAGATAGAATAAGGGCGCTCCGAAGCCGCGCTACTGGCCGTCCAGCTTCCGCTCGATGTCCGGGACGGAGCGGACTTGAAATTCCGGCTCAATCGTTTTCGCCAGCGACAGTGCCTTCGCGTACTCAGCTCGCGCCTCCGCGGGCCGCCCCGTCGCCGAGAGCGCGTCCCCCATCATCATCCGCGTCTGCACGGCCTCGGGCGCGAGCGACAGTGCCGCCCGCGCCTCTGCGAGCGCCTGTTCGGCCTGCCCGGCCGCGAGAAGGTTCTGGGCCTTCTGCACGCGGCCGAGCGCCGACGCGAGCGGCACGTCGAAGCGGCCGTCGAAGACGAAGACCCCGCGGCCGATGACGGCCGTGGGTCGTAGATGCTTGAACTGCTCGTAAGGGTTCAGCAGGCCGGGGCCGAACTCGAAGCCCGAGAGGTTGCTCGCGCTGACGAGCACCGGCCCGTCTATCGAGGCAGGGACTTCAATCCGCTGGTTGACCCACAGGGTGTTGACGGTGGGCAGCGGCTTACACGGGATGCCGTAATAGCCGGGCTCGGCCACGCCCTCGGCGAAGTAGACGAACCAGCACTCCTTCACGCCGCGCCCGTCCAGATATTTCTTCACCGCCTTGAGCTGCTGCCCCCAGTCCGTGTTGGAATCTGACAGGTGTTTGTACGTGCCGCCCGGCCCGCCCCATAACTCATTCGAGTAAGCAATGTAATGCGGGAACGCCAGCGCGGAAGAGCCCGCGTGAAAGAGTAGAAGTCCTCCGACCACGTAGGCCCACTTACGATTCCGGCTGATGAAAGCCCCGGCGGCCCCGCCGGCGAGCGCCGAGATGAAGACGTAGAGCGGCAGGATGTGGCGCACCCCGATGTTCGTCCCGGCGTTCATCGCCACCAGAAAATAGAAGGCCGGCGGGAGGGCCAGGAAGAGGACTTCGCGCCAGCGGCTCAGGCGGCGCGTCGCCATCGCCACGGCCGTCATCAGTAACAGGATGAGAAACGCCAGCGTCGACTTGATGACGAAAGCGACGGGGAAGTAGAACCACACGCCGTGTGCGTAAGTCTTCCCAAGCACATAGCCGGGGTAAGAGTCCGCCGTCAGACGAACGTCCGCCATGCCATAGAGGTACGACTCGGGCAGCACGCGCCAGCGCGCCGCGTTGGAGATGACCCAAGCTTCGTGTGGCTTTAACGCGCCGACGTACTCCGCGAACGGCGGGTTCAACTGCGACCCTTCGGCGCGTGCCCCGTAGCGGAACCCGTAGAAGGCCCACAACACGACCAGCGCGACGACGGTGACGGTGGCCAGCGAGGCGGCCATCCTCAGGGCGCGCTTGCCTGACCCCGTCGCGGCCTCGTCATTCCCCCCGGCGGCGAAGCGTTGGCGCACGACTTCGCACGCCGCCAGCAGGAACAAGATTGGGAAGAGGAAGATGCCCGAGTGTTTGACCGCGAGGGCGAGCCCCGCCGCCAGCCCGACGAGTGACAGACGCCACCACGAAGGAGTCTTCACGTAGCGGTAGAAAGCGTAGACGGCCGCGAACATGAAGCAGGAGATGCCCGCGTCGGTCGTGACGAGCGCGCCGTGCGCCAGCAGGTTCGGCTCGAAGGCGAGCAGCGCGAGCGCGACGAAGCCCGCGCCCGTCCCGAACATCTCCTTCGCCGCCGCGAAGACGAGCAGCGCCGTGAGTAGCGTCAGCGTGGCCGCCGCCATGCGCGCGCGGAAGAGTACCGCGTCCGCGTCGTTGCGGTAGAGAAACTCCTTGCCGCCGAGGAACGCCTCCTCTTTGAAGTAGCGTCCCTGCAACTCGGGTACTTTGAGCGGCAGCGGCAGCAGCGGCGCCGTCGCGAGCAGCTTCACCAAAGGCGGGTGCTCGGGGTTGAGCCCGAAGTCGGCGCGCTTCCACGACATGTAGCCCGCGAAGATGTGGTCGCCCTCGTCCCAGGTCTGCGATTCCTGCCGCACGGACAAGACCAACTGGAGGCCGACGACGAGCAAGAGGGCGACGACCCCCGCAGCCTCCGCCGCGCCCCGCAGACCTCTTAACCTTCCGACCATTCAACCCTCCGTTCGCGCCTTTACAAATGTTGGCTAACGCAATCGCCGATAACAGACGCCTCAGCGACGAACACATGAAGGAAAAGTTAGCAAACAGAGTCTCACCTGACATCATCACGCGAGCTTCAAAATAGCGCCGACGATCAGTGCGGCCGGGCCGATCAACTCGGGCCGGCATCGGAAACCCTCCGGGAGAGCGGCCGCCGCTTTGCGCGCCCCGCCGAAGATGTCTTTCTGCGACGATATCACCCCTTGTAAGCGCAAACGTCGAACCGTCAGGCCCTCAGCGTGTGATGATCTCTGGTTGCGTTGCGAAAATTATTTTCGAGCGCGAATGTTCTGCCAGCGCATTTCGCGCCCGGAGTTTTTTTCATCGGACGGGCTGCACCCCTCTGACCTGGGATATGCCCGTTGGGCCGAAACGATGTGGGTAACGGTGGAGCAAGCCATCCGAGAGTAGTCACGATACTGAAAGGCATATGTCTTCAACGCGGCGGAAGGTATAGGGTCAAACCGAATAATAGAATTTCAGGATGACGGCCGTGCCCCAAAAGTCTGAATTTGTGCAAATCATCATGACTACTCCGCCGCCGCCCTTCAGCTCCTTGACCTCGACATGACGGGGCTGCCCTGCGGCCCCAAGAGCGAGTGCTCGCGCAACGGCTACTTCTCGAAAGAGGGCATCCACCACGGCCGTCAACTCGGCCGCGTCGGCGAACAATACCCCGCGAAGAAAAGTCGAAGTACGAAGTGACTGCATGGTGAAATCTCAACCTCCTTTTAATCCTTTCCGCCTTGCCTGCTCGCATGATTCCGCAATCGGCATCCGGAAAACAATTACTTCGGAGGTAATGGAGTCTCGCCCCGCCGCGCTGTATCATCCGCGCCATGATGACTTCAGTCCGCCCGGTGGGCAATCTGCTGCGCGGGTGGCGCGCACGCCGCCGCATGAGCCAGCTCGACCTCGCCTGCGAGGCCTACATCACCCTGTCGGAACTCGCCATCGAGTCCTTCTTCCCCGCCGTCGCGGACACGGCGGCCGTCCCGGGTCGCATGGCCGCGCGGCAGACTTAGGCACGTCCGGTCGAATCGCATTCCGTATATACTTGGTTCATAGAAAGAGAATGAAGGCGAATGGCTGACACCTCTCCATCGACAGCGCCCGCCGACGCGCCGCCGCCTGCGCCGGACGAGACTGCCGCGCCCCGGCCGCAAGGGAAGGGGCGTTACGACCGGTCTCTCGTCGCGGGGCCGCTCGGCCCGGCGGTCTGGAAGATCGCGTGGCCGACGATGCTCACGAACGCCGTCGGCGGGCTACAGGGAATCGTCGATCACGCGCTGGTCGGCCACCTAATCGGGTTCGAGGCGAACGCCGCCATCGGCGTGGCGTGGCAGATCATCATCGTCGTCATCGTCTTCATCTCGTCGGTCTTCACGGGGATGAGCGTGCTGGTCGCGCGCTTCGCCGGAGCCGGCGAGGAGGAGCAGGTAGATCGCGTGGTCTATCAGGCGTTTCTCACGGCGCTTATCATCTCGCTCGGCGTCATGGCGCCGGTCGGGTACTTCGCGTCGCCCGCGCTGCTCGAACTGGTCAACGCCGCGCCGGCCGTGAAGGCCGAGGCGCTGCCGTTCCTGCGCATCATGTTCCTCTTCAGCGGCGGGCTGTTCATCTTCTTCATGCTGAGCACGGCGCTACGTTCGGCCGGAGACGCGCGCACGCCGATGATTCTGGGGCTGGTCATGACGGTGCTCAACCTCGTGCTCAACGTGATCCTGATCCGCGGACTGGGGCCCATCCCCTCGTTCGGCACCGCGGGCTCGGCGATGGGCACCGTGGTCGCGTCCGGGCTGGTGGCGGCTTACTCGGTCTGGAGACTGTGGCGCGGCGGGTGGGTTATTTCGTTCCCGCGCGGGGACGGTTACGGCCCGGACTGGGCCGTCATCAAATCGCTCTTTCGCTTCGGCCTGCCGACCGGCATTCAGGGGGTCGCGATGAACGTCGGCGGGGTGCTCATGCTCGCCTTCATCGGCTCGCTGGCCCAGAGCGCGGCGGCGCAGGCGGCCTTCGCCGTCTCGTACACGCAGCTCTTCTCGCTCGTGACGTGGACTTCGGTCGGGCTGATGGGGGCGGCGGCGGCCGTCGCCGGGCAGAACCTCGGCGCGGGCCGGCCCGAGCGGGCCGCGGCGGCGGTGCACGCGGCGGCTCGGTTCGGGCTGGCCGGCGCGGCGCTCGTCGGGTTCTTCTTCCTCTTCTTCCCGCGGCAACTGCTCGCCGTCTTCGGCATGAACGAGCCGGCGGTCGTCGAGATCGGCGTCCAGCTCCTGCGCGTGCTGAGCGTCTCCGGCCTTCTGGTCGCCGCCGCGCTCACCTACACGGGCGGGCTGCAAGGGACGGGGGACACCAAAGGCCCGCTCTACATTTCCATCATCTCGCAGTTCGTCGTGCCCCTCGGCATCTGCCTCGTGATCCGGCAGACAGGTACGCTCGACGCGATAGACGTTTGGGTCGCGATCCTCGCCGGCCACGCGACGCGGTGCGCGTTGAGCGTTATCCGCTTCAGGCAGGGGAACTGGCGCAACATCGCGGTCGGCATCACCGAACCGGAGGCGAAGAGCGCATCATGACGGAGAGAACGTGAGGAGCTATGATGGCCGAAAGGCTGTCTTTGCAACGTAGCCCTGTGAGGTTCAAATGGAGATACCGCCACCAAACCATAGCGCCGCAAAACTTTCGAGACGGTACTTTCTGGAGTCTTCGGCTGCGGCCTTTAGTGCTCTTTTGTTGGGGTGCCGCGCGGACACATCATCATCGTCCCTCGCGGCGAAACTTGTGGGTCTGCGCGCGTTCATGGAAGCGCAGTTGGCCGGCGGCCTGTTCCCGGGTGCCGTTTGGCTTGTCGCCCGAGGTAAAGATGTGGCTGTAGACATGATCGGCACGCAGGCGCTCGGGGGAACCGCCCCGATGCGACGCGACACGATCTTCCGCATCGCCTCGATGACCAAGGCGGTCACGGCGGCCTGCGTGATGATGCTGATCGAGGACGGCCGGGTCGAGCTTGACGCACCGGCCCACCGCTGGCTTCCCGAACTGGCCGGCCGCCGCGTACTGCGCCGGATCGACGGGCCGCTCGACGATACCGTCCCGGCGAAGCGCGATATTACGGTGCGCGATCTCCTCGCGTACACATTGGGTTTCGGCATCCTGTTCGACAATCCCCCCATTCAGCAGCGCATCGACGAATTGCGGTTGGTGATCGGACAGCCCGTTCCGCTGACGCCACATGCGCCCGATGAATGGATCAAACTCTTCGCCACTCTGCCCCTGATGCATCAGCCGGGTGAAGCGTGGATGTACACCGCCGGCAGCCTGCTTCAGGGTGTGCTGGTGCGGCGCGCTTCGGGTCAGGACTTTGATGCATTCATGCGTGAGCGCATCTTCGAGCCACTCGGCATGAAGGACACCGGGTTCTTCGTGCCGCCGGACAAGCTCGGGCGCTACGCGGGCGGCGGCATCTTCACCGAACAGGGAAAGAAGACGCGCATCGACGAGGATGGCGCACAAAGCGCTTACGCCAAACCGCCGGTCTTTCCGGCGGGGGACGCGGGTCTTGTCTCCACCGTCGACGACTATCTGATCTTCGCCCGCATGCTGTCGAACGGCGGCAAGCATGGCAACAAACAACTTCTTCGCGCAGAATCGGTGCGCGAGATGACGCGGGATCAACTCACGCCCGAGCAGAAGTCGGCCTCGGCGAAGAAATTCTTCCCCGGTTTCTTCGACACGCACGGATGGGGCTACGGCCTTGCCATTTCCACCGCGCCCGACGACATCTCGAAGGTTCCGGGACGCTACGGCTGGATGGGCGGCTTCGGGACTGACTTCATCGTTGATCCGAACCGTGACCTCATCGGCATCGTCATGACGCAGTCGACCGACTACCTTTTCAACGGCGCGCGCGACCGATTCTGGCGTGAACTCTACGCCGCCACAGCCTAGTTAGGGCGACCGAGGGCTGCGCGCCGCCATTCGGTAAAGAAGTTGCTGCGCGCTACGATGCTTCGCTTGAAGACCATCGAGCGCGCGGCTATGCTCTCGCTCGATAGACACAACGCCTGAGACGCGCTTCGTGATTCTTACACTGTAGGCTTATGCAGAGGGTCAGCATCATCATCACGACTCACAACCGACCCCGGCTCCTGTCGCGGGCGGTCGCGAGCGCGCGGCTCTCGGGCCAAGACCCCGAAATAGTTGTTGTCGATGACGCGTCCACCGACGAAACCGGCGAGGTCTGCCGGTCGCTCCCCGGCATCCGCTACGTCCGGGTCGAGCGCAACCGGGGCGTGGCCAGAGCGCGCAACGTCGGGCTCCGTGCGAGTTCGGGTGAGTACCTGAGCTTTTTAGATGACGACGACGAGCGGCTGCCGGGCTCCCTCGACATGCAGGTGGAGCGTCTGGAGGCAGAGCCGCGCGCCGGGTTGATTTACGGGCAGGCTCTCATCGTCGGCGGTGGCGGGGCGGTGGCTCAAGGTCTCTACCCCAGTCACTGTCCGCGGGGAGACATCTTCTGGAAATTGCTGGGGCAGAACTTCATCCCCTGCGGCGGTGCCGTCTTCCGACGCTCATGCCTCATGGGCGTCGGCTTACTCGACGAGAGGGTGCCGGGTATCGACGACTGGGATTTTTGGATACGGGTGGCCGAGCGCTTCGACGTCATCGCCACGGAGCAACTCGTCTTCAGTTGGCGGCGGTCGTCGCCCGGCTCGGGGCAAGGCTCTTCTTCGGGCGCGCGCATGGTTCGGATGGCGGTGCGGCAGTACCGTGAGCGATGGATGCGTCTTGGCCGCGCCGCGCAGGCGTCGCGCAGCACGCGGCGGGCGGCGTGGTACGCCTTCTCCGAAGGGATGGCGCGTCACCTCGTCTGGGAGGCTGTGCGCGCGCAGGCGGCGGGGCGGACGCGACAGGCCGCCGAGAATATTTATACGGGTCTGCGGCTGCTGCCCTCCGCGATGTTGCGTGTGCCCTTCGACCGGCGCCGCGCGCGCGCCGCGCTCGGCCTGCTCAGGGATTTGGAGTCCGCGAGGCGGGTTTGAGTTCCGTCACACTTTCAACGCGAGGTGAGGAGCCGGTGGCTGACATCAACACCCCGGAGACGACGGAGGTGGACGTTGAGGCCCTGATGGGGCTGATCCGGCGGCGGGTCTATGGCCTGCCCGACGCCAGGTACATCATGGGTGAGATTGAGAGGGCGAGGCTGAAAGCCGACAGCATCGTCACGGGCCGGATCGGGGAGGCGGGGCCGCAGGCCGACGGCGACGCGACGCGCGGCCCCGCACGCATGAGTTGGAAGAACAGGGTGAAGCTCCGCGTCGTCATCCTCATCACGCGCGCCGTCAGGATGAACTTCCGCTATCAGGAGCTTTTCAATAACTCGGTCGTCGGCGTGCTTCAACTCATGGCCGAAGACCTGTACGCCTACGAAAGAAGGCTCGACGCGGGCGGTAGATTCGATCAGGACGGACGCGGCTTCGCGGGGAGCTTCGACCGCGTCGCCTACGAAGAGAAGTATCTTGACCTGTCCTCTTACTGTCGTCGCAGCCTGTCGCTCTTCCGCGAGCTTTTGCGTCAGGGCGATGTCGCGCTCGAACTCTTTTGCGGCCGCGGCGAACTGCTCGCGGCGTTCGCCGGAAACGGAATCGAAGCTGTGGGAGTAGACCCCGACGCGTCGATGGTGAGCCTGTGCCGGGGGCGCGGGCTGCGCGCGCTGCACGCGGACATCTTCGAGCACCTGCGCGACTCGCCCGACGCTTCATACGGGGGCATCTTCGCGGGAAGGGTGGTCGAGCGGCTGACGAACGAACAGACCGCGGAGCTGTTGGAGTTGGCGAAAAGAAAGTTGAGGCGCGGGGGCCTCTTCGTCGCGTCCGCGACGAACATCGACCACCTCCCGGCCTTGAGGAAATTCTATGCGGATCCGAGCCTCGCCCGCCCCGTTCCCGCGAGGCTGCTTGGATTCATGTTGGAGCGGGGCGGCCTCAGAATCCACCACTTCAGTTTCTCCGACGCCGGCGGCGAGGAGCTGTCGGAGCCCGCCCTCGCGCGAGAGGTCTACCCTTACGATGAATACACGGTCGCGGCCTTGAACGACTGAACGTGTGCGGCGCGTTCAACCGACCTCGCGCAGCCGCCGGATGATCTTCTCGGCGCTGTGCCGCCACGTCCACCTGCCCAGCACCTCCGAAGAGGCGCGCGCGCCCTTCAGCGTCGCCTCTTCGCGGTTCTCGTAGACGTGACGCATCAGCGCGCGCAGGTGCTCGTAAGACGGCTCGGCCCAGTTGAACCCTTCGTAGTATGGGCACTTGGCCTCGGCGGGGACGAGCCCTTCGACGCCGAGCGGGTAAGCTATCTCGTCGTTAATAAAATCGGTCTGGGCGCTCCAGGCGGTGGCGATGACGGGGAGGCCGCAGGCCATCGCTTCGAGGACGGGCAGCCCCCAACCCTCGCCGCGCGAAGGGAGCACGAAGCAGTCCGCCGAGCGGTAGAGCGCGCCGAGTTGGTGCGCCGGCACCACCTCGTTGATCGAGAAGACGACCCGCCCGCCCGCCTCCTTCAGCCCGAGCCGGCCCACCCGGCGCGGGACGTTGACCGAGGCGTCTTGGTTATAGACTTTGCAGACGAGGACGGCCGGCTCGTTTGAGCGAAACTCGTCGTTGAACGCACGGAGCAGCACTTCGGGCGCCTTCCGCTCCCCCCACTCGAACGCGGAGAGGAAGGTGAAGACGCCGGGGACGGGATAGCCTTCGATGTGCGGGTTGAAGTAGGCCGGGTGCACGCCGAGGGGCATGACGTGGATGGGTCTTTCGACACCGCTCGCCCTGAAGGTGCTGGCATTGAAGGAAGAAGGCGTCCAGACTTCGTCCATCAGGTTTGCGCGCCTGACCCACTCGCGCGGCAGCCCGTCCACCTCAAGCATGGTGTAGCCGATCTTGTACGAGCGGTACTCCGTCCTGAAGCTGTCCCCCTGACCGTAGAAGACGTGGACGCCGGAGGGGTTGACCCGCCGCCCCCGGATGACGTTGATCATGTACGAGTCGGACTGCTCCGGCTCCGGCCGCGCGAAGACCGTGCCCGGCCCGTACAGGTACCGGTAGTTGACCCTGACCCCCTGCCGGTCGAGTTCGAGCACCAGCTCGCGGGAGCTGTTGGCGTAGCCGCTGGGGAAGTTGAGCAGGGAATGCCAGTTGACCTCCGAGGTGTAGCGCGAGCACTCAAGCGTCGCCTGCCACTTCCGTTTGAAGGTCTTCTGCGACTCAAGGAACATGCCCCCGTGGGCGACCTTGTTGACCTTGGTCGATGTGTTCTCGTGGTGAATGACTGTGGCCGAACCGCAGCAGACGACCTTGAAGCCTTGACTCCGAGCCCGGAGGCAGTAGTCGCTATCCTCGAAGTAGCTGAAGTAGTCCTCGTCGAGCGGCCCGACCCGCTCGTAGACCTCGCGCTTGATGTAGGCGCACGCGAAGACGACCCCTTCGACCTCCGCGTCGGCGTTGAACTGGTTGACGTCCTTCTCGCCGGCCCCGACCTGCTGCCCCCAGAAGGTCTCGACCGGCATGTACGTGCCCGCGTGCTGGAGCATCCCGCCGGGCCGCCTGAGCCGCGCGCCGACGATCCCGACCTCGGGCGAACTGTATGCGCTGCCCTGAAGTCGGGAGAGCCAGTCCGGCTGAAAGATTTCCGTGTCGTTGTTGAGCAGGACGAAGTCCGAGTCGCCGTCGCACCCGGCGAGAGCCCGGTTGTTGCCCCTCACGAAGCCCTGGTTGTCGCGGTTCTCAAACAGGCGCAGCCAGGGAAGCGCTCTCAGGTATTCGACCGTGCCGTCTGTGCTACCATTATCCACCACGACGACTTCGTAATCGGGGAAGGCCGTCCGCCCGCGCAGCGTCTCAAGACAGCGCTTCGTGTAGGCAAGCCCGTTCCAGGTGAGAATGATGATGGATACCTTTTTCCCGTCCAATTTCCCGTCCAACTGCCCTCCCGACGCGCCGGAGCGCGCGCGCTAACGACGGCGAACGATGACAGCCCGCAAGCGAGCGCTGCTGGTCGTCCACCGCTTCTGGCCGCACCCGGGCGGCTCCGAGCGTCTATTCTATAACTTGGCGAGGCGGCTGGCGGGCAGGGGGCTTGAGATAACGGTCTTCACCACCGACGCCTGGCACCCCGAATCCTATCACAGCCCCCGGAAGCAGCGACTGCGGCCGGGCCTCGAAACGCACGGGGAACTGACAATACGCCGGTTCGGGATTAGTAACATCCCGCTTCAGTTCAAGGTGCTGCGGGTCATGAGCTGGCTGCCGGTCGAAGTGGTGAGGCTCCTCTCGGGCAGCCCATACGTCCTCGTCCCCGGCTACCTCTGGGAGGTCTTCCGCAAACGCCCCAGATTCGACATCATCATCGCCGGCGTGCTGCCGTACACGCACCTCATCTACCCGGCGGCGTGGCTCGCCCGGCTCTATCAAATCCCGTGGGTTTGTGTGCCGCTGGTGCATACGGGCGCGGCGGGCGGCGGACCCTCGCCCGGCTACCTGACGGGCCCGCAGGTGAGATTGTTGAAGCACGCGGACGCGATTGTCACCGCCACCGAATCCGAAAGCCGCGCGCTGGAAGCCCGGGGACTTGACCCCTCGAAGATTCACCGAGTCGGCGTCGGCATCGACCCGGACGAGTTCGCGGGGGGCGAGGCGCAACGCTTCAGGGAACGCTTTCGCCTCGCCGGCCCCATCGTCTTGCAGGTCTCCACGCTCTCGCGCGCCAAGGGGGCCGTCGATCTGTTGGAGGCGATGAAACTCCTGTGGGCCTCGGGCAGTCACGCGCGGCTCGCCCTCATCGGGCCTTCGATGGGAGACTTTGAAGACGAGTTCTCGTCCCAGCCCGAGCACGTCCGCGAGAGAATTCTCATGCTCGGCATGACCGACGAGGCGACCAAGAAGGACGCGTTCGCGGCGTGCGACGTGTTCGTGATGGCTTCGAGCGCGGACTCGTTCGGCACCGTCTATCTTGAAGCGTGGCTCTCCGGCAAGCCCGTCGTCGGCGCGGAGGCGGGGGGCGTCCCCGACGTGGTGTCGAAGGGAGGGGACGGCCTGCTGGTCAAGTTCGGCCGACCGCGGGAACTGGCCGACGCCATCTCGCTGCTGTTGGCCGACGCGGGGCTGCGACACAGCCTCGGCGAGCGCGGGCGTCGAAAGGTTCTGGAAGAATACACCTGGGACGTCGTCTTCGGCCGTTTCGCACGCGTCATCGAGCCGCTGCTCGTGGGAGACGATGAAGTGTCGGATGACAAACTCTCCAAACCCTGAGCTACTATTTGCGGCGGGCGTCACCTCTCTCCGCGACTCAACAGGGAACGCAGTCGCGTCCTCACAGCCCGCAGCGCGTCCAGCGTCCGGATGAGCGGGAGGAGAGAAGCACGCACTTCATGAAGCTGCTCACGCGCCCGGATGAGCGGGAGAAGAGAAGCACGGACTTCGTGAAGTTGAGCTTCGAGACCGGCATACTGCTCTTCGAGCGAACTCAACCTCTCCCCACACTTCGCCAGATTATTCTCCATCCGCATGAGTTGCAGGGCGTACCCCTCGGGCGAAGGAGGGTGCAAAGTCCCGGGTATGATCTCGCGCTCCATGAGACGCCGGCAGACGGGGCCGGCTTCGTCGCACAGGCGCAGGTATAGTTCGACCACCTCGTCGGAAGCGCCCGCGCCCTTCAGCGCCTCCGTCGTGCCGTGGTGGTGACGCAGAGCGCCGGAGACTTGCGCACAGGCGCGCTCGGCCGCTTCGTCCGAGACTTCGAGGCCGAGCCAGTCCGACACACGCCGCACCTCCGCGCGCGCGTCCTCGAAGTAGGATTGATAGTGCGTGACAATGCGGGAGGCGGAGGGGGCCGCCGAAAGGATTTGCCGGTAGTAGTTCAGCCACAGCTCGAACCGTGACGCGGCCGTCGAATCGCCCCGCACGAAGAGCGAGTGCGCGACCTCCAGAGGGTTCCTGACGCAGACGACGACCCGCAGGGAAGGGATAACCCGCTGCCAGAAAGGGATGGTCAGTGAATTGCGCGGATCCTTCCAACCCCAGTGTTTGTGGCAGCCGAATCGCGCCACCAGTCCGGCCGCCCGGCCGAGTAACGGCTCCACCTCGGGGCCAAATTCCCATCGCGTGGGGAAGGCGGGCGGCTCGTCCCAACTCCCGCCGAGGCGGGCCAGCAGCTCCTTGTTCAGCCCGACAAAATTCAAATTCTCCCAGAAGCCTTCGGGGTTATCTAAAGCCGGCCCGGCCAGTTCCTCTGCGCCCCCGAGGAAGAGCCCGCAGGCATTCAGGAGACCCGCCACCATCGAAGTCCCTGAACGGTGCATCCCGGCGATGCAGACGGGCGCTTTCATGCTCGGGGGCGACTCCTTTGAATAGCTGGACGCGAAATGCCCGGGCGAATGCCTCTCCGATGCCTACTCATCGGGCCAGCATCGCGAGCCCGATGAACGCGAATAGCAGCCGGTACCGCCGCTGCATCCACAACGCAGTCTCGAACCCCAGCCCGCGCCGGAGCGCCCGCAGAGACCATGCGACGTGCAAAAGCCACACGACAGTGCTCAAGAGCAACAGCCGCGGCAGGATGCCGAGCGCGGCCAAGCCTTCGAGCGTCGCGTAAGCGGCCGTGAAGAAGCACAGACTCGCGAGAAACGCCCGCCGACGGCCGAACACCACGGCGCTGGTGCGAATCCCGTTGAGGAGGTCGCCCTCGTAGTCACGCACCTCCTGATTGAGGTGGCCGCCGGCAAACACCAGACCGAAGAAGAGGCTGATGACGAGACCGCTGGCGTCGAGGTCGTGGAATAAGGTGTAACCGAGCAGGAAGTGCAGCGCCCCCCCGAGCAGGTGATTGATCGACGCCACGACGGGCGTGCTCTTGCCGAACCACGGCGAACACGAGTACAGCAGGCCGAGCGTTGCGATGGCGGCACCGAGCAGAATGGCCGGGGCGCCGACGGCGGCGAAAGCGACATTCGCGAAGATGAGGAGGGCGACCGCAATGCGCGCGACCATTTGCCCGGTGATGCCCCGCCGGGTGAAGACGAGGGTCGCCCGCCGCGGATCACGGATGTCGCTGTCGTGCCCGGCCCAATCGTTGAAGACGAAGACGTGTGCCGTGAGCGCGAGGCTGCCGAGGAGCAGTAACCCTAAACGGAGCAGGCTTCCCCGTTCGAGGCTGAAGCCGCCGAGGAAGCTGCCGAGAATCGGCGAGGCCTGAAGCGCAAGCACCTCCGGCGCCCGGGTGGACGCGAAGTATCGGATGGCCCGCGCGTAATGCCGTAAAGGCGATTGGGAAGTCATGACGATTATCGTCGAAGCCGCCCGGCTTCGACGCCGGCCGCCTCGTAAAGCCGGAGCCACAGGGCGTAACCAAAATCCTCTGACCAGTAAAATCGTTTGACGGTCGCACTCAGGTCGTTGTGGTAGAGCAGTGGCGGCGAGCGACGAAGCTGTGCGAAGTCGTCGCCGCCGATGCGCACGAGCAGACGGAGCATCGCCTGCCGCGCGTTCGCGTCCGGTGGCGACGCCGTCGTTTCTGCGAGCAGGCGCACCGCCTCACTCCAACTCTCCTGCCCCGCGGCGGGAGGCGACTGCCGCCCCGTCGGCAGCGGGATGGCGCAACCGAGCCGCCGCAGTTCCGCGCCGCGAAGGTAGGGCACCAGCGGGGATTCGGCGTAGTAAACCCAGATGTTCTCGTCCCCGGACGCGCGCCGCAGCGCGTCGCAAAGGTTCCGCGCGGCGGGCGGGTCAAGTTCGCGCAGCATCAGATACACATGCATCTGGATGGCGATGTCCGCCGGATTCGGATCGCGCCCGGGGTTCAGACACCGATACTCCTCCTGCGGGGCGAGCCAGGTGCGGTATAAGCCCCTCGCGTCGCGGTAACGAGCAAGCTCCTCCAGCATGCGTTGCCGTCTCGGGTCGCCGGCGCCGCGGCCGGCGATTCTCCAGGCTAAAGCTGTGTCGTCGGCGTCCGGAGTAATGACACATCCCAGCGTGCCGATGGTGGGGCCGTCCGGCAACCCATGGTAGCGTACCAACCCGTCGCCCTCAATCTGTGCCGCGAGATGCCGCCGCGCGCGCGCCAACACGTCGTCGAGACTTCGCCGGCCTGAGATCGGCGAGAGCAGATCCACCAGCATCGAAGTCAGGTAGGTGTTCATCTCCAGTTGCGGGGCTTCGTAACGACGGTTCGTAGTATGCGAGGTGAGCCAGAAGCCGTCCCCGGCCTGCCGCTCCCGCAACAGCGACGCCGCGCGCACTGCCATCGCATCCAAATCGGCCGCCGACGCCGGCCGCTGCGGCATCAAGGCGGCCCCGCCGGGGGGCTCCTGTGCGGTCACGGAGACGCGCAGCTCACGAACGACGCGGACGTCTCTTCTCGTTCCGATGCGAACGGCGAGCTGCAGCACACGCTCCCCCGGCGCAACGCCCCGCGTGTCGGCAGAGACGCGCCAGCCCGAGGGCGAGCTGGTGCGCATCAGTTCACTGACGTCCGCCCGCGGCAGGAAGTTTGTGGTCGAGCCGACGACGACTCCGTCAATCAACACCAACAGTTCGGACGGCCAACTCCCGCAGGCCAACGCCCATCCTTCAAGCACCGCCCCGCTCTTCAGGTCAGGAATCTCTCCGGTGCCCGGAAGCGTTGTCTGCCCTACACGGTCGATTGAGCCTACCGCGTCGCACTGAAGCCCGCCGCGAATAAGTGGATTACTCAACTCGGTGATGAACGGGAAATTGTGAAGATTCCAAGCGCCGCTCATCGACGCGGGGTTGTCGGCGTAGATAAGCTCGTCACTTACCGTCGTATACCAGAAGGCCCCTATGACCTGCACGACGACCGACGCCGCCATCGTCAGGACGAGCAGACCGCGCGCGAGCGGGCGCAGGACGAGCGGGGCGGGCGCGAGCATCCACACCAGAATCGGCAGAAGGTCGGTCAGGTAACGCGGGCCCCATGACACTCCGGCGCGCCAGTCCGTCTGTGAGTAGATCAGGAGCTGGGCGGCGGCGGCACAACTGAGCGCCACGGCGAGCCCTCTTGAGCCCGGTGCCCGCAGGCGCTGAATCAGCCCCACGGGGACGAAAATGAGGAACGGTGAAAAGACGAGCAGGCCGCGGGTCGGGCTGACCAGCAACCCGGCCAGCCCCGACCAGTCCCAGCGGAAGAAGACTTCGTCCGAGGCTTTTCCGAGGGCGTATCCGCCGGCGACGTGGCCGATGAAGTTGAGGTTGTAATGCAGGAGTGCCGCCAGCGGGACGGCGGCCCCGGCGAGGAGCCAGAGGGCGCCGCGCCTGCGGCTCCAAACGGTGAAGAGTACGAACGCACCGGCAATCAGCGCGTCCGGCGGGCGGTTGGCAGCCATGAGGAGACACACGGCTCCGAGCAGCGCGGTGCGGGCGTGCGAGGCGCGGGCGACGACCAGCAGCAACGCCAAGGCGATCAGCAGCTCTCCAGTCCCGTGCTGCCAGAGCGCTTGGCTGGAGATCATCCACGTATTGGTTCCGAAGGCGAAGACCAGGGCGAGCGGGAGGCTCCACGGCGTGCGTTCACGGCGCAGCACCAGGAACATCAGGACACTTGCGAGCGAGGCCAGAAGCGACGCCGAGACCTTCTCCATCAATTCCGCCACACGGTCAATCCGCGGCTGCTCCCAGCCGTGGGCGTCGAGCCAGATGACGGCGGGAAGATAGAGCGGGGACACCAGCAACGGCGTCACCACGGGGTACAATGAGGCGAGACGGCCGTGGCGTGTGCGAACCATCCAATAGGTTGAGGGCTCGAAGTAAGTGACCCGACCGCCGGCGTCTGCCGGCCGCCCACCGGGCGGAGTCGTCGGATGGCCGTGCGCCACCAGCCGCGCGTTCGCGTCGAGGGCGAGCGTGCCCTCATGCCAGAGGAGCAGCGGCTGATACCGGGCCGGGAGTGTGTCCCCCGCGCCGATCTGCCGCAGGTTCGCGTTGTAGACCAGTAAACAGAGAAGCCCCAGGAGCATCGGCGCCGTCCATGCCCGCAGGTGAAAGCGGATCGATCCTCCGGGAGATGGTGAAATGCCTGCGGTCACAGTCTATCCCCTTGCCGGTTGGCAGCTTTCTTTTACGGCGCCCGCCTTCAGAAAAGCTTTGACCGGGGGCTGTTGCGTTGATGGTCGAACTCAGAGTTTTATAGTTTACCTCAGGCGCGGCGTGAGCATGCCCTTACCCTCTTCGGAATTGATTGCCCTGTTTGAGCGCCGCGCCGCATTCTGTATAATCGCCGCCCCAAGCGCCGTAGAAAATCGTGGAGGCTGTCAACATCGTTCCGCATCGACATGGCGCGGCCGCACCAGACGAGGAGTCAGGCACCCCGCGCGCGCGCGTCGCTCCGGCGCGTCCCCTGCGCAACGAGCCTTTAATTAAAATCCGACCGGGGCGGGCTCCGGTCTTGTCCGAGTTGAGGGAAGTGTGGGCGCACCGCGAGCTGCTCTACTTCCTGATCTGGCGCGACCTCAAGGTGCGCTACAAGCAGACCGCGCTCGGCCCGGCCTGGGTCGTCCTCCAGCCGCTGCTGATGGCGTTCGTCTTCACGGTCTTCATGGGCTGGCTGGCCCGCGTCCCCTCCGGCGGCGTGCCCTACCCACTCTTCGCTTACGCCGGGCTGCTGCCGTGGACTTTCTTCTCCAGCGCCGTCTCAACCGCCGGCAACGGCCTTATCGTCAACGGCCCGATGGTCACGAAAGTCTTCTTCCCCAGAATGCTGATTATCCTAGCGCTGACCGGGGTGCGCCTGACCGACCTCCTCGTCTCGTTCGTCGCGCTGCTGGCGCTGATGGGCTGGTACGGCGTCGGGGTGCGTTGGGGTATTCTGCTGCTGCCCGTGCTGGTCTTGCAGGTGACGCTGCTCGCGGTCGGCGTCGCCCTGTGGTTCTCGGCCCGCATCGTCAGTCGCCGCGACTATGCCACTCTGCTGCCGGTGCTGCTTCAGGTGTGGATGTTCGCCTCGCCGGTCATCTACCCGGCCGGGCTCGTGCCCGAGAAGTGGCACCTGCTCTACTCGCTCAACCCTTTGGCCGGAGTGGTCGAGGGGTTCCGCTCGGCCCTGTTCGGGCTCCCGTTCGACTGGGCGGGCATGGTTACGTCCGGCGTGGTCACGGTGCTGCTTGTCGCCTACTCGGTGCGTGCGTTCCTGCGCGCGGACGAGAACCTCGTGGACATTATCTGAAGACTGATGAGGCCGATTGTCCAAGTCAGAAATCTGAGTAAGAGTTATCGACTCAGCCAAGCCGCGCAAGTCGGTCGGCCTTCGTCCGGGGGATTCGCCCGGCGTCTGGGCCTGTCGGTAGAGCGCCTGCGCGGGCTGAGGCCGGGCCCGGATAAGACCATCTGGGCGCTCAGGGACGTGAGCTTCGAGGTGCTTCCGGGCGAGGTCGTCGGCATCGTCGGCCGGAACGGGGCGGGCAAGAGTACCCTGCTCAAAATCCTGTCGCGCATCGTCAGGCCGACCGCCGGCGAGGTGGACATCTACGGTAGACTGGGGAGCCTGCTCGAAATCGGCACGGGCTTTCACCCCGACCTGACCGGCCGGGAGAACGTCTACCTCAACGGCGCCATCCTCGGCATGAGGCGGGGCGAAATCGGGCGCAAGTTCGACGAGATCGTCGCCTTCGCCGAGGTGGAGGAGTTTCTGGACGTGCCGATTAAACATTACTCGTCGGGGATGCAGGTGCGGCTGGCCTTCGCCGTCGCCGCGCACTTCGAGCCGGAGATTCTCATCCTCGACGAGGTGCTGGCCGTCGGCGACGCGGCCTTCCAGCAGAAGAGCTTCCGCAAGATGCAGGACGTGATCCGGGAGGGGCGAACCATTTTCTTCGTGAGCCACGACTCGTCGGCAGTCCTGCGTCTGTGCGAGCGCGCCCTGCTCATCGAGTCGGGACGCCTGAAGGACGACGGGCCGGCCGAGACAATCGTCAAGCGTTACCTCGCCGGCGTCGCCGCCGCCGCGCGCGCTTGATTCGCCGGAGGCGCATGCAACGAGGCACGATTGACCCGCCGCCGACACCAGCCGCGACCGTGCGCGCGGGCCGCGTCCTCGTCCTCATCCTCGCGTACAACGCGGAGCGTCACATCTGCGGCGTCCTCGAACGCATACCGGGCGCACTCCTCAACTCCGGTGAGGTGCACTTTCTTGTGCTCGACGACGCCTCGGACGACGCGGGCGTCGAGGCCGCACTGGCTTGGGTCGCGGAGCGCGGCGTAACGAACATCACCGTGCTGCGTAACGGCGTCAATCAGGGCTACGGAGGAAATCAGAAACTCGGGTTCCGGCTGGCCCTCGACTGCGCGTTCGACTTCGCCGTCCTGCTGCACGGGGACGGCCAGTATTCGCCGACGCTCCTCCCCGACTTGATTAAGGTCTGG
This sequence comes from Pyrinomonadaceae bacterium, assembly GCA_040509515.1. Taxonomy (GTDB): domain Bacteria; phylum Acidobacteriota; class Blastocatellia; order Pyrinomonadales; family Pyrinomonadaceae; genus QHXN01. Next base: position 8,195 of record JBEVKV010000549.1, on the reverse strand, counting down.
CGGCAGACGGGGGCCGATGTCGTCCTGGGGACGCGGATGTGGTCGGCCGCCTCGGCGCGTCGGGGCGGGATGCCGGCCTACAAGATCGTCGGGAACCGCGTTCTGACGCGGCTCCAGAACCTTCTGACGGGAGGGCGTCTCTCGGAGTACCACACGGGTCTGCGCGGCTACGCGACGGCCTTTCTGGAGAAAGTCCCCTTCGAGATCAACACCAACGACTTTCACTTCGACACCGAGATTCTCCTCCAAGCCTTCCACGCCCGCGCCCGGGTGGCCGAGTTCGACATCCCGACTCACTACGGCGACGAGCGGTGTCACGTCAACGGGTTGAAGTACGCCTACAACGTCCTCAAAGCGACGCTCCAGTTCCGCCTGCACCAGAAGGGCATGTTCTGCTCTTTAAAGTACCGGAATTTCGACCGGACTTCTTACGCGGATAAGACGGATATCGCTTATTCTTCACACCGGATGGCGTTGGAACTGATTCGGTCGGTCAACCCGCGGAAGGTGCTCGACGTGGGCTGCGGCGCGGGCTTCGTCGCCCGCGAGTGTGAGAAGGCGGGTGCGCGCGTGACCGGGCTCGACAAGTCGCCGCCGCCGCCGGACGCGATGAGCGAATTCATCAGCGCGCGACTGGACGAGGACGAGTTGCCGGTCAACCTCTCCGACTTCGATCTGGTGCTGATGCTCGACGTCATCGAGCATTTGAACGAGCCGGAGCAATTCCTGCTCAAGCTGCGTGAGTCGTACCAGAGTTCTCGCGGCACGGCGCCCGGGCCGCCGCCGGTCATCCTGTCCACCCCGAACGTTGCTTTCGTGACCGTCCGGCTCAACCTTCTCCTCGGCAAGTTCCCCTACGCCGAGCGTGGCATCCTCGACCTCACGCACAGGCGTCTGTTCACACGCGGCTCGCTTGTGACAATGTTGGAGGACTGCGGCTATCAGATCGAGAAGGTGCTTCCCGTCCCCGTCCCTTTCGACGCCGTCTTCGGGGGGCGGCTCGGCCCGCCCTTCACGCGCCTGAGCCGACTGCTCTGCGCCGTCTGGCCTCGGCTGTTTGCCTTCCAGTTCATGGTGGTCTGCCGTCCACGGCCCGGCGCACGCCAGCTCCTGACGGAGAGCGAGCAACACCTCATCGCCGAAGAGGAGTTTTACAGTGTGCTGCGGCCGCACGTCTTTGGAGACGGCGGCGAGTACGCCAACCGGGCGACCCGCACGGGCGACTCGGCCGTCTAATCCGGACTGGACTTGACGAGGATCGGCAGTCTGGCTTCGCCGCCGCCCACGTCACAAAACCACGCGACCCTCTCCTGCACCAATGTGAGAACGAGTGTGTACCGGCCGGGGCGTAAGGGGGCCGCGACCGGCACCCACACCTCTAACGCCTCGCCCGGTCGAACGTCGCGCGGGAACAAGGCCCTTGCCGCATCCCCGGTCAGGAACTGCTCGCCGCTGAGCCAACGGGACGAGGCCGCGACTCTGTATTCCCCTTCGTCACCGCCCTCAGCCGACCACACGCCGTCGGACGTATTCGTGACCCTGATTTTGACACGCGCCGACTCGCCCGGTCTTAAAACCTGTGGCGCGCCTTCGACCGCGATGGACGACGCGAACCGCGTGAGCGGGCCCAACTCGGCCCTCCCGAGACTCTGTCCCGCCGTGCTCACGTAGACCGCGTACGGATTGATGAGGTGTCTCGTGTGAGGGATTTGGTAGTCGCGGAGGCGCTCGCCGAAAGCCACGTCCCGGCGCGAGGACTCTTTGAAGATGTAGGCCGCGGTGGGCAGGGCGCGCACGGCGCGGGTCATTTCGGGGTTGCGATCCCAGATACTGATGGAGGCGACCGTAATCTCCTCACGGCTCAGGAAAGTGGCCTTGTACGCCGTCCAGTAGTCCCCGAACGCACCGCGCACCCCCTCACGTCTCAACAGCTCTAACACGTCGTCGAGCGGCTCGTGCTTGCGCACAAGCTGTAAACTTCCGGTCAGGTAGTTCTGACTCACCAGCCAGGCGGCCGACTTCGAGAGGCCGAAGGCGATAACCACGCAAGAGAGCAGGAGCGCGGCTGCGCGGGAACGTCTCCCGATTCGCACGACCATCCCGCCCGCCAGCACGGCGAACGAAGTGAGGCTCGGCAGCAGGTAACGGTGCGAAAGCGTGTCCTGCGGATTCGGGCTCAGGATGAAGAGCAGCACGTTAACGACCGGGAGCAGGACGAGGGCCACGGTTACTACCCGCCCCCCGCACCCGTCACGCCCGAGTACGGAACGGACGCCCCACAGCCACGCGGCGCCAAAGAATCCGAGATAACCGACCTCCGCCCAGAGGGAGAAGCTCGGCCCCGAGCGACTCAACAGTTCGGGCACGCCGAAGGGGTTGACGCCGAAGAGGGCCGGGAGGCAGCGTTGCACCAGCAGCTTCACGTTGGCGACGACCACCCCCGGCCCCGCGAGCCCGTATGAGGGCTGCTTGCTGGCCGCCAGCCCGCTCAGGCGGGCGATGATTGTCGGCGCCCACCCGAGGGCGAAGCTCAACGCGAAAGCGAGCAGTGCTTTGACGGCCCTCCCGGCCCCGAACGACTCCAGCAGACGCCGCGCGCGGGCGCGCCCCCCGGGCAGCGTAAGCTCACACGCGGCCGCGAGAGCGAGCGCGGCGGCGAAAGTCGCCACGTACACGACGTAGAGTTGGTAGATGTAGAGCCCGAAACCGAGCAGCCACCCGAGGACGGCCGCCCCGCTGACGGAAGGGCGCCGGGTGAGGCGGATGGCGTAGAGCGCGGTGATGGTGCCCCACCCGACGATCAGGCAGTAGCCGCCGCTCGCCAACGTGCTCCACACGATGAGCATCGGCGAGAGAACGGACAGCAACGCGGCGGCCGCGATCCCGGCGCATGCCCCGTAGAGGCGTCGGCCTAACAGAAAGACCGAGACTTGCAGGATGAGAAATCCGACGAGGGCTGACAGCTTGAAGGCCAACGGCTCGTAGCCGAACAGGGCGACGAGCGGGACGGCCAAGAGCCCTTCGACGATGCCGTAGTAGGTCGTACCCCAGTTGAAGAGGGAGAACTCGCGCCCCTCCAGCATGTGCTTCACGACCAGCGCGTTCACCGCCTCGTCGGAGTTGAAGTCATACTCGGAATTGTAGAGCGCGGGAACGCGCAGCAGAATGCCGACCGCGACCGCGGCCAACAGCAGCGCGACCCGGCCCCCGCGGAGGCCCGCGTGTCGTTGCGGCCGGGGCGCAGAATCTGATGTTACTAACATATAAACATTTTCTTACGTGCGCTTATAGATTACTTTCGCAGTCTTTTAGGTAGGAGCCACATGCCGAAATTTATCTCTTTATATTCTCGAAGGGATAGTGCTGCAAAAATTTTCGGATTACACCAGTGGCATCCGCGTATGTTAATGACAACTCCCGTCTCGTCTCAATTCTTGCAACCCGGCCGAACAAACCACTAATCGTCGAGGCTCCGGTTTTCGAGAGCCGTTTATCCGACCGGAAGAAAAAAAATCCGTGCCGGTAGTAATTTCGTGGAAAGTTCAGCAACTTTCCCTCTCAGCAGTCGCAGATGAAGCAGATGCGCGGAAATCGCCTGTTAATCGCGACGCAGCCCGGCTTAATTGTGTAACTGCCGCAATTAGTCGCGGCGACGGCTGATGTTCAGGTGTCCCGGCCGTAGGGCGCTGCGTCGCCAATCAAAGGGCGAGTCTTCGCGCCTCACAGTTTTCAGGGTGCGTTCACTGTTTTGGGAGGTAGCCTATGGTTTGGGAATCGCTCCAGAAATCACTCGGCAGTAAACCCAGAGTTCTGGCCGGCCCTATTCTACGCAGAGTGACGCACGCCTCGGTGACGGTCTGGCTTGCGCTCAGCGAACCCTGCGACGTGACGCTCAAAGTGCTGGACGCCAATGGCGACAGCGTGATAGAGGGGACACAGCGCGCCGTAGCGGTTGGCGCTAACCTGTACATCGTGGCCGTGACGGCCAGGGCGATGCCGCGCGGGCAGAGGCTGACCGAGGGCGTCGTCTACCAATATAACCTTCTCTTCGATTTTCCCGACCACCTCAGCGCAAATCTGGCGTCCGCGACCAACGGCGCGAACCTGAGTTATCCGCCCTACGCTTTGCCGAGCTTTGCTTTGCCGCCGCAGGACTTGAACTTCCTGCGGGTGCTTCAGGGGTCTTGCCGGCTGCCGCATGCCGAAGGCAAAGACGCCATGCCGCTGATTCATGACCTGATTCAAGCGACGGCCGGCAATCCCTACGCCCGCCCGCATCAGCTACTGCTCACGGGCGACCAGATTTATGCGGACGATGTCTCGGACGCTTTGCTGCTCGTCCTTAGTGACGCCGCTCACACCTTGCTGGGATGGTCTGAAACGCTCCCGGTGCCACCTCGCCTCATTGACCCGGCGACCAAACTGCCCATGCCCGCCTTGCGTTATGACCTGCTCCGCCAAGCGGGTTTCAGGTCGGTCGACCTGCAAAGCCATCTCATGTCGCTTGGTGAATATCTCTGCATGTATCTGTTCGTCTGGTCGAACGTTCTGTGGCCTGCCGCCCTGCCGACGGCCAGCGAGGTTGCCGCAAGGATTTACCCGGCCGACTCCAACGGCTCGCTTTATCTGCTGGATGCCGAGCAGGACACGAAGAGCGTCGCCGAGTTTGCGACGACGGTGGGGAAAGTTCGGCGCGCGCTGGCCAACGTCCCCACCTACATGATCTTCGACGATCACGACGTAACCGACGACTGGAATGCGACGCTCGATGTCTGCCGCAGCATGTACAGCAAACCACTCGGCTTACGCGTGATGCAGAACGCGCTCACCGCCTACGCGCTCTGCCAGCATTGGGGTAATGCCCCCGAGCAGTTCGAGAAGGCCACTCCGACGCCGCCGGGACGGGCCCTCTTAGAGAAGCTCGACCCGGGGCTGATCGCCCCGTCTCAATCGATCCCGCTTGAACAGAGGGCGGCCAGGTACGAGCAGGACTCCCAGGCCATTCGCGCGCTTGTGGGAATGCCGGAGAACAAGGGTGAGATAGAGCAGCAAAAGGCCGTCTTCCACAAGCCCGGCTCGCTGCAATACCATTACTACATCGAGTGTGACAAGCACCTGATCATCGTCACCGACACCCGTACCTGGCGCTCGTTCCCCAAAGGTGGAGACGAGCCGGGGGTCTTCTTGCCGCCGGCTCAGCTCAGTAATCAGATTCTGTCGACACCATTATTAGGGGATCGCGCTCTGCTCGTCGTCCTGACTACGAATGCGCCGCCGGTACAACCTATCCGCTCGGCATCGAGGCACCCCGGCGTCGCTCGAACCGGCGCTAAGTATACGAAAAGCGATGTCGAGCCGGACATCTACGAGGCGTGGGACTTACCTTCAGTCGCATTCGACCGGTTGCTGGTAACACTCACGTCGAAGCTGCCGGAGGTCGATCTGGTGCGCAACGGGCAGACGATCAAGGAGCGCAAGGGACAGGTGATTCTGCTGTCGGGTGATGTCCATCACAGCTTCGCGACACGCCTGATCTATCGCGCGGATCAACGCTTTGAAGACCAGCAGCCGGCGACCGCGGTCGTCGCGCAACTGGTGGCAAGTTCTTTCAAGAAGGAGGACGAAGACACTCGCGGGTTTCAGAGGGACGGCTACAGGTACTCGCCTCTGGCCGCGCGGCTGGCGGACTTCATTCCGAACCATCGGCCGGAAGGTTATGTGGGGTGGAACGTGCCGCCCGGCACAGACCTCAGCGGTTACGGCAGAGAATCATTCCACCATCAGCGCGGGGTGGACTCGATGAAGCTCCAATCCAAAGGGCCCACGGTTCCGTTGTGGAGTGAGAGCCAGATGGGCTACGGCATCAACATTACAACGCGGCCGCACTACCGCTACCGTCTCGACTATCTCACGCCCATCGGCCAGGACGTTGAAAACCTGCCGGCCGCTCCGCAGATTCCGGGTCAGCTACCCGGCTCGACGCCTGCCCAGCGCAAGCAGGCGGCGGAGGTCTATAAAGTCGCTAATTCGCACTACCGTCTCCACAACAGAACTCCGGGAAAGGAAAAGATCGTCGGCGTCAATAACTTCGGTGAGGTCACGTTCGACTGGGGGCAGAGCTACAAGGCGGTGATTCACACACTGCGATGGCACGCGAAGGCCGGAAGTGTCTGGACGACTTACAGAGTCAGTCTCAATCCGAATGATGATAATTTCCGCGATATCAAGGATGGGACCAACTAATGAGCGCTCACTTGTTGGAGACACTCGCCGAGGAAATCGGCAAACTGCTTGACCCGGTCGGCGGCGCCGTCGAGAACCCTTACGCGTTCGACCGATTGCTGGCCGAGCTCGGAGCGAAAAACCCCGCGGTGGTGGTCGGCGACGACCGTGAAACGCTGCTAGCCGCTCTCAGCGCCGTGGCCGGGTTGCGGACGCAGATCGACGCGATTGCTTCGCAGCCCGCTCCTTCGTCGGAGAGCATTTCCGCGTTGCTCGATCTATCGCGTCAGGCGTTAACGGCTGTGAGAGCGCTCCGCGGCTTCGGGGGGGCGACGGACGCCTTCGACGACCTCGGCGAAGACCTCGCCGCCTACCTCCTAGCCAGCTACCTGCGTCGCTGGCATCCGCTCGCGCATAGCCTTCTGGCGCTGGCCACGCTGATCGAACCTGCTTACGAGCAGGAGCCCCGGTTGCCGGTCGTGCAGGGCGACGAACTGATTCGTGCCCCCTTCAGTCTCGACCGCTTTCGGTTCGGGAGGCTCGTGGAGCTTATACGTGACCCGGCCGTCACGCTGCGGGCTGAATACGGGAGCCCGTCAGATGATGCGGTCGGGTTAGCTCGAAAACTCTTCCCCCGTCTGCAACGCGTGTTGCGCGCGCTGGGCGTGCCTTGCCGTTACGGGTTCGACGAGGACAGCGCGGAATCGCTCGGCGATACGGCGCCGTATCTTGAGGACGCGCTGGTCATTTATGTCGAGGACGAACTCGCCGGTGCCGAGGCCGAGGCGGGAGTCGTCCTTAATCCCTCGCCGGCCGACCGCGGCGATCTGGGTCTGGTGCTCAGCCCCTTCGGCACGCTCAACACGACGAGGGAAGTCGGCGGCTGGTCTGTCGGGCTTGGTCTCGCCGGCTCCATCGACGCGGTTGCTTACGGGCGTCATGGTTTGACATTGCTGGCCGACCCGGCCACGACGGAGGTGAAGGGCAGCCTCGCCGCAACGCTGCCCGCCCCCGCACAAGGGCCCGCCTATTCGTTGGGCGCTCCAAACGGCTCGCGGCTGGAAGTAGGCGGCGCGCAGCTCAAGCTCGAAACGGCGCTCTCCGAGGCGCGTCAATCGCTCGCGCTGTCGGCCGACGTGACCTCGTCGAAACTCGTGCTCGCCCCGGGGGATGGCGACGGCTTCCTGCGCAGCATCCTCCCCGCGGAGGGGCTGGAGGCGAAGTTCGATTTGGGGTTGGCCTGGTCGAACGAACGCGGCCTGACTTTTCGCGGCTCCGGCAGCCTCGACGCGACGCTGCCGGTCAATATATCGGTCGGGGACGTGCTCAAGGTTCCGGCGATCCACCTCCGCCTGCTGGCCTCGGACGCAGACGTGCGGGGGGAGGTATCGGCCAACGTTGGGCTGTCCATCGGCCCCATCGACGTTGTCGTTGAGCAGGTCGGGCTTGCGGCGACTCTCACCTTTCCCGAAGAGGGCGGCAACCTCGGCGAAGCGAATCTGGCTGTCGGCTTCAAACCTCCGAAGGGCGCCGGGCTCTCTATCGATGCGAACGTGGTGGTCGGGGGGGGCTACCTGAGCTTCGACCCGGAGAAGCAGGAGTACAGCGGCATCCTCCAGCTCCAGATTGCCGACAAGATCGCCGTCAAGGCCATAGGGATGTTGACGACCCGGATGCCTGACGGCGGCGAGGGCTACTCGCTTGTGGCCCTCATCTTCACGGAGGGCTTTGCCCCCATCCAACTCGGCTTCGGCTTCGCCTTGACCGGCGTCGGCGGCTTGCTGGCCATCAACCGCACGTTCGACGAAAGCTTTCTCCGGGCCGGCTTGAAGAATCACTCGCTCGACTCCCTCTTGTTCCCCAAAGACCCCGTCAGGAACGCCCCCCAGATTATCAGCAACATCAACCGGGTCTTTCCGGTGGCCAAGGGCCATCACCTGTTCGGCCCCGTCGTTCAGATCGTCTGGGGCACG
>JBEVKV010000548.1:0-8117 GCA_040509515.1 Pyrinomonadaceae bacterium | reverse complement strand
GAGGTGGACGGGGTTATGGTCGCCCGTCACATCCGCGAACGCGCGCACGTCCGCGTCCGTGACGGTCTTCGTCAACTCGGCCGCATCGCCGACCTTCAAAATCATCCGCGTCTCCGTCTCGTCTACGGTTGTGAAAGGAACTTGAGCACCGCCGCGTTGAACTCGGCGGCCTTCTCGACCTGCGGGACGTGGCCGCAGTTGTCGAAGACGACGAGTTGCGCGTGCGGAATCTCCTTCTTGAACCGCTCGCCCTCGCGCGCCAGCGGCGTCAGCCCGTCGTCGCGCCCCCAGACGATGAGCACCGGCTGCTTGACCGCGCCGAGCTTGCCGTCGAGCATGTCGTCGCCGCGGTGAATGGATTCGACGAGGCGCTGGATGGTGTAGCCGTCGCCCGCCGACATGCGCTGCGCCAGCAGCACGTCGACCGCCGCGTCCGACTTGAACAGCGGGTTGAAGAAGACGAGGTTGGAGAGTTGCTTCATCTCCGCGCGCGTCGAGGGGTTCAGCCCCGCGAGCGCGTTCACGTCGAACTCCTTCGGCGGCGCGAAACCCGCCGCGTCCACGAGCACCAGCCGCTCGACTTTGGTCGGGTGCCTGAGCGCGTAGAGCGCCGCGACCCACCCGCCCATCGAGTTGCCGACGAGCGTCGCGCGCTCGACCTTCAGCTCCGAGAGGAACTTGTCGAGGAAGTCCACGTAGGTCGCGATGCGGTAGTTGATGAGCGGCTTGTCGGAGCCGCCGAAGCCGATCTGGTCGGGGACGATAACGCGGTACTTCTGCGCGAGCGCCGGCGTGTTGAAAGTCCAGTTCGTCGAGTTGCCGCCCAGCCCGTGCAGCAGCACGACGACGGGGCCGCTGCCCGCCTCCGCGTACTGAATCTTCTGCCCGAAGACGACCGCCTCCTTCATCGACTGCGCCGGGGCCTGCGCCGGGGCGGACGCCGCGAAGGCGAGCGTGAAAAGCGTTGCCACCAGCGCGCGGCGCGCGGCACGGCCTTGTTGTCTCATGTTCACTCCTCCGAAAAAGGCTGCTCGTAGAGGCCGCGCAAGACCTCCGCGAAGTTGCGCGCCACCACGTCGCGCTTGAGCTTGAGCGTGGGCGTCACCTCTTCAAGCTCCTGCCGAAAGTCACGCGGGAGGACGGCGAACCTCTTCACCGACTCGCTCGAAGAGACGCGGCGGTTGGCCGACTCGACGATGGACGAGACGAGCGCCCTCATCTCTTCCGACGCGGCCAACTCCTCGAAGCCGCCGAAGCGCAGGCCGAGCGCGCGCGCGTGCTCCTCGGCCTCCGCGGAGTTGAGCGTGACGAGCGCGACGAGGTAGCTGCGGCCGTCGCCGTGGACGTAGGCGTGGCTGACGAGGTGGTGCTCCTTAATCATGTTCTCGACGAGCGCGGGCGCGACGTTCTTCCCCGTCGAGAGCACGATCAGCTCCTTCTTGCGACCCGTTATCTTCAGGAAGCCGTCCGCGTCCAGCTCGCCCAAATCGCCCGTCAGCAGCCAGCCGTCGCGCATCACCTCGGCCGTCTTCTCGGGCTCCTTGTAGTAGCCCGAGAACATCATCTCGCTCCGCACGAGGATTTCGCCGTCCGCCTCTATCCTCACCTCGCAGCCGGGCATCGGCGGCCCCACGGTGCCGAACTTGTAAGCTTCGGGGCGGTTGAAGGCGACGCAGACGTTCTCGGTCAGCCCGTAGGCTTGGAGTATCGGCAGCCCGGCGGCGGCGAAGAACTCCGCCACCTCTTCGGGCAGCGGCGCGCCGCCCGAGGTCGCCACGCGGACGCGCCCGCCGAAGTAGTCTTTCAAACGCCCGAGCACCGGCAGCGCGTTCGACTCGTAGTCGGCGAGCAGTTCGCCCGGGACTTCTTCGCCCGACTGGCGCAGACGCACGACGCGCCGACCCGTCCCGAGGGCTTCCTGAAATCTCCGCCGCACGTCTTCCGGCTCGCGCGCGAGGTCTGCGACGACGCGCGCGTGAATCTTCTCGAAGAAGCGCGGGAGCGAGGCGAAGACCGTCGGCCGCACCTCCGTCATGTACTGGCCGAGCTTCAAAAGGTCGTCTACGAAGTAGGCGGACGCGCCCGCGTAGAGGCGGTTGTAGAGCCCCGAGATGCGCTCGGCGACGTGGCAGAAGGGGAGGTAGGAGAAGGCCACGTCTGTGTCGTAGACGGGCACGGCCCCGCGCAGCGACTCGACGCTGTTAATAACATAGCGGTGGCTCAGGCACGCGCCCTTCGGCAGCCCCGTCGTGCCCGACGTGTAGACCATGATGGCCGTGTCGTCGGCCCCCGCCCCTTCGGCGCGCGCGCGCAGTTCAATCGCCGTCTCTTCGCTTCTCTCTTCGCCGAAGCGCAAAAACTCCTCGAAGCTGACGACGCCCTCGCGACCCCGCGCGGCCTCCGGGTCGAGCACGACGAACTGCCTGACCTTCGGGAGCCCTTCGCGCACGCTCAAGACCTTCTCAAGTTGCGCCGCCGTGTCCGCGACGACGAACTCGGCGTCCGAGTGGTCGATGATGTAGCGGCACTGCTCGGCGCTGCTCGTCGGGTAGAGCCCGCACCCGACGCCCCCGGCCGCGATGACGCCCACGTCGCACACGGGCCACTCCGGCACGTTCCCCATCAGGATGCACACGGCCGCCCCGCGCGTCAGCCCCGACGCCAGCAGCGCCGACGCGAACGCCTCCACGTCGACGCCGAACTTCTCCCACGAACTCCCGCGCCACTCCCCACCGCGGCGCACGTAGAACACGTCGCGCCCCGCGTACTCGGCGACGCGCTCGCGGAAGAGTGCGTAGATGTTGGGATATTTCATGATCGCCGGCCTGTCGCCTCGCCGCGCGCCCCGTTTCCTTTATTGCTGCGCGTGTTACGTTCCTGCAACTCCTACTTCCCTTATTGCAGCATGTGTTACGTTCCTGCAAGTCTTACTTCCTTCATTGCAGGTCGTGCTTCCTTCGTTGCAGGCCGCGCTGCCTTTGCTGCAAGCCCTGCAACGAAGGAACGGGGCGTGATTCCCTACCACTTGAAAGCTGCGCAGGCCATGTTAAGGCCGCCGCCGGAGGCGCACATGACGATGATGTCGCCTTCACGGAGCTTGCCCTCGCGCGCGGCGTCGTCCAAGACCATCGGGATGCAGGCCGAGCCCGTGTAGCCCCACTTGCCCATCACGGTGTGCGTGCGCTCCCACGGGAGGCCCATCTTCTCCATCACGATTTTAATCGTGCTCAAATTGACCTGCGTGAAGAGAAAGAGCGCCACGTCGTCCTGCGTCAGCCCGGCCTTCGCCAGCACGTCGCCGACGATTGCGGGCCAGCCTTCGGTGTTGACCTCGGCCGGGTACTTCTTGGCGAAGCGCAGTTTGGCCCACACGCCTTCGCGCAGGACATCCTCCGTGACCGGCATCCGCGCGCCGCCCGCGTAGATGCCCATGTGGTCGTGGTAGCTCCCCTCCGCGACGAGCTTCGAGGCGAGGAAGCCCGGTCGCTCTTCGTCCGCGCGCAGCACGAGCGCGCCCGCGCCGTCGGCGAAGATGGTCGCGGTCTTCTTGTCCGTCCAGTCGAGAAACTTCGACATCGCGTAGGCCCCGACGACGAGCACGTTTCGGTAAGACGAATCGGCGATGACGTACTTCGACGCCGTGTCGAGCGCGGTGACGAAGCCCGCGCACGCGCAGTTGAGGTCGAAGGTGCCCGCGCGCTTCGCCCCCAGACGGTGCTGCACGACGACCGACGTGGCCGGCGAGACGTACTCGGGCGTGTCCGTGGCGAGCACGATGAGGTCGAGGTCTTCCGCACGCAAGCCCGCCGCTTCGAGCGCACGGCGCGACGCCCGTTCGGCGAGGTCGGCCGTGCTCTCGTCCTCCGCGCAGACGTGGCGCTCGCGTATGCCGAGCACGTTCGAGACGAACTCGTCCACGTCCTCGCCGAGCATCCGCCCGAGGTCTGCGTTGGTCAAAACCTTGTCCGGCACGTACGAGCCGGTTCCGACGATGCGTGCGTAGGTCATTAGGATTTCAAATTTCAAATTTCAAACTGTGCTGTGCGACGAACTCGACGACGGCGCGGTTAAACTCCTCCGGCCGCTCGATGAAGAAGGTGTGGCTGCCGCCCTCGACGACGCGCAGCACCGCGCCGGGTATCGCCGCCGCGAGGTTCAAAGAGTTCTCGTGCGGGACAATCGCGTCGGCGTCGCCCGTGATGACGAGCGTCGGGGCTTTGATCTCGCCGACGCGCGCGGAGGCGTCGAAGGCGACCGCAGCCTCCAACTGCCGCAGGTACGCGTGCTCGGGCACCGGGTTCTCGGCGCGCAAACTGATGACGCGCTCGACCTCCTCGGGGCTCTCGGCGGCGAAGCGCGGCGAGAAGGCGAGCAGCAGATTCTCGCGGACGCGCTCCTCTGTGTTGAGACCCTTAGTCGAGGCGATGGCCGCGAGCGTCTCGGCAGACGGCGGGACGTGGCGCGCGCCGCCGAAGCTCGTGCAGCACAGGACGAGGCTCCGCGTCCGTTCGGGGTAGGCGAGCGCGAACTCCTGCGCGACAAAGCCGCCGAAGCTCGCGCCGAGCACATGCGCCCGCTCCACCTTCAACTCGTCGAGCAGCGCCGCCACGTCGTCCGCGAACCCGCGCATCGGGCGCGGCTCGTCGCGCCCCTCGGAGCGCCCGACGCCGCGCGGGTCGAAGACGACGGCGCGGAAGTGTCCGGCGAACACGTCCGTCTGCCGATACCAAATCCACGCGCCCGTGCCGAAGCCGGGGACGAGCACTAAGGGCTCGCCCCGCCCGCGCTCCTCGTAGTAGAGCCGCAGCCCTTCAACCTCGAACTCAGCCATCCTAGAAGTTTAACTTAAAGGCGAACTGAATCACGCGCGGGCCGGCGCTCGTCTGCGTGATGCGGCCGAAGGTCAGCGGGACGCTGATGTTGCTGTTCGGGTTCGCGAAGTTGGCCCAGTTGAAGAGGTTGAAGAACTCCGTGCGGAACTCGCCGCGCACGGACTCCGTGAAGGGGATGAACTTGACCACCGAGAAGTCGAAGTTCTTCTGCCCCGGCCCCGTCAGGATGTTGCGCCCCGTGTTGCCGAACGGCGCCACGGGGTCGAAGAAGCCGCCCGCGAGCGTCGATGGCGCGAAGGCCGCCGTGTTGAAGTACTGCGCCAGTCTATCCTGCGTCTGCCCGTCGCCCTCGATGCCGCCCGTGAAACCGGGACGGAAGTTGGCGCGCTGGATGATGTTGTTGTCGGGGGCCTGAATGACCGAGAACGGGAGCCCCGTCTGCAACGTCAGGATGCCGTTGACGCCCCAGTCGTTCAAAAGCCAGCGCGCGGCCGAGGAGTTTTCGACGAGGCGCGGCAGGTCGTAGACGAAACTCGTCACGAAGCGGTGCGTGCGGTCGAAGTCCGAACGGCCGCGATTCGTCTTCCAGTCGCGCTGGTCGCCCGGCGTCGAGACAAGCTCGTTGACCGTGCCTCCCGAATAGTAGTCAATCGACTTGCCGAAGGTGTAGGCCGAGAGGAAGTGGAGGCCGTTGCTGAACCGCTTGGTCACGCTCATCTGGAGCGAGTCGTAGTGCGAGTTCGAGTCCGTGCGGACGTGCTGCAACCCGCCGGTCGCGTTCTTCTGCGCCGAGACGAACGGCGCGAAGGGCGCGGCGAACGTGTTCGTCGCCGGGTTGTAAATCGGCTGGTTGGTCGTCAGCAGTTGCAGCAGCTTCGTCCCCTTCGAGCCGACGTAGCCGACTTCGAGCAGGTAGTTGCGCGCGAACTCCCACTGGACGTTCGCGTTGTACTGCTGGATGTAGGGCGTCCGCAAATTCTCGTCCACGTAGACGCCGCTGATGAGAATCCCGAGCGCCGTGAGCGGCCCCGGCACGGTCGCCGCCGTCGGGAATGCCCCCGGCTGCGGCACCGCCGCGAACGGCGTGGCGAGCGGGCGGAAGACGCCGACGCCGACCGCGAGGTACGGGAAGTTGAAGAGCTGCGTGTTGGCGTAGCGCGTCGAGATGCGGTCGTAGTAGATGCCGTAGCCGCCGCGCGCGACGAGCGTCCCCGAGTCGTTCAGACGGTACGCCAGCCCCACGCGCGGCGCGAAGTTGTTCTTGTCCTGCGGGACGAGCGTGTCCTCGACGAGCGGCACGCCGGGCAGGGGGTTGTCGGCGTTGCCCGCCTGCACGATGCCGTTCGGCGGCCCCGCCGGCGAGGCGATGGTGCCCGCGCGGAACTGTTCGGGGACGAAGTTGACGAGCCGGCCGTACTTCTCCTTCGGCAGCCCGAAGAAGTCGTAACGCAGGCCGAGGTTGAGCGTCAGACGCTCGGTCAGCTTCAAGTCGTCCTGCACGAAGCCCGCGAGGTCGTTGACGCGGAAGGCGCGGTCGTAGACGCCCGAGCCGATGACCGAGACCGACTGGCCGAGCAGGAAGTTGGCGAACGTCGGGAAGATGAGCTGCCCGCGCGAGAAGGCGTTGAAGTAGAAGTTGACCTGCGAGCGCCGGTACTCGCCGCCGATCTTCAGCCGGTGGCGGCCCGAGACGACCGAGAGCGTGTCCTGAAAGCCGAACGAGTTGATGCGCGAAGACTGGTCGGCCAGCGGCGACGAGCCGAGCGTGAACAGCCCCGTCACCGTCAGCGTCGGCATGCCGGGGAAGAGGTTGCCGAGCGGGTTGGTGATGCCGAACTGCTGCGCCGTAAAAGGCTCTTCGGGCACCGAGGTCACGCGCAGGCGGCTGAAGCCGAAGCGCGCCTGATTAATCACGTTCGGCCCGAAGACGTATGTGTCCGTGAGCGACGAGAGCGTCTGGACGATGTCGAGGTCGCCGCCCGTGCCGGGCAACTGCTGCGGACCGTTGCCGAGGCCGGCGAAGTTGTAGTTGGCCTGCCGCGTCGGGTTGCTGGCGAAAAAGTTCTTGGCCGTGAAAGTGTGCTTGTCGCTGATCGTCCAGTCGAAGTTGCCGTTGAACTGACTCTCGCGGAAGGTCGAGATGGCCGACTGCGGCGAGAGCCCCGACGCGGTCGTCGCCGACGGGATGGCGAACGCGCCCGACGGCAGACGCGCGTTCAGGATGTTGACCGTGATGGGGCTGATGGCCGCCGCCGGGAGCCCGAACGCGGCCGCGAGCCCGGCGGCCGTGCGGTTGTTGTCGGTCAACTGGGCGGGGATGACGGGGAACGTCAGGCTGTTGTTGAGCGACGCGCCGTTGCGCTCGCGCGTGCCCTGATACGACGCGAAGAAAAAGACCTTGTCGCGGACGACGGGGCCGCCGAGGGTGCCGCCGAACTGCTTGCGCGTCAGGACGGGGCGCGGCTGGCCGGCCGAGTTGAGGAAGAAGTCGTTGGCGTTGAGCGAGTCGTCGCGCAGGAACGCGTAGATGTTCCCGTGGAAATCGCGCGAGCCCGACTTGGTCACGGCCTCGACGTTGCCGCCCGCGTTGCGCCCCTGCGACGCGTCGTAGAGCGAGGTCTGGACGACGAACTCCTGCAGCGAGTCGGTCGCCGGGACGGCGATGTTCGGCGTCGAGTTAGTGCCCACGGAGTTGGCGTCGATGCCGTTGATGCGGACGCTGTTCGAGGTCGTCCGCTGGCCGTTGACCGAGATGATCGCGTCGCCGCGCCCCAGCTCCGTGTTGTTCGAGACGCTGGACGACGCGCCCGGCGAGAGCGTCAGGAGCTGCTGGAAGTTGCGCGTCGGGAGCGGGAGCTGTGTGATGGCGCGCTCCTCGATGACGCGGCCGACCTGCGAGCTCTCCTGCTGGACGAGCGTGCCCTCGGCCGTCACCGTCACGGTCTCCTCGACCGTCGAAGGTTCGAGATTGAGGTTGACGGTCGCCGTCTGCGTGACGTTGACCTCCACCTCCTCGACGACGACGCGCTTGAACCCCTGCGCCGAGACCTCGACCCTGTACCTGCCGGGCTGGAGCAGCGGGACGGCGAAGGAGCCCTCCTCGCCGGTGGTGACCTGGCGCTGCGCGGAGGTCGCGAGGTTGGTGACCGTGACCGACGCGCCGGGGACGACCGCGCCCGCGGCGTCCTCGACCCGGCCCGTGAGCTGCCCCGTAGCCCCCTGCCCGAGGGCCGGGCCGGCCGGCGCCAGCAAGACGAGCGTCAGAAGGAGTAGCCGCTTCAGGGA
>JBEVKV010000547.1:0-4941 GCA_040509515.1 Pyrinomonadaceae bacterium | reverse complement strand
GGGCCGCCGCGGCCGTTGCCGCGACCGCCGCGACCGCCGCGGCGTCGCGCGCCGACCACGTCTATGACGGTCTCGGCCTGCGTCGCCGTCTCCCGCTCACCCGCGACCGTTATGGCCATCACCCGTTGTTCCTTGTTCGTCGCCGGCGTATGCGACGTTCGGCCCCGTCTCGTCCGGCGTCGTCTGGAGGACGAAGTCCTCGGGCGCGCCGGGCACGCCGAACTCGTACGCGCCGCGGTAGACGACGGGTGCGCGCCCGCCGAAGTTGTCGTGCGGCGGCGGCGTCGCCGTCACCCACTCCAGCGTGGTCGCGTCCCACGGATTGTCCGAAGCCTTCTTGCCCTTGAAGAGACTCCAGAAGAAGTTGAAGACGAAGAGGAACTGCACCGAGACGGTGATGATGGCCGCCCAGGTGACGAAGTGTATCAGGCCGTGCGTCGGGGCGTTGAAGTGATAAATCCACTCGATCTTGCCGTTGATGATTTCGTAGAACTGCGAGTAGCGGCGCGGGAGGCCCACCATGCCCATCGCGTGCATCGGGATGAAGATGGCGTAGACGCCGATGATGGTCGGCCAGAAGTGAATCTTGCCGAGCGTCTCGTTCATCATCCGGCCGAACATCTTCGGGAACCAGAAGTACGTGCCGGCGAACATGCCGAAGATGGCCGCCACGCCCATCACGAGGTGGAAGTGCGCGAGCACGAAGTACGTGTCGTGCATTGAGAGGTCGAGCGAGGACTGACCCAAAACGAGCCCGGTGATGCCGCCCGCGACGAAGAGCGAGACGAAGCCGATGGCGAAAAGCATCGGCGTCGTGAACCTGATGCGCGCGCCCCAGAGTGTGCCGAGCCAGTTGAACGTCTTAATCGCCGAGGGGACGCCGATGGAGAGCGTCAGCACGGAGAAGGCGGCCGAGGTCAGCGGCGACATCCCCGAGATGAACATGTGGTGGCCCCAGACGAAGAAGCCGAGCAGCCCGATGGCGAACATCGCGAAGACCATCGCGCGGTACCCGAAGATGGGTTTGCGCGCGAACGTCGAGAGGATGTGCGAGGTCGCGCCCATGCCCGGCAGGATGGCGATGTAGACCTCCGGGTGGCCGAAGAACCAGAAGAGGTGCTGCCAGAGAATCGGCGAGCCGCCCGAGTGGTCGAGCACCACCGTCCCGTTCGAGAGCCCGCCGGGGACGAAGAAGCTCGTCCCGGCGTTGTGGTCGAGGAAGAGCAGGACGCCCGCCGCCAGCAGCACCGGGAACGAGAGGAGCGCCAGCACGGCGGTCGTGAACCACGCCCAGCACGTCAGCGGCATCCTCATCAAAGACATCCCCTTCGTCCGCAGGTTCAGGAGCGTCACGATGAAGTTCAGCGCGCCGAGCAGCGAGGCCACGCAGAAGATGGCGATGCTGATGACCCAGAGGTTGACGCCCATGTCCTGCCCCGGCACGTTCAGCAGGTGCCCGATGGCGGAGAGCGGCGCGTAGCCCGTCCACCCGCCCGTCGGGCCGATGACCGACCCGCCCGAGGCGAAGATGGCCGTCACCAGAACGATTAACCCGAGCAGCGTCGTCCAGAACGAGAGCATGTTGAGGACGGGGAATGCCATGTCGTCCGCGCCGATCTGGATGGGCAGGAAGTAGTTGCCGAAGCCGCCCTGCGGCGCGGTCGTCAGCACGAAGAAGACCATCATCGTGCCGTGCATCGTGACGAGCGAGAGGTAGAACTCGGGCGTCATCACGCCGCCCGGCGCGCCCTCGGGGAAGAGTGTGCCGAGGACGGGCCACGCGTGGTCGGGCCACGTCATCTTCATCCTCATCA
Source organism: Pyrinomonadaceae bacterium (assembly GCA_040509515.1). Classification (GTDB taxonomy): domain Bacteria; phylum Acidobacteriota; class Blastocatellia; order Pyrinomonadales; family Pyrinomonadaceae; genus QHXN01. The sequence goes on along the minus strand of JBEVKV010000547.1, from coordinate 3,127 downwards.
GCACCGACATCAGCATGCCCAACACGACCGAGAAGAGCGCGAGCAGGAGGTACTGGATGCCGATGACCTTGTGGTCGATGCTGAAGATGTATTTGCGGATGAAGCCGGTGGGCGCGTGGTGCGCGGCGTGCCCGGCGGCGTGCCCCTCGTGCGTGTGGACTTCGTTGGGTACTTCCGTCTCTGCCATCTCCGCGCTCCTCCCGCCCGCGCCCTGACGCGGGCGCGGCCTTCGGTTCAGGGGTTTTCAGTAGTTGAGCGGGTACTTTTTGACCAGCTCGCCGACGCGCTTGTTGAACTGCGCCTGCGGCAGCGCGATGAGCGAGCTGTAATCGTCGGCCGGGACGACGAGCATGTAGCTGCGCATCTTGTAGTGCTGCTGCCCGCACAGCTCGGCGCAGGCGATCTCGTACTGCCCGACGGTCTGCGGCGTGAAGTGAACCTTGATGTCGAGCCCGGGCACGGCGTCCTGCTTGAAGCGGAGCTGCGGCACCCAGAAGCTGTGCGTCACGTCGCGCGCGTTCAGCGTCAGCTCGACGGGGCGGCCGACCTGCGTGACGAGCGTCTGCGTGACCGAGTCGTCGGCCGCGGCCGGGTCGGTCGAGTCGAGCCCGATGTAGTTGATGGACTCGTCACTGATCTTGCGCGGGTCGGTGCGGCCGAACCTGCCGTCGGGGCCGGCGTAGTGGAAGTTCCACTGGAACTGCTGCGCCGTGACGTGCACCTGATCGGAGCCGGCGGGCGCGGCCTGCATGTGGAGATTCCACCAGACCCTCTGGCCGAGCAGCGCGACCGTGATGAAGATGGCGGCCGTGATGCCCGTCCAGAGAATCTCCATCCGGTTGTTGCCGTGCGAGTAGACGGCGCGCGTGCCCTCGCCCGTGTCGCGGAAGCGCCAGACGGCGTAGCCGAGCGCGGCCTGCGCCGAGACGAAGGCGATGCCGACGACCACCATGGTCAGGATGAACTGCCGGTCGTAGGCCGGCCCGTGCTCGGAGATGGATTGCGGGAACCACCACTTCCCGTTGACGAACATCCACACCGAGAGGCCGGTCATCACCCAGAGGAACACCGCAAGAGCACGGCCCATGAGTCCTCCTAGAGTAGACAGTAGACGGTAGACAGCAGCCAGTAGAAGAACTGTAAGTTGCGCGGGATAGTCAGCGGCCGGTAAGCCCCGCTCGCCGAGCGGAGCCTCCCGACTGCCGCCTACTGTCTACTGTCTACTTGTTAAAGACCATCAGCCCGAACAGGACGGGCAGGTAGAGCACGGACGCGAGGAGCAGCCGGCGCGCGCCCTGGCGCGTGTGGGCAAGGGCGGCGTGGATGCTCGTCCCCAGGAAAAGAATGCCGAGCACGAAGGCGCCGTAGAAGTAGACGGTGCCCGTCGTCCCCAGAACGGTCGGGAAAAGGCTGACGGGGACGAGGAGCAGAGACCAGATGACTATCTGCCGCGCGGTGATGCGGCAGTCGGGCTCGACGACGGGCAGCATCCGTATGCCGGCGCGCGCGTAGTCCTCCTTGTACATCCACGCGATGGCGAGGAAGTGCGGGAACTGCCACGCGAAGAGGATGGCGAAGAGCGCCCACGCCTCGACGCCCGCCACGCCCGTCGCCGCCGTCCAGCCCATCAGCGGCGGCATCGCGCCGGGGAAGGCCCCGACGACCGTCGAGAGCGAGCTGCGCGTCTTGAGAGGCGTGTAGAGGAGCAGGTAGCCGACGATGACCGTCAGGCCGAACGCCGCCGTCAGCAGGTTGACGAAGACGGCGAGGTAGACTTCGGCGAGGACGGTGAGCGCGAGGCCGAAGGCGAGCGCCGCGCCCGCGCCGAGCTTGCCCGAAGGGAGCGGGCGCGAGAGCGTGCGCCGCATGCGCGCGTCGAGCCCGCGCTCCATGTACTGGTTGATGGCCGCGATCCCCGAGGAGAGGAGCGCGATGCCGAAGAGCGCGTTGAAGAGCGCGAGGTAGTCGAGCGCGCCCTTCGAGCCGAGGCTGAAGCCCGCGGCCGAGGTGAGCACGATCAGGAAAGTGATGCGCGGCTTGGTCAGCTCGACGAAGGCGGCGAGCTTCTCGCGCGCGGCCGGCGGCGCGCCCGCCACGGGCACGTCGGTTGTCGCTTCGAGTACGAACTCCTTCATGAAATTAATGCCGCTTCCCTTTTGATATCAATCGCCTTCAGTGGTGGACGCCGAGCATCGGCAGCTCAAGCGCCGGCAGCATCCTGAGGACGCCGCCCCCGGTGTCGCCCGAGGCGAGCTGCTGATCCGTGAAGCTGAAGTCGGCCGTGGCCGGCGCGCCCGCGCCCACCGTGACCGACTGCGTAATTCCCTGCTGGTACTTCTCGTGCCAGGCGACGAGCGTGTAGGTACCCGGCGGCACGCCCTTGATCTCGAACTTGCCCGAGTCGTCCGAGACGGCGAAGAACGGGTGCTGGAGCACGCCGACGTAGGCGCGCATCCACGGGTGCTGGTTGCACTTGACGGGGATGACCGTCTCGGCGCGCTTGAACTGCTTGGTGATGGGTGCCGCGCCGGGCGACTGACCCTGATTGAACTTCTCGTTCTGCTTGGCGTCGACGTTGACGTTGTGCGCCGTCGGGTCGGAGTTGGTGACGTTGACGGTCTGGTTGGTCTGGACGGCGAGGACGTGCGGCACATAGTGGCAGCCCTTCTGGTCGAGCGTCGCCGCCTGCGCGGCCGGGGCGAATTGGAAGCCCGAGATGTTCTTGCCGCCGGTGGTGCCCTCCTTGATGTAGACGAGCACGTTCGCGAGCTTGTCGCCGTTGACGACGATGTCCTCGGCGTGCGGGTCAGGGTTGGACGAGGCGCAGACGGGGTCGGCGTCCATGCTGATGCCCTTCTTCGCGGGCGCGGCCCCCGAGAAGCTGATGGTGCCGGCGACCGAGCCCTCCTGCCCCGTGGGCTTGTAGGGCGTCAGGGCGACGGCCTCGCCCGCGTCGTCGCCGCCGGCCGCGTCCTCCTCGTCGTCGGCGCTGCGCGAGCAGGCGGCGGCGAGCGAGAGCAGGCAGAGGGCTGCGAAGAGCGCGACCAGAGACCGCGCGCGGTTGGATTGCATGGGATGAAACCTCCTCAAAGGGGACTCTTTCGCGTGCGTATGAACTTTGCGCCTA
>JBEVKV010000546.1:0-4030 GCA_040509515.1 Pyrinomonadaceae bacterium | reverse complement strand
GGTTGTGATGGTGGCCCTTGCCCTTCTCCTTAAGTTTGTCGGACTTGAACTTAAGGGTGACGGAACCTCCGCTGACGACGATTGGTGGGTCTACGTCTGGCATCTGCTTTTCTCCTTGCGGTTGAGGACATTGGGGCAACGTCAGTGAGGCGCGCTCGTCTGGGAGACGTCGAACTCACTACGGAGCCATTGCACGTCGGGGCGCAAGAGGTAGCTGGCCGCCTCCGCCCCCAGACTCTGTTGGTACTGCGTGAGCGAGGTGGCGGCGCGCGCCAGATAGTCGCGCGCCGCGGTCTCGTCGCCGGCACGGCGGCCGGCCATCCCGGCCAGCGCCAGCGCCCGCCAGGCCGAGTCGGCACGTCCGAGCTTGTCGTAAACGTCGTGCGCCTTGAGCGCGGCCGAGAGAGCGCCCCGGGCGTCGCCCCCTTTGAGCAGCGCGAGCGCGAGCGTGAACTGCGCGCGCGCGCCGACGCCGGGGTCGCCGATCGACGCGGCGAGCCGCACCGCCTCGTCGCACAGCGGGCGGCCGAGCGCGGCCGAGCGCGCATAACTCTCGGCCACCCCGAGGCTGCCGTCGGCCGACGAGAGCGCGGTCGGCGAAGGGGTCTTCTCCCCCTTCAGAAGCGCGAGCGCCTCCCCGGCCTTAGACGCCGCCTCGGGGTAGTGCTGCCGGCTCAGCTCCATCTCGGCCTCGGCGAGGCGGGTGTTCACCTTCAGGATGCCGTCCACGGTGACGACCTGCGGGTCTGCCTCGTGCAGCTTGCGGAAGTTCTCGGCGGCCTCGTCGTAGCGGCCCAGCGCCCAGAGCACGTTCGCCTGGTTGAGCAGCGTGTAGGCGTAGAGCGTCTGGTTGCGGAGCGTGAGCGCGGCGGCGAGGGTCTGCTCGTAGTGCGGGAGCGCCTGCGCGTAGCGCTCCTGCGCGTTGAGCACCGCGCCGCACTCGCGGCGCAGGTTGGCCGTCTGCATCACGTCGGCCGAACGCTCGGCCGAGCGCAGCAACTCCTCGAACAGCCTGAGCGCGCCGTCGTAGTCGCCCCTGCGTTTCATCACCCGGCCGATGATGATCGACGAGCGGTCGGCCTCGGCCGGGTAGCCGCTCTCCATGTAGAAGTCGCGCCCCTTCTCGGCGTACTTCTCGGCTTCGTCGAGGCGGCCCTTGCTCTCGCACAGGTTCGCCAGATTGGTGTAGGCCAGCGCCTCGTAACGCTTCAGCTTGTTGCCCGCCGCGAACTGGAGCGCGCGGTTGTAGTTGGCCTCGGCCTCCACGGCGTTGCCCAACCGGGTGAAGAGGACGATGCCCTGCGTGATGTAGGCGTTGGCCACCTGGTCGTTCATGCTGCTGGCGTGCGCGAGGTCGTAGCCCTCCTGCGCGTTCTTCTGCGCCTCGGCGGTGTCGGTTTGCGTCAGCGCGAGTTGCAGCAGCGACTGCACCTGAAGGTGCGTGTTCTTCGCCTCGCGCGCCAGCGCCAGCGCCCGCTCGAACTCGGGCTTCGCCTCGCTCCGCTTCTGCTGGACGTTCATGAGGAGCCGGCCCCGCTGGTAGTGCACGGACGACTCGCCCTCTTTTTTGTTCCCCTGCTCGTAGAGCTTCTGCGCGGTGTCGAGGGCGTCGGCCGCGCCCGACTGGTTGCCCCGGCGCGTGTGGAGCGCGCCGAGGCGCAGGTAGGCGACGGCGTACGTGGGCGCGAGCGTGGTCGCCTTCGTGTAGCACCCGACGGCCTGATCGACCTGATTGTTTCTCTCGTAGGCGCGCCCGAGGTTGAGGTGCGCCTCCGGGCTGGCGGGCGAGAGTTCGACGATCTTCCGGTAGCCTTCGATGGCGTCGTCGTAGTTCTGCCTCACCGTCGAGCGGACGGCCTCCAGGTAGAGCGCGTCGGCGCGCGGGTAGATCGAGAGGTCGGGCACGAGCGCGCCGACCTCGATCATCTCGCCCATGGCGCGGTCGATGAAGTCCATCTCCATCAGCGCCTCGGCGTGCCGCGCGCGCGCGAGCGCGAACTCGCTGTCTTTCCCGACGGCATCCGAGAGCAGGACGCTGGCCCTGTAGTAGGAGCCCTCGCTCATCGCGTCCACGCCCTGCTTGTAGAGCCTGGCGGCCTCGGGCGTGGGCTTGTGCGGCGAGGGGCGGCGCACGTACGCGACGACGAAGACGATGAGCGCCAGCGCGGCGAGCGAGGCGACGAGCGTCAGCGGCGAGAACTTCGGGCGGCGCATCGCCTCGGCCATCGTGATGAGCGCGCTTGAGCGGTGGCCGACCTCGACGCCCGCGAGCCGGCGCGTCGTCGCCGTGTCGGACTCGGGCAGGCGCGAGCGCACGCGCGCCAGCTCGGTGGCGAACTCGGCCGCCGACTGGAAGCGGTCTTCGGGCTTCTTGGCGAGCGCCTTGAGCGTCAGGCGGTCTAGCTCCGCGGGCACGCGCGGGTTGAAGCGCGAGGGCGGCGGCGGGTCGAAGTGGAGCACCTGCGCGCCGATCTCGATGACGTTCGAGCCGGAGAAGGCGGGCCGCCCCGTCAGGCACTCGTAGAGCAGCGCCCCCAGCGCGAAGAGGTCGCTGCGCCCGTCGACCTTCGAGCCGCGCGCCTGCTCGGGCGAGAGGTAGAGCGGCGTGCCGATGACCACGTCCGAGCGCGTGCGCGCCGACAGCAGCGTCGCGGCCTCGGGGCCGCCCACGCCGTCCTCGTGGAGCTGCTTGGCGAGCCCGAAGTCGAGCACCTTGACCTCGCCCTGCTCGTCGATGACGACGTTCGAGGGCTTGATGTCGCGGTGGACGACGCCGCGCTTGTGCGCCTCGGAGAGCGCCTCGGCGGTCTGGCAGGCGACCTCGACCGAGCGCACGATGGAGAGCCCGGGCCCCGCCAGCACGTCGCCGAGCGTCTGCCCCGAGACCAGCTCCATGACGATGAAGGGCTGGCCGTCGTCCGTCTCGCCGTAGTCGTGGACGGCGGCGATGTTGGGGTGGCTGAGCTTGGAGACGGAGCGCGCCTCGCGCAGAAAGCGAGCGCGGTAGTGGCTCTCGTCGCGGCCGGCGTGCGGGATTTTGATGGCGACGCGGCGGCCGAGGTGGAGGTCTTCGGCGACGTAGACCACACCCATCCCGCCCTCGCCGGCCTGGCCGAGGATGCGGTAGTGCGAAATGGTCTTGCCGATCATCGCATCGGTTCAGGGGCGGCACCGAGGGGCAGCGCGTTCACGGGGGTTTCAGGAACCGAGACATGCGGCCGGGGATAACGCGTCGGGCCGCGCGCCCTCAAAGACTTCGACTGCGCGCGGGTATTCTCCTCTAAAGCCGTGGCCTTTTCAAGAAGGAAGGTGCCCGCGCGGGCGCGCGGCGGCGGGCGAGAAAAATTCTTGCGCGGGGCGGAGGGTTGGGGGCATACTTTTGGCCATCAGGTTCCTGCTCTCGCGCGGCCGAAGGCGGTCGCGCCTGACCGCGACTGTCGGGGCGACGGTGTTCGGCTGAAGGAGAGTGAGGTTGGTCAAGTTGGTTTGAAGCCGCTCTCCGACCATCGGTCGGGAGCACCGGGACAGAGAGTCGCCGCCCTCGCCGCCGGAGTGTTCAGAGTCCGATCTCCCCGCTCGACAGCCTCAGCACGCGACGAGTTCCAGCGCCCGCGCTTCACACAGAGAAAAGGACGAAAGAGAGATGAGTACGAGACTTTACGTGGGGAACCTTAACTTCCGCACGACCAGCGACGAGCTGCGCGAAATATTCTCACAGGCCGGCGAGGTCGAGTCGGCCTCGGTGGTCGAAGACCGCGACACGGGTCGCTCGCGCGGCTTCGGCTTCGTCGAGATGGCGACGGCCGAGGGCGCGGCGGCGGCCATCGAGCAGTTTAACGGCAAGGAACTCGGCGGTCGGGCGCTGACCGTCAACGAGGCGCGACCCCGCGTCGAACGCGGCGGCGGCGGGCGCGGCGGCTACGGCGGTGGCGGCGGCTACGGCGGCGGCGGCGGCGGACGCGAGCGCGAGCCGCGCTGGTAGGAGACAGACGGGGCAGGGTTAAAGTGGAAGGGGTAAGGGAGGAAAGGC
>JBEVKV010000545.1:0-29377 GCA_040509515.1 Pyrinomonadaceae bacterium | reverse complement strand
ATACCGACGCGGCTCAGTCCCTCTTCCGTGCGCGGTGCGCGGCGCGGATGATGGGGTCGATGGTCGGCGCGAAGGGCGGGGCGTAGGCGAGGTCGAGCCGTTCCACGTCTTCGACCTTCAGCCCCGCGTGGAGCGCGGCGGCGTAAACGTCGATGCGGTGTGCGACTCCCTCGCGCCCGACCATCTGCGCGCCGAGCAGGCGTCCGCGCGCGTCGGTCACCAGCCGCGTGTAAATCTTCGACCCGCCGGGGTAGTAGCCGGCGCGCGAGTGAGTCTCGCCCTCAGTCTCCGCGGCGTCGAAGCCGGCCTCCGAAGCCTCTTCGAGCGACAGCCCAGTCCGCGCGACCTCTAAACGGAAGACCTTGACGACGTTCGTGCCGACGACGCCCGCGTAACGCGCCTCGGGCGAAGAACCGCCCGCCGCGTTTGCGCCCGCGACCCATCCCTGCCTGACCGCAGGCTGCCCGAGCGGGTGCCACACGCGCCGCCCCGAGACCCTGTGCAGAACCTCGCAGCAGTCGCCCGCCGCGTAGACGCCCGGCGCGCTCGTCCGCTGCCGCTCGTCCGTCACGACGGCCCCCGTCTCGCCGACCTCTAGCCCGGCCGCGATTGCCAGCGCGACCTCCGGCCGCACGCCGACGCCGACCGATACCACGTCCGCCTCAAGCACGCGCCCCGCGTCCGTTCGCACGCGTGCGACGCGACCGCCCGCGCCCTCGAACCCCGTGACGCGTTCGCCGAACGCGACCCCGACGCCGCCGGCGCGCAGTTCGTCCGCGACCGTTTCGCGCGCGCGTCCGCCGAGCGCGCCCATCACCGTCTCGGAAGATTCGACGAGCGTCGTGCTGATGCCGCGCGCGACGAACGCCTCGGCCATCTCAAGCCCGATGTAGCCCGCGCCGACGACGACGGCCGTCCGCGGCTTCACTTCTTCGAGGAAGCGCAGCAGGCGTCGCCCGTCGCGCAGATGTCGCAGCACGAAGACGCCTTCCAACTCGCGCCCCGGAAGCGGCGGGCAGACGGCGGCCGCGCCCGTCGCGAGCACGAGCGAGCCGTAGCCGACCTCGCGCTCCTCGCCGCCGCCTTCGCGCACGCGCAGGACGGATTTCGAGGGGAGGAGTTCGAGCGCCTCGCAGTTCGTACGGACTTCTATCTGGTGTCGCTCGCGGAAGTATTCGGGCGTGTGGAGGACGAGCGAGTCGGGCGTGGGGATGAGGCCGGCGATGACGTAGGGCAGGCCGCAGGCCCCGTAGGAGATGTCGCCCGTCCGCTCGAAGACCGTGACGGGCAGGTCGGGCGCGGCGCGGCGCGCCTCCATCGCCGCCGCGAGCCCGGCCGCGACGCCGCCGACGATGACCAGTCCCTCTTTGCCCAAGCGCGCCGCCGTTAGTCTTGATGGGAAAGCACCCGAAGCTTAATCGACGCGCGCGGCGAAGGCAAAAGCGTCGGCGTGTCGGACGAAGAAAGGCTCCAAAGCGCCGGAGCCGCGACGCCGCGCTCATTTGAGCTTGGCGTCTTCGCTCTTGGCGTGCTCCATCGCCTCGGGCTCAAGCTCCTCGGCGCTCTTGTTGAGGCGGATGAAGACGCCCCACGCGGCGAGCAGCAGCGCGGCGGCGGCCGCGACGGAGGCGGCCTGCGGCAGCCGCGTGGGGTCTGTGTGCGCCAGCTCGAAGATGGAGACGAGCGATTCGATGGCGAGCGCCACGACGACGACAACCATGAACCTCGACAGGAATCGCCGGACGCGCGTCGGGGCGCTGACCTGCGCCTCGCGCCGCACCTCCTCTTCGAGGATGGTCTGCCCCAGTTCGAGCGCGACGACCGCGATGGTCAGCAGCCCGATGCATTCGAGGACGGAGTTGAAACGCTCCCTCAGCTCCATCGCCTGATACGGGTTGACGCCGTGCCACAACTCCACCGCGGCGAAGACGACGAGCGCCAGCGCGCAGCAGATGAAGAGGGCGATGATGCCCGCGTACCCGGCGACGAAAATTTTCTGGATGACTTTCAACACCGAAGCCCTCCGGCAGTTTGAAAAAGGCGGCCCGCGCCGAAAGCTCAGGCCGGCAGCTCGTAGATCGAGACGTGCTTCTCGCTCTGCGCGCCGAACTCTTCGCCGCGCCAGCCGCCCCGGCGCGCGCGCAGCCGCAGGCCGGCGAGCCGCGCCATCAGGTCAAGCTCTGAGGGCCACGCGTAGCGCACCTCGACGGGGAAGAGTCGCGAGCCGTCGTCGGTGAAGACGACGTGGCGGCTCCTGAGCTTCTGCCCGACGGTGTCGTGGTCGAAGATTTTGATGCCGACGCGGTCGTCGGTCATGTGCAGCAGTCGGACGCCACGTCCCGCGCTCAACTGCGTGAGGTCGGGGACGAAGGCTTCGACGACGAACGCGCCGCCGGGCCGCAGACGCGCGGCGACGTTCCGAAAGCAGCGCACCTGCTCCTCCTGAGTCTGGAGCGCGAAGAGTGTGTTGTAGACGACGAAGACGAGCGCGAACTCGCCCGCAACATTCACCTCCGAGAAGTCGCCGAGGGTGACGGGAATCGCGTCGCCGCCGGGCTTCGCACGCAGACGCGCGACCATCTCGGGCGAAGAGTCGATGCCGTGAACCTCGACGCCGCGCTCCGCCAGCGGCAGCGCCACCGTCCCCGTCCCGATGCCTAACTCCAACGCGCGCCCACCGCCCGCCAGCCCCGCGAGCACGTCCACGGCCGCCTCCTCAAAATGCCCGAACCACTGGTCGTACACGTCCGCGCAACGCTGGTTATAAATCTCCCCGGCTTTATCTTCCATAAGCTAACCTCGGCCCGAGCGTCCGTCAGGATGAAGGGTTTTCAAAAGCGACTCGGCCGCCGCCTCGCCGGAGCGGACGCAGTCGGGGAGTCCGGCCCCGCCGTAGGCGTTGCCGCAGAGGGCGAGCGTCGGGAGTTCGCCGAGGCGTGCGCGGAGGCGCGCGACGCGCGCGGCGTGGCCGAGGTGGTATTGCGCCATCGAGCGCGGCCAACGTTCGACGTGCGTGAAGATGGGCGGGACTTCGACGCCGAGCAGGTCGCGCAGGTCGCGCCGGACGGCCTCGACCATGCGGTCTTCTTCAAGGTCGAACATCTCGGGCTGGAGCGCGCCGCCGACGAAGGCGCGGAACAGCGCGTGGCCTTCGGGGGCGCGCCCCGAGAACTTGACGCTGCTGAAGGTGCAGGCGAGCGTGGCGCGCCGCTCGACGAAGGGGACGACGAAGCCGAAGCCGTCGAGCGGGTGCGGCACGTCCGCGCGCCTGTAGGCGAGGTTGACCGTCGCCGTCGAAGCGTAGGGGATGGCCTCAAGGTCGTCGGCCAGCGGGTCGTCCACTTCGCGCAGCAGACGCGCCGCGGCGTAGGCGGGGAGCGCGAGGCAGACTGCGTCGGCGTTGAAAGTCTCGCCCGCCTCGGTCTTCACACTCCAGCGGCGCGCGCCGGGCTCGGGTCTGAGCGACGAGACCTTCGTGTTAAGTCTGACGGAGCCTTCGGGCAGGCGCGCGGCGAGCGCGTCGGTGAGCACCTGCGTGCCCTCGTCGAAGGAGAGGAAGAGGCTGTAGCGCGCGCCGCTCGCGCCGCGCCCGTGGCGCGCGTCTTCGGCCGCGCGCCGGCCGGTCTTCCACATGGCGAGGATGAGGCTGCGGTCGCGGCGCTCCATTTCGAGGAAGCGCGGCATCGTCGCGCGTAAGGAAAGAGACTCGGGGTCGGCCGTGTAGATGCCGCCGACCATCGGCTGCGCCATCCGTTCAAGCGCCTCGCGCCCGAGCCGTCGGCGGACGAAGGCGGCGAGGCTCTCGTCGTCCTGCCCGTTGGCGCCTTTGCGGCGCGGGAGCACGAGGTCGAGCGCCATCCGCGCCTTGCCGCGCCACGTAAAGATGTCCGTCGTGAGGAAGGGAAGCATGCGCGAGGGCGCGAGCAGTTGGAAGCCTTCGGGCGTCGGGCGCAGGCGTCCGCCGCGCACGACGAAGCTGCGTCGGTGTCGCTCGTTCGTCTCGACGAGGCGCGGGGCGAGGCCGATTCGTTTGGCGAGTTCGAGCGCCTCGGGCTTCTCGGAGATGAAGGAGTCGGGGCCGCCCTCTATCAAAAAGCCGTCGCGCCTGTGCGTCCGCACCGTGCCGCCGAGCCTGTCGGAAGCTTCGAGCAGGAGGACTTCGACGCCGCGCTCGTTCAACTCGCGCAGGCGGTGCGCGGCGGCGAGGCCGCTGATGCCGCCGCCGACGACGAGAACGCGCCGATTGTTTGGGGAACTCTCGCGCATCTCGGTTTCGTCAGACGGCCGCGGGTCTTGCGCCCGGCCGCGACATCCCTGAAAGCCCCGACAGACAGCAATCGACCGGGCACACGTCGTGCGAAGGGGGGAAGCCGCCGAGCGCGCGGCGCGGCAGCGTCGGGTCGAGCCTTTCGAGTATCAGCTCGCGAATCATCCGGACGAACTCGGGGTGCGTGCCGACGGTCGCGGCGCGCACCAGACGGACGCCGATCTCTTCCGCGACCTGCCGCGCCTCCGTGTCGAGGTCGTAGAGCACCTCCATGTGGTCGGAGATGAAGCCGATCGGCGCGACGACCACGTCGCGCGCGCCCTCGTCCTTTAGCGCGCGCAGGTGGTCGCAGATGTCTGGCGCGAGCCACGGTTGCGTCGGCGGGCCCGAACGGCTCTGGAAGACGAGACGCCAGTTCGCCGCGCCCGCGCCTTCGGCGACGAGCCGGCAGGTCTCAAGCAGTTGGCGCTCGTAGTCGCACCCGGCGGCCATCCCCGAAGGGATGCTGTGCGCGGTGAAGGCCACGCGCACGTCGGCGCGCTCACCTTCGGGAATCTGCCCGAGCGCCGTGCGTAGGTTCTCGACGTTCGGTTCGACGAAGCCGGGGTGGTTGTAGAAGGCGCGCAGCTTCTCGACGCGCGGCGCGTCCGGCCCGACGGCCTCGCGCGCGCGCTCAACGTCCTCGCGGTACTGCCGGCAGCCTGAGTAGGAGCTGTAGGCGGAGGTGACGAAGGCGAGCGCGTTCTTAATCCCGTCGTCGCGCATCTGCCGCAGCGTGTCGGCGAGCATCGGGTGCCAGTTGCGGTTACCCCAGTAGACGGGAAGTCGTGGCCCGTTCGCCTCAAGCTCGCGTTCGAGCGCCGCGATGAGCCGCCGGTTCTGTTCGTTGATGGGGCTTACGCCGCCGAACAGCTCGTAGTGGTGCGCCACTTCGCGCATGCGCGCCTCGGGCACGTTGCGCCCGCGCAGCACGTTCGAGAGGAAGGGCATCACGTCCTCCATCCCCTCGGGGCCGCCGAAGGAGACGAAGAGCAGCGCGTCGTAGTTCTGATTCATCGGGTCGGGTCTTTACCTTTGGCTCAGCTCGTGGACGGCCTCGACGAGCGCGACGACGTTCTCGACGGGCGTCTCGGGCAGGATGCCGTGGCCGAGATTGAAGATGTGGCCGGGGCGGTTCGCGGCTTGGTCTAAAACATCCTTAGCGCGCTTGCGGACGACCTCGGGCGTGGTGAACAGCGCGATGGAGTCGAAGTTGCCCTGCACGGCCACGTCGCCGAGTTGTGCCCATGCCTCGTCGAGCCGGACGCGCCAGTCGAGCCCGATGACGTCGCCGCCCGCCTCCTTCATCAACTCCAAAAGCGTCGCGGTGTTCGTCCCGAAGTGTATGACGGGGACGCCGGGCGTTACGTTCGCGATGACTTCGCGCGTGTGCGGCAGGACGTACTCGCGGTAGTCGTCGGGCGAGAGCGCGCCGACCCACGAGTCGAAAATCTGGACGGCCTGCGCGCCGGCCGCGATTTGCGCGTTGAGGTACTGCGACAGCGCGCGCGCTATCCTCGACATCAGCGCGTGCCACGCGCCGGCGTCCGTGTACATCAGCCGCTTGGTGTTGACGTAGTTCTTCGAGCCGCCGCCCTCGCAGATGTAGGAGGCGAGCGTGAAGGGCGCGCCGCAGAAGCCGATGAGCGGGATGTTTGGGCGCAGTTCGCGCCGCGTGATGCGGACGGCCTCGTAGACGTAGTCGAGCGCGGAAACGTCCTCGACCTCGCGGACGCGTTCAACGTCCGAGGCGTCGCGGACGGGGTTGTGGATGACGGGGCCTTCGCCCTTGGCGAATTCGAGTTGGAGCCCCATCGGCTCGATGATGAGCAGGATGTCCGCGAAGATGATGGCGGCGTCGACGCCGAGGCGGTGCGCGGCGTAGACCGTGACCTCGGAGGCGACCTCGGGCTGCTTGCACATCTCAAGGAAGGAGAATCTGGCGCGCACGTCGCGGTACTCCTTCATGTAGCGCCCGGCCTGCCGCATCAGCCAGACGGGCGTGTAGGGCACCTGCTCGCGCCGGCACGCGCGCATGAAGGGGCTGTCGCGCAGCTCCTCGGTCAGTTGAAAACCGCCCGCCGTCGTCCTCGCTTCGCTCATCTCGGCTCTCTGAAATCCCTTTTCCGACGGTTTGATTGCCGGGACAATATAGCAGTTACGGACTTTCGGCGGCCAACGGGGGGCGGCCGGGCCGCACGCGTTTCCGAGGGGAGCGCGCGGTTTATCTGTTAAAATTTCCTGCCACGAAAGGCGTCCCGGCGGTGTTTACGTGGTTGAGAGTTGCCTGATGAGTGAACGAGCGGCAGAGGCTTTGATTAATTCGGTGTCAGAGACGGTTCAGGCGGCGACGGCGGCCGCGCCCAGTTTTGACGAGGCGTTCACGCTGCACCACCGCGCCGTTTTCCGCGCCGCATACGCGCTCGTCCGCGACGCGGGGCTCGCGGAGGACGTGACGCAGGAGGTCTTTCTCAAGCTCTACCAGCACATCGGCTCGCTCCAGAACGAGGAGCATGTGCGGCCGTGGCTGCTGCGTGTCGCGTCGAACACGGCGCTCAACACTATCCGCAGCCGGGGCCGCGCCGGCGCGCGCGAGGAGGAGTTCGGCACCACGGCCGTCGTCGGCTCAGAGCCGGTGGGGCTGGAGGCCGACTACGAGCGGCGCTCCGAGATCGAGGAGGCGCGGCGCGCGCTCTCGCAGCTCAAAGAGCCGATGCGGAGCTGCCTCCTGCTCAAGCAGCAGGGGCTCTCGTACCGCGAGATCGCGCAGACGCTCTCGCTCAACGAGGCCAACGTCGGGAGCCTGATTGCGCGCGGCAGGAAAGAGTTCATCAGGGTGTACGGTAAGATCGGAGGACGGCGATGACGAAGAGATGTCTGGACGAAGGGGTTTTGCAGGCTTACATGGACGGCGAGCTTTCGCCCGAGCGCGCCGCCGAGGCAGCGTCGCACCTCGCCGCCTGCGACGCCTGCGCCGCCGCGCTCGCGGAGGCCGAGCACGAGACCTCTTTCTTCGCCACGGCCTTCGCGCCCGACGAGTCAATCGGCGTCCCCTCGGAAGTTCTGCGCTCGCGCATCAACGCGGCGGTCGCGCAACTCGAAGCACAGGCCGAGCCGACCGGGCGGCATTCTCAAGGCAGGAACTTCGGCGGCCTCTTCGCCACGCTGGCCGGACTCTTCAGCTTCACGCCGCGCGGCGCGGCCGCCTTCGCCAGCCTGCTCGCGGTCGTCGCCATCGGAATTATTTACCTTTCATCCCAAAAGTCGCAGCAAGGGCCGGCGCAGTCTGAGAGCGGACAACAGGTGGCACAAGTCGTTCAGCCGTCCGAACGTCAGCCCGAACTCCCGACTGCCGTGACGACGACGCCGCCCGCGCCCGCCGAGACGCTCGCGCCCAACGAGAGGGGGAACGGCGTCCCGTCCTACGTTCAGGCGAAGCACAGCCCGCGCCCCGTTAAGAGGCGTCCGGCCGCGCCGTCGCGTGTGAAGGAAGCGGAAGAGGTTCTGCCCGGCGAGCGTGAGTATCAGACGGCCATCGCTTCGTTGGAGAAGACCATCAAGCTCGGCGGCGACGAGTCGCTGCGGCCGGCGCTGCGCGCGGAGTACGAGCGCAACCTCGCGCTCCTCGACAACGCCATCGTCCAGACGCGGCAGGTCGCCGCGCGCAACCCGAAGGACGAGACGGCCGTCGGCTTCCTGATGTCGGCCTACCAGAGCAAGGTCGAGCTGCTGTCGAAGGTCGCCGATCAGGCGCAGGTCTCCGCGCTCGGGCGCTGACTTAAAGTTGATGCCAGTTAGCTGGACTTAATAATTTTTTCGGACTCATTCGGACTCATGTTGATGAAGTTTTCATTCAAGGCATTGCTGCTGTTCGCGCTCGCCTTCGCGCTCGCGCCCCCGGCCGCCGCGCAGGCGGCGCGCGGCCAGACGCCCGCGGCCGAGGACTTCGCGCTCGAACGCCGCGCCGACGCCGAGCCGAAGGCGGTCGTCTCGCTCTGCATCACGTCGGGCGACGTAATCGTGCGCGGCTGGGACAGGAGCGAGGTGCGCGCGCGCATACACGACGCAGGGACGCTGCGGCTCCTGACGCCCAACGTCCGCCCCGCGCCGCGCGTCGAGGTGCTCGTCTCTGAAGACAGGGACGAGGAGCTGGACGCCGGACGCTGCGGCTCGAACGAACGCGTCGAGCTGATGGTGCCGCGCGGCGCGACCGTCGATGTCGAGTCGCGCAACGGCCACGTCGAGGTCGCGGACGTGGCGGGCGCGCGCGTCAGGGTTCTGAGCGGCGACGTGAACGTCCGACGCGTCTCCGAGTCGGTCGAGGTCTCGTGCCTGAGCGGCGACGTGTCGGTCGAGGATACGAGCGGCCCCGTGCGCGTCGTCACCGTGAGCGGCGACGTGGAGGCGCGCAACGTCCGGCGCGTCGCGTCGGGCGATAACTTCGAGGCGCGCTCGACGAGCGGCGACGTGACGCTCGAAGGCGTCGCGCACGGTCAGGTCTCGGGCGCGGCCGTCAGCGGGCAGGTGCTCTACACGGGCTCGCTCGCGCGCGGCGGCTCCTACGACTTCAGCACCATCTCGGGCGACGTGATGATGGAGCTGCCCGGTGACTCTTCGTTCACCATCCACGCGAAGGTCGTCGTCAGCGGCGAGATCGACACGGACTTTCCCGTCCGCATCGCGCCCGGCGGCCACGCCACCCCGGCCCCAGACCCGCCCGGTACTCCCGCGCCGACCCCAGCCCCAGCCCCGAGGCCGAGGCCGGGCCGGACGCCCGCCCCCGCGCCCAACCCCGCACCCATGCCGCCCGACCTGCCGAAGCCCGGCAAGGTCAAGGTCAAGGTCAGGACTTCCGGCGAGCCGACCTCTGCGCGGCTCGACGGCACGGTCGGCACCGGCGACGCGGTCGTCAACCTCAGCTCCTTCAGCGGCTCCCTCTTCCTGCGAAAGCGATAAGTCCCCGTCAGGACGATACAGGTCAGAACCGCCCGCGGTAACAGGCGGTTCTGAACGCTATGACGTGACGTCCGTATGTCTCGCGAATTTTTTTGCCACGAATCGGGCACGCGTGGTGTTTCCTCGTTGGAAACAGACGGGAAACTTTGAGACTCGGAATCCGAGGAGGAAGAATGAAGCGCACAGTCAAACTCACCGCCGTCGTCGCGTCCCTAACGATTTTCGCCGCCTTCGCGCAAGTGTTCGCGGCAGTCCCCGGCGCCGCGCCCGAGCCGCAGCAGCAGAACGAGTTCCGCTGGCACGAGCCGCTGGCCGCCGGCCGCGTCATCGAGATCAAGGGCATCAACGGCAACGTCGAGGCGGCGCCCGCCGCAGGCGGCGAGGTCGAGGTCGTGGCCGTGAAGCGCGGCCGCCGCAGCAACCCCGAAGAGGTGCGCATCGAGGTCGTCCGCCACGGCGACGGCGTGACCATCTGCGCCGTCTACCCGGCCCCGGAGGGACGCGAGCCCAATACGTGCGGGGCCGGCAACAACGACCGCTCGCACGTCCAGAACAACGACGTGACCGTCAACTTCACCGTCCGCGTCCCGGCCGGCGTCCGCTTCACGGGCAAGACCGTCAACGGCCGCGTCGAAGCCGAGGGGCTCTCGGCCGACGTGGAGGCGCGCACCGTCAACGGCGGCGTCAACGTCTCGACGACCGGGCTCGCGCGCGCCGCGACCGTCAACGGTTCGATCCGCGTCGTGATGGGCAACGCCGTCTGGCCGGACGAGCTTGAGTTCAAGACCGTCAACGGCGGCATCGACCTGAGTGTCCCCGCCTCTCTGAGCGCGCAGGTGCAGGCCAAGACCGTCAACGGCGACATCTCGACCGACTTCCCGATGACCGTCACCGGCACCTTCAGCCGCCGCCGCCTGTCGGGCACCGTCGGCTCGGGCGGCCGCGACCTGCGCCTCGAAACCGTCAACGGCAGCATCCAGCTCCGCCGCACTTAATAACTGAGTGATAAGTGATGAGTGATAAGTGAAGACAAAGTCCTTATCTTTTTCTCATCACTCATTACTCATCACTTGATAAAGAGGAATCGTCATGTCCAAGAAGCGTTTCATGCTGGGTCTGTTCGTGCTGGCGGCGGTGGCGCTGACGGCCGCCGACGCCTCGCGCGCGCAGTCGAGGCCCGAGGTGACCGAAGAGTTCCACCAGACCTACCCGCTCGGGGCGGGCGGGCGCGTCAGCCTCCAGAACATCAACGGCGCGGTGAAGGTCGTCGCGTGGGATCGCGCCGAGGTCAAGGTGGACGCCGTCAAGCGCGCCTACACGGCCGAGCGCCTGCGCGAGGCGCAGATTCGCGTCGACGCCTCCTCCGGCCGCGTCCGCATCGAGACCGAGTACCCCGACAACACGCTGCGCTGGTCAGACCGCGACGGCGAGCGCCACGAGAACCCCGCGAGCGTCGATTACACGCTCACCGTCCCGCGCGGCGCGACGGTTGACGAGGTCAACCTCGTCAACGGCGCGCTCACGCTCGAAGGCTTGGCAGGCTCGGTCGAGGCTTCGTCGGTCAACGGCCGCGTGACGGCCACGGGGCTTACCGGCCCCGTCCAGCTCTCGGTCGTCAACGGCCGGCTCGAAGCGACGCTCGACGCCCTCGGCGACGCGGGCCGCGTCACGCTCTCGGCGGTCAACGGCCCGCTCGTCGTCACGCTCCCCTCGGACGCGAACGCGATGCTTCAGGCCGACACCGTCCACGGCGGTATCACGAACGACTTCAACCTGCCCGTCCGCGTCGGCGAGTACGTCGGGCGCGAGCTGCAGGGCCGGCTCGGGAGCGGCGCCGCGCGCGTCCGCCTCAACAACGTCAACGGCCCGATTCAAATCCGCCGCGCCAGCGACGGCCGCCAGCCGAGCGCCGTCACCAACCTCCTCTCCGAGACGCGGCGGCGCGGCGACCTCGACGCCAACGTCGAAGTCGAAGTCGAAGTGGACGTGGACGAGATCAAGGAGGCGGCGCAAGAGGCCGCGCGCGCGGCCACCGAGGTCGCGCGTGAACGCTCGCGCGACGACCGCGAGCGCCAGCGCGAACAGCGCGAGATGCAGCGCGATGTCGAGCGCGCCACGCGCGAGGCGCGGCTCGCCACGGCCGAGATAGAGCGCGACGCGGCCCGCGCCGCGCGCGAGGACGAGGCGATGAGCGCCGCCATCAGTGCGGGCGTCAAGAGCGGTCTGAAGGACGCGGGCCGCGACGGGGTCATCTTCGACACGGCGCGCGCCTCCGCCCGCGAGTCGAAGTCATACCCCGTCTCGGGCGCGCCGCGCGTCCGCGTCGAGACCTTCGACGGCGCGATCAACGTCCACGCGTGGGACAAGCCCGAGGTGATGTACACGGCCGTCAAGCGCGCGACCGACGAGCGCGAGTTGCAGGGCATCAAGCTCACGGCGGAGGCCGCGGGGGGCGAGGTCAAGCTCCGCGCGGAGTTCGACAAGTCTTTCGCGCACGTCTACCGCGAGCAGGGCGGGCGCGTCACCACCTACTCTTCAAACGCCTCGGCCGAGTTCGACCTCTACGTCCCGCGCAACTCGACGCTCTTCGTCTCGACCGGCGACGGGCGGCTCCGCGTCGACGGCGTCACGGGTGAACTCGACATCCGCACGGGCGACGGCCCCATCGACGTGACAGGCGCGCGCGGCAAGCTCCGCGCCGAGACCGGCGACGGCCGCATCCGCATCGACAACTTCGACGGCGACGCCGACACGCGCACCGGCGACGGGCGCATCACGCTCGACGGCAACTTCCGCAGCCTCTCGGCGCGCACCGGCGACGGCACCATCTCGCTCACGCTCCCCGAGGGCGCGAACGCCACCGTCGAGACCAACGCCTCGTCGGTCTTCAACGACGGCGTGGCCGTGGCTGAGACCGAAGGCGAGGCGCGCGTCCGGCGCTGGCGCGTAGGCAGCGGCGGGCAGGTCTTGACGCTCCGCACGGGCGAGGGCCAGATCATCCTCCGCCGCCGTTAACGACACGCGCGTCAGCCGCGTCTTACACGCCGAAAGCTTTCGGCCTTTGGTTTCAGGGTTTATCAAGGGGAAACGGAGAGCGCGCGCCGGATTTCGTTGAAACATTCGGCGCGCGCGCTACGTCTTAAGAGGCGCTATAAACGAGCGAACGGCCGCGCACTCCCCTCCGCGCCGACGCTCGCGGCGCAAGTCCAAGTCAACCAAAACAAATCCAACGAGCGGTACGAACGCCTCGCACGCGCGACCGCCACACCCGAGCCCATGATGAAAAAAGTCTCGTCCGCCGCCGCACTGTTCGCCCTCGCCCTGACGGTTTCGCTGGCACCCGCGTGGCGCGAGGCTTCGGCGCAGGAGGTCGCGGCGGCGCGTGCGAAGGCGGGGGCCCGGCCGGCGGCCGGCGTCGGCGCGCGCCTGCTCAAGCGCATGACGCTCAGCACGACCGAGACGCCCGAGGGCTCGCGCGTGCGGCTGACCTCGGACGCGGCGCTCGAAGGCGTCGAGACGTTCACAGAGGGCGGCCGCTTCTTCGTCCTCGTCCCCGAGGCCGACTCGACGGTGCTCGCCCCGGGCGGCACGGCGGCGCGCGGCTTCTCGCGCGTCGAGGCCGGCCCGCGCGGCGACGACGCGCTCATCGCCTTCACGCTCGCGCCGGGCGTGACGCCGCGCGTGCGTGCGAGTTTCAACCGGCTCGAAATCGTCTTCGCGGCGCTGTCGGGTCAGCAGCCCGCCTCCGGCGGCTCGCAGCCCGCTGGCGACGCCGTCGTCGCGGCCGCGACCCCGACGCCCACGCCGCCGACGCCCACCGCGAACAGCACGGCCGGCGGGCCTTCGCCCGCGACAGCCACAGCGCCGGGCGCGGCCGCCGGGACGAAGGCGGAGCGCCTCGCCTCGCTGCGCACGCCCGAGAAGACGACGCCCGCCTCCATCACGCGCTTCGACGCGCCGCCGGTCATCGACGGCAAGCTCGACGACGAGGTCTGGAAGTCGGCGTCGCTGTTCAAGGACTTCGTGCAGTACCGCCCCGTCGACCTCGTCGCCCCTTCGCACCCGACCGAGGTGCGCATCGGCTACGACTCGCGCTTCCTCTACGTGGCTTTTCGCGCCTACGACGAGCCGGGCAAGGTGCGCGCGACGGTCGCCAAGCGCGACGCCGTCTTCGACGACGACTGGGTCGGCATCTGGCTCGACACCTTCAACGACGGACGCCGCGCCTACGAGCTGATCTTCAACCCGCTCGGCGTGCAGGCCGACGCCATCTTCACCGAGGGCATCAACGAGGACTTCTCGGTCGACATCGTGATGGAGTCGAAGGGGACGCTGTTGCAGGACGGCTACGCGGTCGAGGTCGCCATCCCGTTCAAGTCGCTGCGCTACGAGGCGGGCAAGGGCAAGAAGTGGGGGCTGCAACTGATGCGCACCATTAAGCGCCTCAACAACGAGCAGTCCACCTGGGCGCCCATGTCGCGCGACAACTCCAGCCTGCTCGGGCAGTCGGGACACTTCACGGGGCTCGAAGGCGTCTCGACCGAGCGCACCATCGAGATCATTCCCTCGCTGACCATCTCGCAGGAGGGGCGGCGCACGCCGACCATCACGTCGGCGCAGCGCGCCTTCGCGCAGGCGCAGGGCGGCCGCCTGCCCAACGACCCGGGCCGCTTTCTCAACGAGCCCATCGGCATCGACCCCGGCGTCTCGGTCAAGCTCGGCGTGACGCCGACGATGACGCTCGACTTTACCTACAACCCCGACTTCGCGCAGGTCGAGGCCGACGCGACGGTCGTCACGGCCAACCAGCGCTTTCCCATCTTCTTCGAGGAGAAGCGCCCCTTCTTCCTCGAAGGCAAGGAGATTTTCGAGACGCTGCTCTCGGCCGTCCACACGCGCTCGATTGTCGACCCCGACTACGCCTTCAAGTTCACGGGCAAGCGCGGCCGGAACACCTTCGGCGTGATGCTCGCCTCGGACAACGCGCCCGGCAACCTCGGCGAAGACGACCGCGACTTCGTCCGCGCCACCAACAACCTCTCGTCCGTGCAAGACGCGGCGCTGCGCGCGCAGCTTCAGTCGGAGCGCGACGACATCCTCAAGGTGTTGGACAAGAACGCGCTCGTCGGCGTGCTCCGCCTCAAGCGCGACATAGGCAAGGAGGGGCACGTCGGCTTCCTCGGCACCACGTCGAACTTCGTGGACAAGTACAACCATGTGATGGGCGGCGACGTGCGCTACCGGCTCAACAAGCAGACGGTCTTCTGGGCGCAGGCGCTCGGGAGCGTCTCGCACCGGCCGTTCTTCTACGCCGAGGAGGCCGGCACCTTCGACCGCAAGGAGCGGGGGCTCGCCTACGCCTACAACGTCGATTCGAGCGGGCGCAACTGGGGCTGGACGTACTCGGCGGTCGGGCGCTCGCGCTTCTTCCGCGCCGACGTGGGCTTCGACCGCCGCTATAACACGAACAACCAGAACCTCTTCGTCCGCTACCAGTCGAACGAGAAGCCGAAGGCGCCCGTCGTGAGCTGGCGCGTCTTCAACGCGGCCAACATCAACTTCGACTGGGACATGCGCAGCCAGAACTACCTCAACGAGTCGCAGTTTCAGGTCAGGATGCAGAAGCAGACCTACATCGGGCTCGGCTACCAGTTCGCCTACGAGCGCGTCTTCGAGTCGGAGTTCGGCTCGACGCGCGACGCGCTGGCCCGTGTCGCCGTCGACACCTTCGGCCCCGCCATCGCGTCGCGGAACCCGGCCTGCGACCCGACCGGCGCGCTCGACCCCATCATCGCGGACGACCCCTCGACGCCGGGCGTCAACGAGACGCGGCGGCTGCGGCGCTGCACCTTCTTCGGCTCCGACCCCGAGCGGTCGGCCCCGCGCAGGGACGTTTACTTCTACGTCGAGACCATCCCGTCGAAGAAGTACTCGTTCTTCATCTTCAGCATCTACCGCATGGGGCAGCTCGACTTCGACTTCGGAACGGAGAACCCCGACTTCACGCGCGTGAGCCCGGCCGCGCTCGCCTTCGGGCAGAACGCGCCGCTCGACCCCGGGCCGGGCAACGAGCTGACCATCGAAGCCAGCGCCAACTACCAGCCGACCGACGCGCTGCGGCTCTCGCTCGGCTACAACAAGCAGCGCCTGACGCGGCGCGACACAGACCTCGTCGCCTTCGACGACAACATCTACACGCTGCGCGGCACCTACCAGTTCACGCGCTTCTGGTTCGCGCGGGCGCGCGTCGACTACACGTCGCTCGGGCGGCGCGCGCGCGGTCAGTTCCTCCTCGGCTGGGCGCCGAACCCGGGAACGACCTTCTACGTCGGCTACAACGACGACATGAACCGCAACGGCCTCAACCCGTTCTCGGGCGAGCTGGAGCCGGGCCTGCGCCGCAACGGACGACTCTTCTTCATCAAGATGTCCTACCTCATCCGCCGCAGCTTCGGAGAGTGAAGGGAAGTAGACAGTAGTCAGTAGTCAGTAGAAAAACCGCCGCCAGCCGAACCCTCCGCGTCCCGATGTTAAGGTCGGCAAAGCGGAGTCTACTGACTACTGACTACTGTCTACCGCCTTCTTCCGGGCTTCCCGCCGGGCATCCCGCGCATCGTAATCTATCCAAATTTATCGACCCCGAGGGGGCGCCGAACAAGCCGCTGAATGTTTTGTAACCGGCGTGCTAAAATCTGCGTCTTGAGCCCCTGAAGGAAGATCATCGAGAGGTCATTTTTGGGTAGAGTGTTTCTATTAAACTCCTCGCGGGGCGGGCGCGTCGTCGCGTCCGTCTGCGCGTTCGCGTTCCTCTTCGCCTGCTTCGCCTGCAAGAGCGAATACCCGGCGTCGGGGCAGCAGAAGGGGCCGGGTGAGGGGCGCGGCGGCGGGGGCGAGCCGCGTCAGGTCAAGATGGGGCGGGTCGAGGAGCTGCCGGTCGGCGCCAGCGTCAACGTGACGGGGACGCTCGCCGCGCAGGACGAGGCGACGCTGAGCGTCAAGGTGCCCGGCCGCCTCAGCTCAATCGCGGTCGATCTGGGGAGCGTCGTCCGGCGCGGGCAGGTCGTCGCGCAGGTCGAGCAGCAGGACTACCGCCTGCGCGTGCAGCAGGCCGAGGCCGCGCTCCAGCAGGCGCGCGCGCGTCTGGGGCTCGCGCCGCAGGGCGACAGCGACGGCTTCGACCCGGAGGCGACGGGCACCGTCCGGCAGGCGCGCGCCGTCCTGGAAGAGGCGCGGCAGAACCGGGAGCGCGTCACACAGCTCGTCGAGTCGGGCGTCGTCGCGCGCGCCGAGTACGAGGCGGCCGACGCCGCCTTCAAGGTCGCGCAGGCGCGCTATCAGGACGCGGTCGAAGAGATACGCAACCGGCAGGCGCTGCTCTCGCAGCGGCGCACAGAGCTTTCGCTCGCGCGACAGGCGCTCGCCGACACCGTCGTCGTCGCGCCCTTCGACGGGCTGGTGCAGGAGCGCGTCGCGAGCGTCGGCGAGTACCTCGGCGCGGCCGCACCCGTCGTCACCATCGTCCGCGTCAACCCCCTGCGCTTCCGCGGCGAGGTGCCCGAGCGCGACGCCGCGACGGTGCGCGCCGGCCAGCAGGTGCGCGTCACGGTCGAGGGCGACAACGGCCTCTACGCCGGCCGCATCGTGCGCCTGAGCCCGACCATCAACCAGCAGAATCGCGTCCTCGTCGTCGAGGCCGAGATAACCAACTCGGGGGGCTTGAGGCCGGGCGGCTTCGCGCGCGCCGAGATCGTCACCAACAGCGGAGACATGGCCGTGACCGTGCCCGCCAACGCCGTCGTCACCTTCGCCGGCATTGAGAAGGTCATCACAATCGAGAACGGCAAGGCGAAGGAGAAGCCAATCACCACGGGCCGCCGCGCCGACACCTGGACGGAAGTGCTCTCCGGCGTCGGCGTCGGCGAGGCGGTCGTCCTCGACCCCGGCAACTTGCAGTCGGGCCAGCCCGTCAACGTCGTCGAGTAAAACGCGCCTCAAAACCGGGGGCGCGCGCGAGGGCGGACGATGAGAGCTTTAAGAGGGAAACGAGTTCTGGTTCTCGCCGTGGCGGCGGCTCTGCTGTGCGCGCCTCTTCGTCAGAATTCGCGCGCGCAGACCTCGCAAACGCAAGCCGCCGACGCGTACGCCGAGCGCCTGCGCGCGTTCGAGGAGTTCGTCAACGCCGGGATGAAGCGCGACCGCATCCCGGGCATGACCATCGGGTTCTCGTTCGGCGACTTCACATGGGTCAAGGGCTTCGGCTACGCCGACCTCGAAAACAAGGTGCCCGCCACCGCCGAGAGCGTCTACCGCCTCGCCTCCATCACCAAGTCGATGACGGGCGAGGCCGTCGTCCAACTCGCCGAGCGCGGCAAACTCGACCTCGACGCGGAGATTCAGACCTACGTCCCCGACTATCCGAAGCAGAAGTGGCCCGTGACGGTGCGCAACCTCCTCACGCACACGGGCGCGGGGCAGACCGGCTCGGGGCTGGGGGCGGAGCAGGTTTCGACGAAGGAGATAGTCGCGCGCATCTCGAAGTATCCCATCCAGTACGAGCCGGGCACGCGTTACGACTACCAGACGAGCGGCTACAACCTGCTCGGCGCGGCGATTGAGAACGTCTCGGGGCAGACCTTCGAGGCATACCTGCGCGAGAACCTCTTCGCGCCGGCCGGCATGAAGGACACGCGCATGGACGACGTGCGCGGGCTCGTCCCGAACCGCGTCCGCGGCTACGACCTCGCCGACGGCGAGGTGAAGAACGCGCCCTTCGTCAACGTCAGTTCGCGCTTCGCGGGCGGCGGCCTGTCGGGCACCGTGCCCGACCTCCTGCGCTGGGCGCGCGCGGCCTTCGGCGGAAAGATAGTCTCGCCGAAGTGGATCGAGGAGATGCTCAAGCCCTTCGTCACGAAGTCTGGGCGCTACACGGGGCTCGGCGACGGCGACGAGTACTACGCGCTCGGCTGGATTGTGAAGCCGGTCAACGGCAGCTTCTCCGTCCACAACGAGGGCAGCCAGAAGGGGACGGCCACGGCGGTCATCTACTTCCCCGAAAAGCGTCTCGCCATCGCCGCGGCCGCCAACCTAGAATTCGCGGACACGTACCGCTACATCCGCGGCCTCTACGAGACGCTGACGGGCGAGGCGTGGGACGCGAAGGTCTACACGCGCGACAGATTCGACGCGCCCGTCGCGCTCGCCCTCGGGAGCGCCTACAACTACGGCAACATCTATTTCGAGCAGCACCGCCGCCCGCACACGTCCGACCCGAAGGAGCTGGCCGAAGCCTTCGCCTTCTTCAACGCGGCTGCCGCGCGCGAGGCCGCGCGCGCAGATTTCGCGGGCGCGTCCAAGCGCATCCGCGACGCACGCCACCCGGCCGGCGGCCTCCAACTCGTCAAGCTCGGCTCCTACGTGGCCGCGCGCCTCCGGGAGAAGCGCGGCGCGGAGGGCTTCCACAAATACTACGCGGGCGGCGCGCTGCCCTTCTTCGCGGACTACGTGCGCCTCTACAAGTCAGACGCGTCGATTCCGAAGGCGCTGCGCTTCACGCCCGAGCTTGAAAGGATAATCGCGCGCTGGGACGCCGACTGGACGCGGACGTGGAACGACTACACGCGCTCGCTCGCCGTCACGCGCGAGACCGACTTCGACGCGGCCGGCGCGCGGCTGCGGAAGGAGTTCGAGGGGGCGGAGGTCTACCCGGACTTTACGAACGACATCCAGCCGATCCAGCAGGGACTCGTCGCCCTGAAGGCGCACAAGCTCGGCGTTGACCTCTACCCGCACTCGGACGAGCTGCTCTTCAACTGGGGCTACTTCATCATCCTCTCGGAGCTGACCCCCGAGAGTCGCGCCGCGCTCAAACAGGTGGCGGGCGAGTACGAGCGCCCGCTCGTCTTCTTCCGCCGCGCCTTCGAGTCGAACCCGGACGGCGTGATGCGCGTCAAAACCTTTACCGACATCGGCGGCCGCTGGCTCACGCGCCCGCAGTTGACCGACGCCGGCATCGAGTTCATCGGCGCGGCCGTCGCGCTCTACCCGAAAGACGCGGCGCTGCGCGTGATGCTCGGCGACTTCCTCGCGCGCAAGGGGCGCGCCGACGCGGCGGCCGAGAGCTACCGAGAGGCGTATAAAATCGACCCGGGTCTGGGCAAGGGGCTGTCGGCCGAAGAGTTCGTTTCGGGCAAGCTCAAGGCGGCGGCGGAACCTAAGAAGAACTAGGGGCGGTTCAAAGTTACAAGTTCAAAGTTAAGCCTTCGACTTGTAACTTTGAACTTGTAACTTGAAACTGATTTTAAGCAATGCAGAAGCTCGCGGAAATTTGTATCAGGCGGCCGGTCTTCGCGGCGATGATCGTGCTGTCGCTCGTCGTCGTCGGCGCGGCCTCGTACTTCAGGCTCGGCGTCGACCGCTTCCCGTCGGTGGACTTGCCGACGGTGAGCGTGCGCACCTCCTTGCCCGGCGCGTCGGCCGAGGAGGTCGAGACGCTCGTCTCGCAGCCCATCGAGGAGGCCGTCAACACGGTGGACGGCATCGACGAGCTGCGCTCGGTCTCGGGGCCGGGCACCTCGTTCGTCATCGCCACCTTCCGCCTCGACCGCAACCTTGAGACGGCCGCGCAGGACGTGCGCGACCGCGTCTCGACCGTCATCAACCGCCTGCCCGAAGAGGCGCGCGAGCGCCCGCCCGTCGTCCAGAAGTTCAACAACGACAACGCGCCCGTCATCACCATCGCGCTCACGGGCGACCGTTCTTTGCGCGAGCTGACCGAGCTGGCCGACAAGACCGTCCGGCCGCAGCTTGAGCGCGTCGGCGGCGTCGGCGCGGTGCAGATCGTCGGCGGGCTCGACCGCGCCATCAACGTTTGGGTCGACTCCGCGCGGCTCGAAGCCTATCAGATTCCTATCACGTCGGTTCAGTCGGCCCTCAGCCGTCAGAACGCGGACATCCCCGGCGGCAACGTCACGACCGGCCGCGAGGAGCTGACGCTGCGCACGATGGGGCGCTACACAGACCCGCGCGGCTTTAACGACCTCGTCATCGCCAACATCGGCGGCTCGGCCGTCCGCCTGCGCGACGTGGGGCGCGTCGAGGACAGCACGAAGGAGCAGCGCTCGCTCGCTCGCCTCAACGGCGTGCCGACCGTGACGCTCTCGGTGCAGCGCCAGTCGGGCGCGAACACCATCGAAGTCATCCGCGGCGTCAAGACCGCGCTCGGACGCGTCACGGCGCAGCTCCCGTCGGACGTGAAGACCGAGATCATCCGCGACCAGTCGCGCTACATCGAAGCGGCGCTCCACGAGATCACCGTCCACCTCGTTCTGGGGAGCATCCTCGCGTCGCTCGTCGTGCTGCTCTTCATGCGCTCGTGGCGCTCGACGCTCATCGCGGCGGTCGCCATCCCGGCGTCGGTCGTCTCGACCTTCGCCATGATGCGCGCGCTCGACTTCACCTTGAACAGCGTGACGATGCTCGCGCTCGTCCTGATGGTCGGCGTCGTGATCGACGACGCCATCGTCGTGTTAGAGAACATCTTCCGCTTCGTCGAGGAGAAGCGGATGTCCGCGATGGAGGCGGCGCGCGAGGCGACGGCCGACATCGGCCTCGCCGTGCTGGCGACGACGCTCTCGCTCGTCGTCATCTTCCTCCCCGTCTCGTTCATGTCCTCGATCTCGGGGCGCTTCCTCTACCAGTTCGGCATCACGGCGGCGGTCGCCATCATGGTCAGCCTGCTCGTCTCGTTCACGCTGACGCCGATGATGTCGTCGCGGCTTCTGCGCGCGGAGGACGCGGCGGGCGGACACGGCGGTCACCACCACGACGGCGAGCACGGCGAGGCGTCGGGCTCGCGCGCGGGCTTCTACGGCCACATCGACCGCGGCTATACGTGGCTGCTCAGGCTCTCGATGCGCCACCGTCTGGCGGTCGCGGCGCTGGCCGTCGCGGTCGTGGCGTCGAGCGTGCCGCTCTACCGCGCCGTCCGTCAGGAGTTCATCCCGTCCAACGTGGACGAGGCCGAGTTCGAGGTCTCGGTCAACGCGCCCGAGGGGACGAACCTCGCCTCGATGAACGAGACGTTGCAGGCCATCGAGCAGGACGTGGCGCGCACGCCGGGCGTCCGGCTCGTCCTCGCCACGGCCGGCGGCGGCTTTCTCGGCGGCGTCGGGCAGGGCGAGATGTACGTCCGCGTCGCGCCGCACGAGGAGCGCACGCTCTCGTTCACGCGCGTCTGGCACGAGCTGCTGAACGGCACGCCGCTCAAGGCTTTCCGCGGCAACTACACGCAGCAGGACGTGATGCAGGAGGTGCGCCGCAGGCTTCGCAAGTACGCGCCGATGCGCGTCGGCGTCCGCAACGCGCCCTCGTTCAACTTCGGCTCGGGCGGGCGCTACGACATCGACTTCGTCATCCGCGGCCCGGAGCTGGAGAGACTGGCGGGCTACGCCGAGGAGCTGCGCGACCGCTCCGAGAAGCTCGGCGGCATCGTGGACGCCGACACCACGCTCAAGCTCAACAAGCCCGAGCTGCGCGTCGAGATTAACCGCGAGCGCGCCGCCGCGCTCGGCGTCTCGACCGCGGACATCGCCAACTCTTTGCGCGTGATGGTGGGCGGCGACACGGAGGTGACGCGGTTCCACGACGCGTCGGTCAATCAGGCTTACGACGTGCAGCTCCGCCTCAACGAGAGCGACCGCAACGACCCGCGCACGCTCGGGCAGCTCTACGTGCCGTCGTCGCGCGGCGGGCTCGTCCGGCTCGACAACCTCGTCAACGTCAGGCGCGACATCAGCCCCTCGCGCATCGACCGCCTCGACCGCCAGCGCCAGGTCTCTTTGCGCGCGTCGGTCGCGCCCGGCTTCGCCCTCGCCGACCGCATCGAGGCGCTCAGGGCGGCGTCGGTCGAGATGAACATGCCGGCCGTCTACACGACGACCGTCTCGGGGCGCGCGCGCGAGCTTGAGCGCACGTTCACCGAGTTCCTCTGGGCGTTCCTGCTCTCGGTCATCTTCATGTACATGATTCTCGCGTCGCAGTTTGAGAGCACGATTCACCCGGTGACGATTCTGCTGAGCCTGCCGCTCGCCGTCCCGTTCGCGCTCGTCTCGCAGCTCGCGACCGGAGACACCTTGAACCTCTATTCGGCGCTCGGCATCCTCGTGCTGTTCGGCGTGGTGAAGAAGAACTCGATTCTTCAGATCGACCACATGAACAACCTGCGCGCGAAGGGGATGGAACGTTTGGACGCGGTCGTTCAGGGGAACCGCGACCGGCTGCGCCCCATCCTGATGACGACGTTCGCGCTCGTCGCGGGAATGCTGCCGCTGGCGCTGGGCACGGGGCCGGGCGCGGAAGAGCGGCGCTCAATCGCGGTCGTCGTCATCGGCGGCCAGTCGCTCTCGCTCCTTCTGACGCTGCTGGTGACGCCGGTCGCCTACACGCTCTTCGACGACATCGGGCAGGCGGCCTTCTGGCGTCGGGGCGTCGGGCGCTTCTTCTCCTACCCGAGCCGCGCGCTCGGGGGGCTGCGCGCCGCCTTCGCGCGCCGGCGCGCCGCCGCCGAGCCGGCCGAAGAAGCCGAGGCCCTCGCCGACGACACGGTCGAAGTCGACCGCCCGCACGCCGGCGCGAGCGCGAGCGGCGATTAACGGCAAGTCAGAACCGCTCGCGGTAGCGGGTGGTTCTGACCTGACTTCTTAGGCTACAATCACCCGCACTCGCGGCGGCAACCGTCGCCGGACGCTTTCCAATGACCAATGACGTGAACATCGGCAAGTCCGTCCCCCGCAAAGAGGGGCGCGCGAAGGTGACGGGCGCGGCGCGTTACGTGGACGACCTTTCGCTCCCCGGCATGCTCTACGGGGTGACGGTGCGCAGCCCCGCCCCGCGCGGCCGCATCACGGGCATCACTTTCGGCGACGGCATCCCGTGGGACGAGTTCACCGTCGTCGCGGCGCGCGACGTGCCGGGCTCGAACTACGTCGCGCTCATCCTCAACGACCAGCCCTACCTCGCCGAGACGGTCGTCAACCACGCCGAAGAGCCCGTCCTCCTGCTCGCGCACCCGGACAAGTATCTGCTCGAAGAGGCGCGCCGCGCCGTCCGCGTCGAGATAGAGCCGCTGCCCGCAGTCTTCGACATCGAGGAATCGCTCGCGCCCAAAGAGATCATCTGGGGCGAGGACAACGTCTTCAAGACTTTCCTCGTCGAGAAGGGAAACGTCGAAGAGGTTTGGGACTCCGCGGACGTGGTCATCGTCGAGGGCGAGTACCGGACGGGCGCGCAGGAGCAGCTCTACATCGAGACCAACGGCGTCATCGCCGAAGCGAGCGCCGCGTCTGGCGTCGTGGTGCGCGGCTCGATGCAGTGTCCCTACTACGTCCACAAGGCGCTGGTGAAACTCTTCGACTTGCCCGAAGAAAAAATCCGGGTCATCCAGACCGAGACGGGCGGCGGCTTCGGCGGCAAGGAGGAGTACCCGTCGATGATCGCGGGGCACGCGGCGCTGCTGGCGTGGAAGTCGGGGCGGCCAGTGAAGATGGTCTACGACCGCGCGGAGGACATGCTGGCGACGACCAAGCGGCACCCTTCGCGCACGCGCCACCGCACGGCCGTCACGCGCGACGGCCGGCTCGTCGCGATGGACATCGACTTCGTCGTGGACGGCGGAGCCTACGCGACGCTCTCCTCGGTCGTGCTCTCGCGCGGGACGATTCACGCCGCCGGCCCCTACAACTGCCCCAACGTCCGCATACGCTCGCGCGCCGTCGCCACCAACGTCCCGCCGCACGGGGCCTTCCGCGGCTTCGGAGCGCCGCAGAGCATCTTCGCGCTCGAACGCCAGTTGGATAAAGTCGCGGCTGCGGTCGGACTTGAGCCGGACGAGCTGCGCCGCCGCAACTTCATCACGAAGGGCGAGACCACCGCCACCGGGCAGGTCATACGCGAGGAGGTGGACTTGGGCGGGCTGCTCGACCGCGCCTTCGAGCTGACCGACTATCACGCCAAGCGCGAGCGCTTCGCGCGCGAGAACAGCGCGGGGCACGTCAAGCGCGGCATCGGCTTCGCCTCGTTCATGCACGGCGCGGGCTTCACGGGCTCGGGCGAGAAGTACCTGCAATCCATCGTCGGCTGCGAGGCGACGGCCGACGGCCGCGTCCATGTGCTCTCCGCGAGCACGGAGATAGGGCAGGGGACGAAGACGATTTTCGCGCAGATAGCGGCCGACGCCCTCGGGCTCGACTACGAGACGATCGAGGTCGTCCAGCCCGACACGGCCGACGTGCCCAACAGCGGCCCCACGGTCGCCTCGCGCACCTGCATGATCGTCGGCAAGCTCGTCGAGTCGGCCGCGCTCCAAATCAGGGAGACGCTCAAGGGCGCGGGTCTCGTCGGCGACGCCTACACCGGCGAGGAGTGGGCGCGCGCGTGCGCCGCGTACGTCGAACGCAACGGCCCGCTCAAGACGTTCACGCAGTACACGCAGCCCGAGGGCGTCGAGTGGGACGACGAGCGATACCGCGGCGACGCCTACGGCGCTTACGCGTGGGCCGTCTACGTCGCGGAGGTGAGCGTGGACACGCTGACCTGCGAGACGCGCGTCGAAGACTTCGTCGCGGTGCAGGAGGTGGGCCGGGTCATCCACCCCGTGCTCGCCGCCGGGCAGATCGAGGGCGGCGTGGCGCAGGGGATAGGCTGGGCGCTCTACGAGAACGTGGTGTGGCGCGACGGCCGGATGGCCAACGGGCAGATGACCAACTACATCATGCCGACCTCGGCCGACCTGCCGCCGATTCGCGTCCACTTCTTCGAGAACCCGTACGAGGGCGGCCCCGGCGGCGCGAAGGGCATCGGCGAGCTGCCGATGGACGGCCCCGCCCCCGCCATCCTCAACGCCGTCGAGCACGCCACCGGCCTGAGCCTCGACCATGTGCCGCTCACGCCCGAGGCGCTCATGGAGGCGCTCGAAGCCGAGGCGGTCGGAGCCTAAAGTTAAAGATGACAGACGCGCCCGGTAAAATCTCGATAAGCTGCACGGTCAACGGCGAGGCCGTGACGCTCGAAGCGCACCCGTTCGCGCGGCTGCTCGACGTGCTGCGCGAGGGGCTGCGGCTGACGGGGACGAAGGAGGGCTGCGGCGAGGGCGAGTGCGGCGCGTGCTCGGTGTTGATCGACGGCGAGCTGGTCAACAGTTGTCTCGTCCCGGCGGCGCAGGTACAGGGCGCGCGGGTCGTGACCGTCGAGGGCGTCGCCGACGGCGAGCGCCTGCACGCCGTCCAGCGCGCGATGATCGAGTGCGGCGGCGCGCAGTGCGGCATCTGCACGCCGGGGATGGTGCTCGCCGCCGTCAGCCTGCTCGAACGCACGCCGCAGCCGAC
Source organism: Pyrinomonadaceae bacterium (assembly GCA_040509515.1). Classification (GTDB taxonomy): domain Bacteria; phylum Acidobacteriota; class Blastocatellia; order Pyrinomonadales; family Pyrinomonadaceae; genus QHXN01. The sequence goes on along the minus strand of JBEVKV010000545.1, from coordinate 3,736 downwards.
CGACGCGGACATACGCGAAGGTCTCGCCGGCAACCTCTGCCGGTGCACCGGCTACATGAAAATCTTCGACGCGGTCGTCCGCGCCTGCGAGCGATGAGAGCCTACCTGCCATCTTACGAGCTGGCCGTGCCGCGCACGCTCGACGACGCGCTGGCGATGCTGCGCGACGAGCCGGGCGTGTGGCGTCCGTTCGCGGGCGGGACGGACTTGATGGTGCTGCTTGAGGCGGGGAAGCTGGAGCACAGAAAGTTCTTCAGCCTCCGACACCTCTCGGAGCTGCGCGGCGTCACCGAGTCGGACGGCCGCGTCCGCGTCGGCGCGCTCACGACCTACACGGACGTGCGTCGCAGCGACCTGCTCACGCGACACTTCCCCATGCTCGGCCGCGCGGCGCGCGAGACGGGCGGCATCGCCATACAGAACCGCGGCACAATCGGCGGCAACATCGCCAACGCGAGCCCCGCCGCGGACACGCCGCCCGCGCTGCTCGCCTACGGCGCGGAGGTCGAGCTGGTCTCGGCCTCGGGCGCGCGGCGCGTCCCTTACGCGGAGTTTCACACGGGCTACAAGCGGACGGTCATGCGCGCCGACGAGCTGGTCGCGGCGGTGCTCCTGACGCGCCCCGGCGAGGGCGCGCGACACTACTACCGCAAGGTCGGGACGCGGCGCGCGCAGGCCATCTCGAAGGTCTGCTTCGCGGCGCTGGCTGAGGTCGAGGGCGACACTCTGGGCGAAGTCCGCGTCGCGCTCGGGAGCGTCGCGCCGGTCGTGATGCGCTGCCCGCGCACGGAGGCGCTGCTGAAGGGGCGTCGGGTTGACGGCGAACTGGCGGAGGCCGCTTCTGCGGAGTTGGCGCGCGAGATAACGCCGATTGACGACGTGCGCTCGACGGCGCGTTACCGCACGCGCGTCGCGCGGAACCTGCTCGCGGAGTTTCTGTCGGGTCTGTCGGGAGAGAGAGTTTAGACCTTGAGACTGACGAAGGGACTCGGGCCGCTCCTGCTTTTGACGTTCGCCGCGCTGTCGCCCGCGCCGCGCGCGGCGGCGCAGGAGGGCGCGCGGACGACGGCAAGCCCGTACGGCGCGCCGCCGTCCGCGTGGACGCGCTACACGTATCCCGGCGAAGAGTTCTCGGTCGAGCTGCCGTCGATGCCGTTGCTCACGCACACCGTCAGGAGCTTCGGCCGCTTCCCGAATCACAAGGTGGAGAAGATGCGCGTCTTCAGCCTCTACTCGGGCGGCGTCGTCTTCTTCGTCGTCGCTTACGACAGGCCGCACCAGTCCGAGTCGCTCGACGCTTTCGCGACGTACCTGCGCGGCGCGTGGGGGCTGTTCGGGAAGGAGAGCGCGGCGCTCGGCGGCTTCGAGGGCAAGTCATACGGCGTCGGGGGCGCGACGGTCAGAAATTTGACGGCCGAGCTGCACGGCGAGGGGTACGCCTTCCGCGGGAAGCGGCACGCCTACTTCGCGCTCGCTCTCTCGAAGGAGGCGGGGCGGCCGGAGGTCGGCCGCTTCCTCGACTCGCTCTCGCTCTCGCTCGGGTCTGCGCCCGCGGGCGAGAGGGTCGCGGAGCCCGCGCCCGTGCCGCGCGTGGAGCCGCCGCAGGGCGACGCCGCGGCCGAGATGTTGAGGCTGCGCCGAGAGGCGGAGGCGCGCGGCGCGAACGCCGACGGGCCTTTCCCGGCGAGGGAGACGACGCAGAGGGCGGCCATCGTCTACAAGCCAGAGCCGGGCTATTCGGAGGAGGGGCGTCGCAACAACACGCGCGGGACGGTCAGGCTGCGCGTCGTCCTCGGCGCGGCGGGCGAGGTCAAAGACATCTCGGTTATCAAAGGGCTGCCCGACAGGCTGACCGAACAGTCCGTTGCCGCCGCGCGCCAGATGCTCTTCTTCCCCGCCGTCAAGGACGGCCGACCCGTCGCGCAGTACGTCGTCCTCGAATACAGCTTCAACATCTATTGAAGGGGAAGTAGACACTAGTCAGTGGAAAAACGAGGCGGCGCGCCCGACCGATGTCGAGGCGCGCCGTCTGTGTTTTTAAACTACTGATTACTGACTTCTGTCTGCTTCCCTCAAAACTTCCTGACCATGAGCACGCCGGCGACGAGGATGAGCGCGCCGAGCAGGCGCAGGGGCGTGAGGGGACGCTCCGCGAAGCCGACCGCGCCGACGTGGTCGAGCAGAACGGAGACGAGCACCTGCCCCGCGATGGTGACCGAGATGAACGTGGCCGCGCCGAGCCGTGGCGCGAACGCCGCGGCCGCCGTGACGAAGACGGCCCCCAGCAGCCCGCCGACCCACACCCACCACGGCGCGGCCGCCAGCGCGGCCGCCGCCGGGAGCTGCGGCCGCAGCGCCGCGCTGTAGGCGAAGAGCGCCAGCGTGCCGACCGCGAACGAGACCAGAGAGGCGACGACCGGGTTGCCGACCCAACGCGCGAGCTGCGCGTTGACGCCCGCCTGCAAGGGCATCAGCGCGCCGGCCACGAGACAGACGAACAGGTAGAGCCAGACCATTCCTTCCCCCGAAAAATGTTGGAGTCAGACGAGAAGCCCGAAGTTAACTTGCGCGGACGCCCGCGGGCAAGTCGCACGGACGCCGCGCCGGAAAAACCTTCGCGACCCGCGGGCGTCGTGATATAGTCCCGCGCCGATAAGCCGGGCCGCACCACTAAAACCCCTCCAAAGGAGATACCGACGGATGCAGAACTACAACAACCCTTCGCAGCCCACGCCGCCAGCAGGGGGCTACGGACGGCCGCCGCAGCCGCCCGCGAAGAAGGGCATGTCGACGGGCGTCAAGATTCTGATAGTCGCGCTCGTCCTCGTCGTGGGCGGCGGGGTGCTGCTTCTCGGGCTGGTGGGCGGCGGCGTCTACCTGCTCAGCCGTAAGGCGCAGGAGGTCGCGAGCGCGCGCCGCCCCGGTCTTTCGGGGCTGACCGGCTCCGGCTCAGGCGTCGCCGAGGCCGAGCCGCCCGCGCCGACGGCCGAGCAGCAGGCGGCCATCGCGGGCGGGCAGACGGCCGAGTGGGAGCAGCAGGAGATTAGCTGGACGGTGCCGCAGAAGTGGAAGAAGCACTCGGGCGACAGTCAGAGCCTCCTCTGGCGCTCGCCGGGAAGTTGGGACGCGGCCTCGCTCATCGTGAACATCTCGCCGATGGACGCCAGCTTCCCCGCGGACATCAGCCTCAAGACCACATACGACACCTACACGAAGGATAAGCAGAAGTACGACGACGTGCGCTGGCTCAAGCTCGACGGCGTGACGGGTGTCATGTTCCGCGAGACCGCGCCCGAGAGCGCGGACAACCCGCAGCGGCTCCAGTGGATGGGCTTCCGCGACTACAAGGGGCAGAAGCAGATGGTCAACATCATGCTCGCCTCGCGCGGCAAGGACTTCGCGCGCCACGAGGACGCGCTCTACGGGATACTCTACTCGACGGAACTCGGGCAGTAGTCGAAGGGCAGTAGACGGTAGACAGCAGACAGCAGAAAGACAGGCGGCGCGTCACGGTCTAAACCCGAACGCGCCGCCTGCTTTTCTACTGTCTGCTGTCTACTCGTTCTTACTGGAAGACCTTGTCCACGGGGACGACGACGACCTGTTCCGGGCGGACGTTGATCTTGTAGCGTTCGATGATCTTGTCCTCGGCCAGAATGTCGGCGGGCTTGGGCGAGTTGTAGGTGATGGGCGACGGGTCGCCCTTGATGATGGCGTCGCGCAGCCCGGCGGCGTC
>JBEVKV010000544.1:0-4870 GCA_040509515.1 Pyrinomonadaceae bacterium | reverse complement strand
GGAAGGGGGAAGGGGTTGAAAACCTTTACCCCTTCCCCCTTCCCCTTTATCCAACGCCTTAGCGGCGCGCGGCGGCGATGGCCTCGTCGAAGATTTCGAGCGCCACGTCGGCGTTCTCGCGTGAGAGGACGAGCGGCGGCGACCAGCGGATGCTGTTGTAGCCCGCGCCGAGGAGGATGAGGCCGCGGCGGAAGCACTCCATCTCGACGCGGTCGCGCAGGCCGGGTGCGGGCTCGCGCGAGTCGCGGTCGGCGACGAACTCGACGCCCAGCATCATCCCGAAGCCGCGCACGTCGCCGATGCAGTCGTGCTTGGCGCTAAGGCGGCGCAGGCCCGCTTCGAGGTGCGCGCCGACCTCCGCGCTGTTGGCGACCAGTCCGCCTTCGAGCAGCTCGATGGTCTTCAAGGCCGCGGCGATGGCGACGGGGTTGCCGCCGAAGGTCGAGGCGTGCGCGCCCGGCTTCCAGTCCATCAAATCGGCGCGCGCCACGCACGCGCCCATCGGGATGCCCGACGCGATGCCCTTCGCCAGCGTCACCACGTCGGCCTTGAGGTCGTAGTGCTCGCACGCGAACATTTTTCCGGTGCGGCCGAAGCCCGACTGCACTTCGTCGACGACCAAAAGGATGCCGTGCTCGTCGCAAATCCTCCGCAGGCCGTGGAGGAACTCGCGCGGCGCGGGGACGTAGCCGCCCTCGCCCTGCACGGCCTCGACGACGACGGCCGCGACCTCCTCGGGCGGCGTCGTCGTCAAAAACAGACGCTTCTCGATCCAGTCGAGCACGGCGCGGCTCACCGTCTCGCCGTCGCTCTGCTCGCCCGTGAACGGGTGGCGGAACGTGTTGGGGTAGGGGACGTGCGTCACGTCCAAGACCGAGCGCTGGAAGCCGCGACGCTGCGCGACCCGCGAAGAGGTGAGCGACAAACTACCGAGCGTGCGGCCGTGGAAGCTGTTGAAGAAGGAGATGAACTTCTGCCGCCCCGTCGCGTGCATGGCGAGCTTGAGCGCGGTCTCGACCGCCTCGGTGCCGCTGTTGGCGAAGTGCGTTTTGGTCGGGCCGTCGATGGGGACGATCTCTTCGAGCTTGCGCCCGAGGTCGGGCATGTGGCGGTAGAAGTAATCCGTGCCGCACATGTGTATGAGTTGCGCGGCCTGCTCCTGAATCGCGCGGACGACTTCCGGGTGACAGTGGCCGGTCGAGCAGACGGCGACGCCGGCGTTGCAGTCGAGGAACGTGTTGCCGTCCACGTCCTCGACCCAGACGCCGGAGGCGCGCTCGGCAACGAGCTTGTAGTCGGGGCGCGGGTAAGAGGGCGTGACCCATCGGGCGTCGGCTTCGATGATCTCGCGGCCGCGGGGGCCGGGCAGCTCGGTCTTTATCTCGGGTCTCTTGGCGGTAGATATTGCTGACATGACGAATTCTCCTCCTGTCGGAAAAGCGAGGCGGGTAAGACTTTTAACGCGAGGTGAAGGGCTGACGAAGGTTAGCAGGAGGTCGCGGCTAGTCCGCGAACAGGTCGGCGCGTGAGTCGAGCGGTCGGAAGTGTAGGCGGCAGAGCTGTCGCATGGCTGATTAAAATATACTCAGAATACGCCCCGGCATCAACGCCCGGGCGGGACGACCGAAGGGCGGAGGACGGGGCGATGGCCGCGGGGCATGCGCCTCGTCCTCCGCCCTCCACGTTTCACGCCGCGCGCGTGCCGCTGTAGCGGATTGTGGGCGCGATGGCGAGCTTAACCTTGATGGTGCCGCTGAGCGAGTCGTTGTCCGCGACCTGTCCGGCGATGGCGGCCTCGTAGGGCTTGCCCTGAAAGTCCATCTGCACTCGCGCGTCAAAGCCGTCGTGCGTCACGGTGAGCCCTTCGAGCGGCGCGACCCCGAGCCGCGAGTCGATGTGCGCGGTGAGCGCGCCGCCCGTCCCCTCGAAGACGAGCGTCGCGGGATGTTTGCCGAAGGGCGTCGCCACTTCGAGGTTCCAGGTTCCGACCAGATTCATAAACGTTGTTCCCCTCTGTCAGTTTGTGCGTGCGCGCCCCGGCGGGCGTCGCGGCGTTGTTTATTAAGCTTAAAGTTTAGGCCCCGGCGCCGCGCGCGCCGACGAAGTCCTCGACGCGGTCGGCGTAGGGCACGACCTGTTCGCGTATCTGCGCGCGGTCTCCGACGACGACGACGGCCGCGCGGTCGGGCGTGACGTAGAGGCCGGCCACGCGCCGCACGTCCTCCTTCGTCACGCGCAGGATGTGCTCGCGGTACGTCCGGAGGTAGTCGTCCGGCAGCCCGTGCATCCTGATCTGGACGAGCTGCTCGGTGAGCCCCTCCTGCGTCTCAAGCCGGATGGGGAAGATGCCGGTCAGGTACGTCTTCGCGTCGGTCAGCTCCTTGTCCGTCACGTCCTCGTCGCGGATGCGGTTCAGCTCGTAGAAAATCTCCTTGAGCGAGACGCCCGTCACCTCGCCGCGCACCTCCGTCGTCGCGCGGAACGAGCCGGCGAGGCGGCGCGCGTCGAACTGCGAGTACGCGCCGTAGGTGTAGCCCTTCTCCTCGCGCAGGTTCATGAAGAGCCGCGCGGAGGCGTTGCCGCCGAGGATGGTGTGCATGACGAGCACGGGGAAGTAGTCGGGGTCGGTGCGCGTGACCGAGACGTTGGCGACGAGGATGTTGGTCTGCGCCGAGCCCGGCCGGTCGACGATGTAGGCCGTGCGCTCGGTGCGCGCGGGCGGGTCGGGGAAGACCGGCTCGTCGACCGCGCCCGGCTGCCAGCCGCCGAAAAGCTCCTCGGCGCGCGCGAGCACATGCTCGCGGCTCACGTCGCCGACGACGAAGAGGACGGCGTTGTTGGGGACGAGAAGCTGTCGGTGGTGCCGGACGAGCGCGTCGCGCGTCAGCGCCTCGATGGACTCGGGCGTCGAGGCGACGACGGCGTAAGGGTGCTGGCCGAAGAGCACGCGCGCGACGGCCTCGGAGGCGAGGAAGGAAGGCTGCGCGCGCTGCGCGATGAGATTCTGCTGCGCGTTGGCCTTGGCGAGCGCAAGCTCGGACTCGGGGAAGACGGGTCTGAGCGTCACGTCGGCGAGGAGTTCGAGCACCCGGTCGGCGTAGGCCGCGAGCGAAGAGGCGGCAACCGTCAGGTAGTCGGACGACGCCCCGGCCGAGAGCGAAGCGCCGTGACGCGCGACCTCCTCGGCGATCTGGCGCGAGGTGCGCGACTCCGTGCCCTCGACGAGCATGTCGGTCATCACGTCGGTCAGCCCCGGCAGGTCGGGCGGGTCGAAAGAGTCGCCGGCGCGGACGGCCAGCCGGAAGCTGACGAGCGGGAGCCGCGGCTGCTCGACGACGATCACGCGCAGCCCGTTCGCGAGCGACGACTCCTCGGGCAGCGGCAGGTTCAGCGCGCGCTCCGCGAGCGGCGCGGGCGGCCTTCGGCGAAATTCTTCTGTGTCGGTGGTGCTCATAAGTGTAAGTGATAAGTGATGAGTGATGAGTGATAAGAAGGAAGAGAAGCTGCTTGCCTTCTCTCGTCACTTATCACCCATCACTTATCACCAACCCCTAGTCCCTTTCATTCGTTCGTGGGGGAGTCCTGCTGGACGGCCGCCGTCTCGGGGGTGGTGCGGGTCGAGTGGCCGGTCGGGGGCGGCGGTTCGGCGGGCGGGGGCGCGGGCACCTGCGGCGGCGGCGCGCCGGGCTCCGTGGGCTCGCCGGGCGGCTCGGGCTCCGCGGGCGCGGGCGCGCCTTCCGCGCCGGCGGTCTGCGCCGGGACGACCTCGATGATCGAGTGGTTGTCCGTGAGCAGGAAGCGCGCGACCGCCGCGCGAATCTCCTCGGGCGTGACGGCGAGGTATCGCTCAAGCTCCGTGTTGAGGAGCGTCGGGTCGCCGTCGTAGAGCGTGTACTCGGCGAGACGCTGCGCGCGGTAGAGCGACGACTGCCGGCTCCGCACCGCGTCGTTGAGCAACGTGTTGTGGAGCTTCTCCATCTCCTCGGCGCTCGGGCCGTCCGCGGCGAGGCGCTCGACCTCTTCGCGGATGGTGGCGCGGATGGCCTCGGTCTCGTGACCCGGCTTCGGGATGGCGAAGACGTAGAGCGTCGAAGGCCCGCGCCGCTCGCCGAGTCCGCCCTGAATGGCGACGACCGACTCCTCCTCCTTGACGAGCCGCTGGTAGAGCCGCGAGCTGTCGCCGTCGAGCAGCAGGTCGGTGCCGAGCGAGATGGCGTAGAAGTCGGGCGTGCGGCGCGCGGGCAGCTTCCAGCCGAGCATGATGGCCGGGAGCTGCGCGAACGGGTCGCGGTAGACCTCGCCGCGCGAGGCGACCTCCTCGGGCTCGCTCACGTCCACGGCGGGCGGCGGGGCTTGGGACGGGATGGTCGCGAAATATTTTTCGATGAGCGCGCGCGCCTCCGCCGAATCGAAGTCGCCGACGACCGTGAGCACGGCGTTGTTCGGCGCGTAGTAGACGCGGAAGAACTCGCTCACGTCCTCGACCGTCGCGGCGTCGAGGTCTTCCATCGAGCCGATGGTCGAGTGCGCGTTGCGCGGGTTGGCGTAGACCAGCTCGTTCAGGCGCAGGAAGGCCGACGAGTAGGGGCGGTTGTCGTAGGAGAGCCGCTTCTCCTCCTTGACGGCCTCGCGCTGATTGTCGAGGTTCTCCTGCGTCACGCGGAGCGAGCGCATGCGGTCGCTCTCCAGCCAGAGCGCGAGCGGGAGCTGGCTGCTGGGGAGCGTCTCGAAGTAGTTGGTGCGCTCGGTCGAGGTCGTCCCGTTCATCGTCCCGCCGTTGTTGAAGACGTACTGGAAGTGGCCCGCCTTCGGCACGTTCTCCGAGCCCTGAAACATCATGTGCTCGAAGAGGTGTGCGAAGCCGGTGCGC
>JBEVKV010000543.1:0-5990 GCA_040509515.1 Pyrinomonadaceae bacterium | reverse complement strand
TGGGCTGGTAGTGGAGGACGAACTCCTCGCGCTCGAGCGCGCGCCGCATGTCGGTCTCCATCTGGAGGAGGTTGATGGCGCGGGCGTGCATCGCCTTGTCGAAGATCTCGTAGCGCGCCTTGCCCAGAGACTTGGCCCGGTACATCGCCGTGTCGGCGTCGCGCAGGATGTCCTCGGCGCGCTCGTAGCCCGTCGACGACGGCGCGATCCCCATGCTGACGGTCGTAAAGACTTCGCGCCCGCTCAGGGTGAAGGGGATTGAAAGCTCCTGCTTGACCCGCTCGGCGACTTGGACGGACTCGGTCTCGTCGGTGATGTCCTCGATGAGCACGGTGAACTCGTCGCCGCCGAGGCGCGCGACCGTGTCGCCGGGGCGCAGGTTCTTCTTCAGGCGGTCGGCGATGCCGACGAGGAGCTGGTCGCCGATGGTGTGGCCGAGCGAGTCGTTGATGACCTTGAAGCGGTCGAGGTCGAGGTAGAGCACGGCGAACCGGGTCGTCGTGTTGCGGCGCGAGCGCGCGATGGCGAGCTTGAGGTGATCCATGAAGAGCGCGCGGTTCGGCAAACCCGTCAGCGCGTCGTGGAAGGCGTCGTGGTGCAACTGCTGCTCGGCCAGCTTGCGGTCGGTGATGTCCTGAATCTGGAAGATGAGGTGGACAGACTTCGAGTACTGGTCGCGCACGAGCGAGACGCTCCAGTGCACCCAGACCTCGTGGCCGGACTTGTGTATGTAGCGCTTCTCCATCTGCGACGCCTGCACCTTGCCCTTCAGGAGCTGGCCGATGTTCGAGAGCGCGGTCGGCAAATCGTCCGGGTGCGTGACCGAGAGGAAGTCGGTTAGCAGTAGCTCCGGCTCGGTGTAGCCGAGAATCTGACACAGCGAGCGGTTGACCTGAAGCCAGCGCCCCTCGGTCGAGACTAAGGCCATGCCGATGGCGGCGTAGTCGAACGCCGAGCGAAAGCGGTCGCCCTCGCTCGCCGAAGGTCTGGACTCGGACTCGGCGGCGGCGGCCTCGCGCCCGGCGTTCCAACCGAACTTCGCGCGCAGCGCCGTGCCGACGATGCAAACGAGCGCCGCGACCGAGATGGAGACGGAGACGCCCACCACCCTCACGCCGAAGGCGGCGACGAGCGCGGCGGCGATGGCGGCGGCGTTGCCGACGATCTGCCAGAAGAAGAGGCGCGCGCCGTCTCGCCACGCCGAGAGGTTCATGCGGTACGAGCCGCCGAAGGCCGCGACCGCCGCGTTGACGAACGAGATGACCAGCACCGCCGCGCAGACCGCGTTGAGCGTCGAGGCCGCGGGCCAGCCCGCCGTCAGCTCGGTCAGCGGCCCGGCGGTCAGCCTCAGCGTCCACGAGACGAGCGTGGCGGCCGTCGCGGCGACGCCCGCGCGGAAGGCGACGGCCGGCCAGCCGCGCTGGTCGCCGAGCGCGGAGCAGACCGCGACCGACGCGGCCAGCAGCACGCCGACCTCGCCGTCGAAGAGCAGCATCGAGAGAAAGACGAACCCTTCGGCAGAAGGGAAGTGCCAGCCGTCGGCGGGGCGCGTGTCGAAGCGCGCCGAAACCTGCACGGCGAGCACCGCGAGCAGGAGCGCTGGGAAGCCTAGCTGCCTGAGCGGCAGCCCGAAGGCGGCCAAAAGCACCGCCGCCGCGCCCACCACGATGACCCCGTTGACGAACTGCTTCGGGAACCGCTGGCCTTCGTTAATCTCTATGGTCATGTTCTTACGAGGAAAGTCCCGTCTGTTCTTTGGAGGGCTCCGGGTGCCGTCGCTACCGCGTCTCGCCCGGGGGAGGGGCGGCCGGCTTCCGCCGTGTAAAGTCAATTCGAGTGCCAGAAGCGGCTTCGAGGCTCAGCCCTCAAACGGCGGGCGAAAAGCGGTTTAGGTAGTGTCGAGCCGCGTGACCGACGCGCGCCCCCGGTCAGTCTGACGGACACGTTTCGGGCAATCTGACGGCGTGACTCAAGGCTCTGGTCGGTAAGGCGTCTCTCTCTAAGTCTGCTTTACGGGGCGTGAGTTTTGGTAAGTCGCTCGCGAATCTTTCGAGCGTGTTGACCTGCAAGGGAGCCGGCGTGCCGGGCGACGGCGGCGGCCGAACACCCGAATTTCATCCTAGCACACGGGTTAGGGGTTTGAGGAGAAGATTTTTTTGAGGACGGAAACGGACGTGTTTCAGAGTCCGCCCGCCGTCCGCCACGCGTAGTAGAGCCCGAAGGCGACGCTGGCGAAGCCGGCGAGCACCCGCGCGGGCGTGTCCACGCGCCGGAAGCGCCCGGCCGTGAGCGCGAACGGGAGCCCGATGAGCGCGCTCATCAGCATCATCCCGCCGACCGAGCCGAGGCCGAACAGCAGTAGGTACGCGAACCCGAGCATCCGCGACCCGCCGCGCATCACCTCGGTCAACACAAAAAGCGTCAGCGCCGCCGAGCCCGCGAGCCCGTGCACGACGCCGACTGCGAACGGCCGCCAGCCCCACAGTCCCCTGTGGCGCGCGTGCGGGGTGGCGTCCGGCTCGGCCGCGGTGTGCGCGTCCGTCCGTCCGTGGAAGTGCAGGTGCGTGTGGGTGCGCCCGCCATCGTGCTCGTGCTCGTGGACGTGGAAGTCGCGCCGGCCGCGCAGGACGAGGTAGAGGATGCGCGTCCCGAGCAGCACGATCATCAGCGCGACCGCGAGTTCGAGCGCGACGCGGACGCCCTCGGGAATAGCGACTCGCAGAATGATGAGCAGCCCGCCCACCGCGAAGAGCGCCGCCGTGTGCCCCAGACCCCACAGTCCGCCGACCGCCGCCGCGCGCCACACCGAGCGGTGCTCGCTGACGACCGTCGTCACCGCGACGAGGTGGTCGGCCTCGGTCGCGTGCTTCAGCCCCAATGCGAAGCCGAGAGCCAGAAGGGGGAGGGCGGATTCCACGGACGCCATCTTAATACCCCGGCGTCGAAAGGGCGAAGGCGGGGCCGGTCTGCCAGCGACGGAAAATGACTTGACGGAAATGACTTGACGGAAATCACTTCAAACTGACGTGATGGCTGACTCAGCCTGACCGGCGAGCTGACGTGTCGCCGCGCGCGTCGGCGTCGGCCGCGGAAATTCGCCGCCAAAACGCGACCCGGGCTCGCGCCGCCGGCCGGCACGACGGTTGCCAAAGGTCGTGTGTGTCCTGGCGATACTCTCTGCCCTTTCCGCTGCCCCGGACAGGTTGAAGAGAGTGCCTTGTTGAATTAACAGATTCCCCCGCAATTCGCGTCTCTGTTGGCACTCTTCTCCCTGCCCGCCCGGCCGTGCTTCGGCGCGGCCGTAGTGACAGGAGCCCGTCACGCGCGGCGGGGGCGGGGGGCGCCGGCGCCGCTGTCGCCGTAGCAGCGCCCCCCGAAAATCTCGCCCGCGACGGACACGACAGATGCGTCTGTCGGCGCGGACGCGGCGCGCGGCCCCGTTAGTCCCACCTCAAACTGTCGCCCGGAAACGTCAGTCAGGACGAAAGGGAATGCCCTGCATGGACACGCCCGTGCCGCACCGTCACACAGACGCGTATTTTCGACTGCTCGTCGCCACGGGCGGCGGCGCGCTCGTGTGGGCGCTTCTGCGCCTGCCGGCCTCGCAGGTCAATTCTCACTTCCTGCTGCTGGCCGTCATCACGCTCACCATCGGCTCGCGCATCACGGTCAAGATTCCGCGGCTCAGTTCGCACGTCTCTGTCTCAGACACGTTCCTGCTGCTCGGCATTCTGCTCTGCGGCGGCGAGGCGGCCGTCGTGCTCGCGGCGCTCGACGGGCTCATCTCGACGCTCCGGCTCTCACGCCGCCCGCAGACCTACATGGCCAACATCGCGGTCACGGCGCTCTCGACCTCGGTCACGGTCTGGGTCATGCGGCTCTGCTTCGGCCCGCTCGAAGGCATCGCCGCGGGCGCCGTGCCGGTCTTCGTCACGGCGCTCTGCGCGATGGCGGTCGTGCAGTACGCGGTCAACTCGGGGCTGGTCGCGGTGGGGATGGCCTTGAAGACCGGGCAAGGGCTCTGGCACACATGGCGCAGGTACTACCTCTGGACTTCGATCACGTACTTCGTCGGCGGCGTCGCGGCGGGCCTCATCGTCAAGCTCATCGCGGTGGCGGGCTTCGCCGCCTTCGCCGTGGCGACGCCGATGATCGCCATCGTCTACCTGACCTACCAGACCTACCTCAAGAACATCGAGACGGTCGAGCGCCACGTCGCCGCGCTGCAGGAGAGCGAGGAGCGTTTCCGCTCGGCCTTCGACTACGCCGCCATCGGCATGGCCTTAGTCTCGCCTGAGGGGCGCTGGCTTCAGGTCAACCGCAGCCTGTGCGCCATCCTCGGCTACAGCGAGGCGGAGCTGCTCGGGATGAGATTTCAGGACATCACGCACCCGGACGAGCTGGCGTCCGTGGACGCGCACGTCCGGCAGATGCTCGAAGGCCGCGCGCCGACCTGCCAGACCGAGAAGCGCTACCTGCACAAGGACGGCCACGTCGTCTGGATTTACTTAAGCATCTCGCGCGTCGCCGGCGGGCAGGAGGCCGGCGCGCGGCTCATCTTCCAGATTCAGGACATCACAGACCGCAAGCAGGCCGAGCAGCGACTTCTGCACGACGCCTTTCACGACGCGCTGACGGGTTTGCCGAACCGCGCCCTCTTCATCGACCGCCTCAAGCTCGCGCTCGCGCGTCACAAGCGTCTCGGCGCGGCGCAGTTCTGCGTGCTCTTCCTCGACCTCGACCGCTTCAAGGTCATCAACGACTCGCTCGGGCACGCCATCGGCGACCAACTCCTCGTCGGCATCGCGCGCCGTCTGGAGACGTGCCTGCGCCCCGGCGACACGGTCGCGCGCCTCGGCGGCGACGAGTTCACAGTGCTTCTGGAGGACGTGACGGACACGCGCGAGGTCATCGCCGTGGCCAAGCGCATCGAGAAAGAGCTTTCGCTCCCCTTCAACCTCGGCGGCCACGAGGTCTTTACGACCGCCTCCATCGGCATCGCGCCCTCGACCATCGGCTACGAGCGCCCGGACGACATCCTGCGCGACGCCGACACCGCGATGTACCGCGCCAAGTCTCTGGGCAAGTCGCGTCACGAAGTCTTCGACAAGGAGATGCACACGCGCGCGGTCAACCTCCTGCACCTTGAGACAGACCTGCGGCGCGCGCTCGACCGGCGCGAGTTCTCGGTCTACTACCAGCCCATCGTCTCGCTTGAGACGGGCGCGGTGCAGGGCTTCGAGGCGCTGCTGCGCTGGCGGCACCCCGTCCACGGCTTCATCTCGCCGGACGAGTTCATCCCCGTCGCCGAGGAGACCGGCCTCATCCTCACCGTCGGCCACTGGGCGCTCGAAGAGGCTTGCCGGCAGATGCGCGAGTGGCAGGGGCAGTTCCCGCGGGCCGCGGAGATGTACATGAGCGTCAACCTCTCGGGGCGGCAGTTCGCCAACCCCGAGCTGCTTGAGCAGATCAAGGAGGCGCTCGGCTCGACCGGGCTCCGGCCGCAGAGCCTGAAGCTTGAAATCACGGAGTCGGTCGTGATGGGCGACATCGAGAAGACCATCGAGATGCTCAGGCAGTTGCGCGCGCTCGGCGTCGAGTCGAGCATCGACGACTTCGGCACCGGCTACTCTTCGCTCTCCTACCTGCACCACTTCCCCTCGACGACGCTCAAGATCGACCGCTCGTTCGTCGGCCGGATGGGCGCGGGCGAGGAGAATGCAGAGATCGTCCGCACCATCCTCCTGCTCGCGCGCAACCTCGGCATGCGTGTCGTCGCCGAGGGCGTCGAGACCGAGGCGCAGCTCGCGCAGCTCCAATCGCTCTCGTGCGACTACGGGCAGGGCTACCTCTTCTCGAAGGCGGTCAACGCGACGGCCGTCAGCCGCATGCTCTCCGAAGAGTCGCCGCGCTCGCTGCGCGCGGAAAACTCCGAAGGACTCGCCGGCCTGCGCAGTCTGATCGCGTAGGAACGTAAATAAAGCCGGGAG
>JBEVKV010000542.1:0-3089 GCA_040509515.1 Pyrinomonadaceae bacterium | reverse complement strand
CCGACCCGCTCGACGCCGAGTTGGCGGCACGGGGCATCGAGTTGATCGCGCCGCACCGCCGGAACCGGAAGAAGCCGGCGACGCAGGACGGGCGGAAGTTGCGGCGCTACAACCGCCCCTGGAAGGTCGAGCGGCTGTACGCGTGGCTCCAGAAATTCCGCCGGGTGGCGACGCGCTTCGATTATCACGTCGAGAATTTCCTCGGCTTCGTGCAGCTCGGCTGCATCAAGATTCTGCTGAGGTGCTATTTATGAGACCGCTTGTAGTCAGTAGACAGTAGTCGGTAGTCAGTAGTCGGCAGGCTCCGCTTAGCGAGCGCTGACACTGACACATGGACGTTTCGCTGACGAAGGTTCTTCTACTGACTACGGTCTACTGTTTACTTCTTTTATGCTCGAACTCGACGGACAATCGCTGACGCTCGAAGAGGTCGCGCGGGTGGCGCGCGGCGAGGCGGGCGTGTCGCTGGCCGACTCGGCGCGCGCGCGCGTGGAGGCGGCGCGCCGGACGGTCGAGCGCATCGTCGCGGAGTCGCGCGTCGTCTACGGCGTCAACACCGGCTTCGGGAAGCTCTCGGACGTGACGGTGCCCGCCGAAGACCTGCGCGAGTTGCAGCTCAACCTCGTGCGCAGCCACGCGTGCGGCCTCGGCGCGCCGCTCTCCGAGGAGGAGACGCGCGCGATGATGCTGCTGCGCGCCAACGTCCTCGCCAAAGGGTTCAGCGGCGCGCGCGCGGTCGTCGTCGAGACGCTGCTCGCGATGCTCGGGCGCGGCGTCCATCCGGTCGTCCCGGAACTCGGCTCGGTCGGTGCGAGCGGCGACCTCGCGCCGCTGGCTCACCTCGCGCTCTGCTGCGTCGGCGAGGGCGAGGCCGTCTACCGCGGCGAACGTCTGCCGGGCGGAGAGGCTTTGCAGAGGGCCGGCGTCGAGCCGCTGCGCCTCGAAGCGAAAGAGGGGCTGGCGCTCTTGAACGGGACGCAGGCGCTGACGGCCGTCGGCGGCCTCGCGCTCGAACGCGCGTGGCGTCTGGCGCGCGCGGCCGACGTGTCCGGCGCGATGTCCCTCGAAGCACTGAGGGGCACGCCCGCCGCCTTCGACGAGCGCATACACGTCGCGCGCCCGCATCGCGGGCAGGTCGAGTCGGCCGCGCGGCTGCGCGCGCTGATGGACGGGAGCGAGATACGCGCGTCGCACGTCGAAGGCGACCCGCGCGTGCAGGACGCTTATTCGTTACGCTGCATGCCGCAGGTTCACGGCGCGGCGCGCGACGCGCTCGCTCACGCGCGCGCGGTCGCCGAAGTCGAGACGGGCGGCGCGACCGACAACCCGCTCGTCTTCGCCGAGACGGGCGAAGTCATCTCGGGCGGCAACTTCCACGGCGCGCCGCTGGCGCTGGCCTTCGACTACTCGGCCATCGCGCTCGTCCACCTCGGCAACATCGTCGAGCGCCGCATCGACCGGCTCGTCAACCCCGACAAGAACGAGGGGCTGCCGCCCTTCCTCACCGCGCGCGCGGGCGTCGAGTCGGGCTACATGGTTCCGCAGATTGTGGCGGTCGCGCTCCTCAACGAGTGCAAGGTGCTGGCGCACCCGGCCTCGACCGACAACCTCCCGACCGACGGCGGCAAGGAGGATCACGTCTCGATGGGGATGACGGCCGCGCTCAAGCTCCGCCGCATCGTCGAGAACGTCGAGCGCGTCGTCGCCATCGAGCTGCTTGCCGCCGCCGAAGGTCTGGAGCACCGCGCGCCGCTCAAGCCCGGCCGCGGCGTCCTTCTAGCGCATGAGCGCGTCCGCCGGCACGCCCCGCGCCTTACGCGCGACCGCCCGCTCTCCGACGACATCGAACGCGTCGCCCGCGCCCTCCGCCGCGGCGACTTCGACGCGTAAACGTCCGCGACCGCACGCCGAGCCCGCCGGATATTTTGTTGACTTGCCGCCGGCGGAGGATTAAGCTTCGCACTTCGTCGGCGAGACGCTGTTCTTTAACCTTCACAACCTTTCCCGGGCTCATCTTCGCCCCGGCTCGCGCCCCGCAAGCGCGGACGCCCCCCCAAAGGCGCCCGCAAAAGACCTCGCTTCCTTACAATCAATCGCCCGCCGCCGGCGCGTAATCACCCGCGAGGGCGGCAGGCAGGAGGTTCCCGCCATGGACTTTAATTCGCCTCTCTTTCTCCTCTGCTCGCTGGCCGGCGTGTTGCTGGTCGTGGGCAGCCTCTACCTGCTCTGGAAAGGCGTCATCGACCTCAAGGAAGGTCAGAGCACCGAGATGAACGTGTCGGGCGTCGGCACGATCAAGACGCCCGTGCCCGCCATCGTGATGTTCGCGCTCGGCGTCTTTCTGGTCGCCTTCCCCGTCTACAAGAGCCCGCACCTGTGCCCCAACTTCAAGGTTCACACTAACGGGCCGCTGGAGATGGTCAAGCTGTACGGCAAGGCCGCCGCCGACGCGGACGTGGAGGTCTACGCCATCGTGGACGCGCAACCGGCCCACGCCAGCGACGACTTCACCCTCGTCGTCCCCTACGTGCACGACCGCCGCTACCTCATCACCTACAGGGACAAGACCGACAAGTCGCTGCTCGACGACGAGAACTTCCGGCTGGAGCCGGGCAAAATGGAGTACCGGCTGAGGGGCGTGCGTGCCAACCTTAAGGCCGGCGCACGGAAGCCGCCCATCCCGCTGACGCAGGTCGAGTCGAAGGAAACGGCCGAAGCATTCAAGTAAGGAGGTGAGAGAGATGACCCACCGCAAAATCAGAACCGCCCTCGCATTGGCCGCCTGCCTCGCGCTCGCCGGCGCGGCGCACGCGCGGCAGCCGCGGCTCACGCTGAACGGCCGCGTCGTGCTGGAGTCCGCAGAGCAGAAGGCGCAGCCGCGCTTCACCGTCCGCCTCTACTACCCGAAGGCGTCGAACCGCCCGACGCTCGTCACCTACACGAACGCCGCCGGCGACTTCAGTTTCGCCGACGTCGAGGCGGGGCGCTACATGCTGGAGGTCTATCACGGCGACGCGATGGTCTACCAGAAGGTGCTGAACATCGACGGGAACTCCCGGCCGCTCGTCATCACGCTGAAGGCCGGCGGC
>JBEVKV010000541.1:0-4508 GCA_040509515.1 Pyrinomonadaceae bacterium | reverse complement strand
GCCAGGGCAGCCAGGACCACAGCCGGCGAGGAGACCGCGAAGTCCGGCCGGTGGTGCTCGCCCACCGCCACGACGTCCAGCCCGACCTCCTCGGCCAGGGACGCCTGCTCGACCAGCTGACGGAGCCGATCGCGAGCCCCCGCCGCACCCGCGGCGGGATCCGTGTCCACGAATGTCGCGATCCCGATCTCCATGCCAGAGACCAGAAGTGTACTGCGGTCCGCTTACGCCTTAGCGGAGTAGTCGTAGAAGCCGCGCCCGCTCTTGCGCCCGAGCCAGCCCGCGTCCACGTACTTTTTAAGCAGCGGGCACGGCCGGTACTTCGGGTCGCCGAGTTCGGTGTGCAGCACGTTCAGGATGGCGAGACACACGTCGAGGCCGATGAAGTCGGCGAGCGTGAGCGGCCCCATCGGGTGATTCATCCCGAGCTTCATGATGCCGTCGATGGACTCGCGCGTGGCGACGCCCTCGTAGAGCGCGAAGATCGCCTCGTTGACCATCGGCATCAGCACGCGGTTCGAGACGAAGCCGGGCGAGTCGTTGCACTCCAAGGCGGTCTTGCCCATCTTCTCGGTCAGCTCGCGCGTGCGCGCC
Organism: Pyrinomonadaceae bacterium; assembly: GCA_040509515.1. Classification (GTDB taxonomy): domain Bacteria; phylum Acidobacteriota; class Blastocatellia; order Pyrinomonadales; family Pyrinomonadaceae; genus QHXN01. The sequence goes on along the minus strand of JBEVKV010000541.1, from coordinate 3,914 downwards.
CACGTCTCGTCCGAGGTGGCGATGCCGCGGATGACCTCGACCAGCTTCATCACCGGCACCGGGTTCATGAAGTGCATCCCGATGACCTTGTCGGGCCGCCGCGTGGCCGCGCCGAGCTTGGTGATGGAGATGGAAGAGGTGTTCGACGCGAGGACGGCTTCGGGGCCGCACGCCTCGTCGAGCGCGCGGAAGACCTCGCGCTTGGCTTCGAGGCTCTCGGTGATGGCCTCGATGACGAAGGCCGCGCCCGCCAGTTCCGAAAGCTCGGTCGTCGTCCGTATGCGGCCGACGACGGCGCGCTTCTCCTCTTCCTTCAGCCGCTCCTTGTCCACGTCGCGCTGCAGGCTGCGGTCGATGGCCGTCATGCCGCGCTCAAGGAACTCGTCCTTCACGTCGCGCAGCACGACCGTGTAGCCGGCGCGCGCGGCGACCTGCGCGATGCCGTTGCCCATCGTGCCCGCGCCGACGACTCCGATGATTTCAGACACGTTTTAAGCTCCCCGAAGAATTTACTGGCCGCGCCAGTCGGGCGGCTGCGGCGGCGGGACGTACTCGCGCTGGCGGCCGGGCTGCGAAGCGCGCTGCGCGTCCCAACCGTAGGTGCTCGCGTCGGGCAGCGGCGGCGACTGAAAGCCCTGCTGCCCGTACATCCGCGCGCCCTGCCGGTGGAAGTTCTGCCCCTCCTGCCCGAACAGGAACCAGAACGTGTAGACGCCCAGCGCCGTCCCGAACGGGAAGCTCAACGCCGCGAAGGCGGCCGCGACGATGCCCATCACGCGCGCCCAGCTCTTGTGCTTGAGCATCGCGTAGCCGGCGAGGAGCGACGGCAGCGCGCAGAGCAGCCCGAAGAAAAGCAGCAGTGCGCCGACGAGTCCGAAGACGGCCGTAATCTCGGGCGGCGCGTTCGGGTCGGAGCCGGCGATGCCCGCCGCGGCGAAGATGAAGACGGCGACGACGATCATCACAAGGGCGTTAAAGCTGCCCCAGATGAGGTGCATGATGCCGAGGGTCTTGTTGTGATCCTGGGGGGTCATTGGGGTCTCCGTTTCTTTCGCGCGCCCTTCTCAGCGTTCGACCGCCAGCGCCACGGCGTTGCCGCCGCCGAGGCAGAGCGCGGCGAGCCCGCGGCGCGCGTCGCGGCGCTTCATCTCGTAGAGCATCGTCGTCAGCAGGCGCGAGCCCGACTGGCCGATGGCGTGGCCGAGCGCGACCGCCCCGCCGTTGACGTTCACGCGCTCGGGGTCGAGACCCAACTCGCGGATGATGGCGATGGCCTGAACGGAGAAGGCTTCGTTCAGCTCGATGAGGTCGACCTCGCCGAGCGACCAGCCGGCCTTGCGCAGAACCTTCCGGATAGCCTCGACCGGGGCCATCATCACCAGCTCGGGCTGGATGCCCGAAGTCGCCTGCGCCGCGATGCGCGCCAACGGCTCGACGCCCAGTTGACGGGCGCGCTCCTCCGACGTGACGACGAGCGCCGAAGCACCGTCGTTGACGCCCGGCGCGTTGCCGGCCGTGACCGTCCCGGTCTCCCTGAAGGCGGGGCGCAGCTTGGCGAGCGCTTCGAGCGACGTGTCCTCGCGCACCGGCTCGTCCGTGTCGAAGACCGTCGCCTGACCCTTCTTCTGCGGAATCTCGACGGGGAAGATTTCGTCTTTGAACTTGCCGGCCTTGATGGCGGCGGCCGCCTTTCGGTGCGAGTTGAGCGCGTACTCGTCCTGCTCCTCGCGCGTCACGCCGTAGCGCTCGGCGACGACCTCGCCGGTGTTGCCCATGTGGTAGTTCTCGAACGCGCACCAGAGGCCGTCGTGAATCATCGAATCGACGAGCTTGCCGTCGCCCATCCGCAGCCCCTCGCGCGCGGCCTTGAGCAGGTAAGGCGCGTTCGACATCGACTCCATCCCGCCCGCGACCACCACGTCCGAGTCGCCGAGCTGGATGCCCTGCGCGGCCATCATCACCGACTTCAGACCCGACCCGCAGACCTTGTTGATGGTGACGGCCGAGACGCCGAACGGGATGCCGCCGTGCAGCGCCGCCTGCCGCGCGGGGTTCTGGCCTAAGCCCGCCTGCACGACGCAGCCCATGATGACCTCGTCGACCTCTTCGGGCGCGACGCCCGCGCGCCTGACCGACTCGCGCACGACCAACGCGCCAAGCTGTGTCGCGGTAAAGCCTTTGAGCGCGCCGAGGAACTTCCCCGTCGGCGTGCGCGCGGCGCTGATGATTACCGCCTCTCTCCTCTCGGGCATGATTGCTTTCCCTCCGCGCGCCCGGGCGCGCCCTGTGCAAAGATTAAGAATTTAAGATGAGTAGCCCAAAGACCGATTATACGTTGGCTCGGGGGGGTGTCAAGCAGCTCGGAATTTGAAATTTCAAAGCTCTTATATACTACGTTGAAAAGCCTCTTGATGCGGTGCTAGACTCTGCCGTGCCAACGATATCCATATGCAAGCTCTCATTCTCGCAGGCGGTAAGGGGACGAGGCTGAGGCCGCTGACGGTCTACACGCCGAAGCCAATCGTCCCCGTCTGCAACCGCCCGTTCCTGCTCTACCAGCTCGACACGCTGCGCCGCGCGGGCGTCACCGACGTGACGCTCTCGCTCTCCTACCAGCCGCACAAGATCGAGCAGCAGCTCGGCGACGGCTCGGACTTCGGCGTCCGGCTCAGTTACGCGGTCGAGCCGCAGCCGATGGGGACGGCCGGAGCCTACAAGTTCGCCGAAGACCTCATCCGCGAGCCGACCGTCGTCTTCAACGGCGACATCGTCACCGACCTCGACCTCAAGGCCGCCATCCGCGAGCACGACGAGCGCGGCGCGGTGGCGACCGTGGTGCTCGCGCCGGTCGATAACCCCTGCGTCTACGGGCTCGTCGAGGCCGACGCGGGCGGGCGCGTCACGCGCTTCGCCGAGAAGCCCGACGCGGACGAGTGCAGCGTCAACACCATCAACGCCGGCGCGTACATCCTCGACCCGAAAATTCTCGACTTCATCCCGGCCGGCGAGCACTACTCCTTCGAGTACGGACTCTTCCCAGACCTGCTCGCGCGCGGCGAAAAGTTCTTCGCGCACGTCCCCGAGAACGCTTACTGGCTCGACATCGGCGCACCCGCGCGCTACCTGCAAGTCCACCACGACATCCTCGCCGGGCGCGTGCGCGGCGTGAAGCCCGAACGGCGGCGCGGCGACTCGGACATCGCGACGCACGCCGAGATAGACAAACTCTCGCTCGTCGCCGACGGCTGCACCGTCAAGCCCGGCGCGCAGGTCGTCAACTCCGTGCTCGGCGAGGGCGTCCACGTCGAGGAGAAGGCGCAGATAGTCAACTCGGTCATCTGGCCGCACACGCGCGTCGGCGCGGGCGCGCAGGTCTCGGACGCGGTCGTCGGGCGCGGCTGTCACGTCGGGCGCTCGGCGCAGGTCGGCGCGGGCTCCGTGCTCGGCGACAAGACCAGCCTCACCGACTACACGCAGACCGGGGGGGCGCTGTGAACGAACGAGGCGCGCGCCCCGCGCCCATACGCTTCGGCACGGACGGCTGGCGCGCGCTCATCGCCGACGAGTTCACCTTCGCCAACGTCGAGCGCGTCGCGCAAGCCTACGCGGACTTCCTCAAACGACAGCCGGTGGGCGCGTCGGCGCAGGTCGTCGTCGGCTACGACCGGCGCTTCCTCTCCGGCCAGTTCGCGTTGCGCGCGGCCGAAGTCCTCGCCGGCAACGACATCACGGTCTCTCTCTTCGACACGGACGTTCCCACGCCGCTCGTCTCGTGGGCGGTGCGTGAGCGCGGCGCGGCGGGCGGCGTCGTCATCACGGCCTCGCACAACCCCGCGCACTTCAACGGATTCAAGATTAAGGCCCCGTGGGGCGGGAGCGCGCCGCCCGAGACGACGCGCGCGGTCGAGGCGCTC
>JBEVKV010000540.1:0-11576 GCA_040509515.1 Pyrinomonadaceae bacterium | reverse complement strand
CTCCCTGTCGGGGTATTTGCGGACATAGTCTATCGCTCCGGCGAGGAGCGCCGCCCGGGCCTCTTGCCACGTCGGAGAGCCAGTCGCGACGACCACGCGCGAGCGGAAGAAGTCGTTGCGCAACATCTCCACCAGTTCCGCTACCGGCTTCACCGCTGCCGCGTCGATAATAACAATATCGTAGTCGTGCTTGCTAACCTGCGCCCGGCATTTTTCCTTCGTACACACGTTCAACTCCCCCAGCGGTCGGGCAGCCTCCTGCAACGTCTTCAGCCATGGCTGTCGGTGATCGCCGATCAGCAGGAAACGGTTGGTCTTAGGCATATTGTTCCGTGCTCTGGTGGACGGGGAGCCACATCATGACCGTCGTGCCGCGTGGCGAGGTCTTTTTCACGGCGATGTCGCCGCCGTATGCCTGCATTATGGCTTGCACCATCAGGAGGCCGACGCCGAAGCCTCGGGTCCTTTCCTTGTCAATACGTTCTTTGAAGAGCCGGTTGAAAATATCGGCGGGGATACCCGTTCCGCGGTCGGTGATGGAGATTTCTACCCGCTCGCCGGAAACAGCGACGCCGACAGTCAGCAGGGGGGTAGGGACATCCGCCATTGATTCGACGGCATTGTCCACCACAATGTCGAAGGCGCGGTTGAACCAATCCTGATCGCAGAGGACGACAGGGTCGGTCGGTGCGGCGAGGCTGACTTTGTACGTAACGCGCTGGTAGAACTCGTTCCCCCAGAGTTGCTCCAGCCGTTCCTTTAGAGCGTCGTTGACGTAAAATGGCACAACGCCCTCCTTGGCCCCCAGTGGGAGGATGATGGGCTTGGCCCAAATCTTCCGCGCCTCGGATTCTATGATGTTTAGCTTTCGGTTAATCGCCTGCCGGCTCGTGGCGTTCAATTCGACACGTTCTATTCTTGGCCGTAGGTCGTTGAGGGCTGCGCGGATGTTGATGGCGTAGGCGTCTATCTCATGGCGCCAGAAGCTGCTGGTCATGCCCATCCAAGCGAGCGCCGTGCGCGCCCCCACCTGCCCCCGCACCTGCGCGTTCTGGATGGCGATGGCGGCTTGCGCCGCGAGCAATTCGATGTTTTTCTCCTCCTCGGGGCTGAAGGCGTTCGGGTCCCGGCGCTCTATGCTGAGCACACCATTCACTCGCCACTTAACCTCCTCCCCCTCCTCGACCGCGACCTTCAGAGGGACCGATAGTTGCGATCCTATGTCTTTGTCCAGAGCGAAGTAGTGCCGGTGGCTGCTCGCGTCAGCGATGTTCCGCACCATCTCCCACCGTGCGGCCTCACCAGCTATGCCCGCCCGATCAAGCGCGCTGTCTATCTCGATGCGGGCGGAGCCGCGCCTCAGCCTCCGCAGGATTCGCTCGGAACTCGCGGCCCTGAAGTCGAGCGTTCGCCCTTCGAGCAATGCCACGTGGCTGAAGTATCCATCCTCCCCATCCGCCGCGCCGAGGACGCGTAACGCTTGACGCGGAATTTCGCTGAGGATTTCGTTCAGCCCCAACTTCCCGGTTATTGCGCGTCCCGCCTCGTGAAGCTCCGTCAGGGCTCCGACGCGCCGCCGTTCCTGTTCGTAGAGCTGGGCGTTGATAAGCGCCACGGCGGCCTGATCGGCGAAGCGCTGAATACTATTAGTTTCGTCGTCGGTAAATTTGTGGGGCACGCTGAAGTTCGCGAATATGACGCCGACGGGCTGATCCACGACCCTGAGCGGAATAGCCATGCAGGATTTAATCCCCGCCTCGCGCGCGAACACCGATTTCTTGAAGAGCTCGTCTTCGGCGACCGATTCGACCTTGTAGTAGGACTTCCGTTCGAGGATTTTATAAACGAGCGAGTCGGGCTTCACGCCCGCCGGATGTTTCACCCTCCCCTGAATGTCCTTCGGCTCGCACGTAGGTGGGGTCTTCAGCTTGCCGGTCATCCAATCGTACTCGTACAGCGTGACCGAGTCACACCAAGCGGTGGCTTTTATCCCTTGAGCCACGGAGAGCAGGGTGGCGTCAATGTCTCTGGACGCCGTCAAGTTGGCGACCACGGCGGACATGATGTCCGCGGCCTTCAACTGGTTGAGCAGCCGCGCCTTTCTCAGCGAGAGGGCCGCGTAGCTGGCGAAACTTTCGAGCCGCCGTCCGTCCTCTTCCGCAAACGCGAACTGTCGCCGGTAATTCACGTAGAGGACGCCTACCGGCTCGTCGCCCGACTTCAGCACAACGCCCATGAAGCTCTTCACCCCGTCGGCGCGGAGGAACGCACGATCGGTCTGCGGCGAGGGCTTGCCTTCGCCCGCCGCGTCGGCAGCGATGACTATCCCTCGCCGCATGATCGCGCGTGTCGTCTTGTCCGGTCGGGGGGTTACTTTGACGTACGCGCGCAATTGGCTGTTGGCGATGCCTGCGGCGAAGGTTTCGTATTCAATAAAACTCCGCTGCTTGTGGTCGTACGACAAGAGGGCCGTGGAGTCGGCGTCGAACATCCTCTTGGCCGTCTGGACTATAGCGCGCAGGACTTGTGCGGGGTCGAATTCCCCAGCCATCGCGCGCGCGGCCTGAAGCAGGCGCTCAAGATTCTCCTTCGACTTCTCGGTTAGCTCCTGGCGGCGCGCGTTCTGGATGGCGATGGCGGCTTGCGCCGCGAGCAGCCCAATGTTTTTCTCGTCCTCCGCACTGAAGGCGTTCAACTCAGGGTGTTCGATGCTGAGCACGCCAATCACCTCCCGCCGCGTCGCGCTCCCCGCCTTACGCGTCACTACGAACGGCACCGACAGTTGGGACTTTACCCACGGGGGGGCCGCGGACGAGTGGGTGGGGATCAGTGGTAACAGTTCGATGTAGCCCTTGTGGCTCTTCACGTCGCCGACGTTCAAAATCTTCTTGCTCTTGGCGGCTTGCCCGGCGATGCCGATCTTCTCCGGCGGAGCGTTCAAATCTATCTCGGGCAGTTTCTCCTTGAGGCTCGCGGTCAACTGGTCCATGCTGGTCGCAATGAAGCGCAGGGAGTTGCCCTCGATCAACCCCACGTGGCAGAAACACTGGTTTGTCTGGCCTTTGGGCCCAATGACGCGCAGGGCTTGCCGGACGATCTCTTGGAGCATCTGTTCCGTGCTCTGGATGCTGGTGATGGCCCGCCCCGCCTTGTAGAGTGCGTCGAGCGCGGCTTCACGGCGGCGGGACTGCTCGTATAATTGCGCGTTATAGATGGCTACCGCCGCCTGCGCCGAGTAGTGAATGACGCTGTTGATGTCCTCGTCGGTGAAGCGATGGGGCTCGCGGTAGTTCACGAACATCACTCCCACTCTTCGGCCCCGCGCCTTGAGCGGGATTGCCATGACCGACCGGACTCCCTCTTCGCGCGCGAAACGCCGGGTGCCGAAGCGCGAGTTCGAGGCCACGTCTTCGACGATGTAGGGCTTGTTCTTCTTGAGTAGGTCGTAAGCGATGGAGTCGGACGGCACTTCCGGCGAAGTCCAGGGGTTCCCAGCACGCAGCTCGCCCGCATGCGAGGGCGGGTATTCGAGGCAGCGCGTGTCTTGATTGTAAGCGTAGAGTACGATGACGTCGGCACCCAACACGTCTCGCGTCCCACGGGCGATTGAGTTCAAGGTCACTGGAGTGTCGCCCAGCGCCGTTACCCGCGCCAACACTTGCGCCGTCTCGTTCGCCTTACTCACGCGATCCAGAAGCTTCGCGGTCGTCTTGTACAGGTTGCTTCGCTCGATGAGGATGGATGTCTGGGCCGCGAGGCTCGCCGCGCGCGCCGCGGTGACGGCGACGAAGTCTATGTCACTCGACAAGAAAGAACTTCGCTGCTCCCGCCGTAACTCTCCCAGCTCAAGCAACCCGACGACCCTCTTTTCAATCTTCAGAGGCACCACGAGTAGAGACTGGATGTGTTGCTGAAAGCCGAGGCCGCGCGAGAGCTTCCGCAACGCGAGGCGGGATATCTTTTCGCTCCAGCGAATCAGTTTAGGGGACCCCTTTTCTATGATCTCCGCCAGGCCGGCCCATTCCGAAACCTTGATGCTCCCCATGAGTCCGGGACTCAAGTGCTGTTCGTGTGCGCGGGCGTCCGCTTCGACGACGAGCGTATAGTCGCTGCCCACCCCGCCTGCCTGCTGGATGTGCTCACTCGTGAGGAAGATTCGACAGAACGTGTGCTTGAGTTTGGAGGTCAAACTCCTCGCCAACTCTTGCAGCCCTTCCGACAAGTCTCCCGCCTCGGCAGCTACGCTGCTCGCCTGCTGCAACAGCACCTCAATCTCGCGTATCGCCTGATCGAAGTACCCGACGCTGCCGATGTATCTGCCCTCGGCGTTCCTAAGCGAGATGGCCGACAGACGAATCGGAATCTTGGCGACGTCTTTGCCACGCAGCAGAGTGTCATAGTTCGTTAAGTTGCCGCCTCTTGAACGCAACATTCTGCCGACGAGCTTCGCCTCATCGGGCTTATGGTAGAGCCTCCCGACGTGAGTGAACATCACTTCTTCGCGCTTATAGCCGAGGATAGTTTCGGCCTGCTTGTTGAAGGCAGTGATTCGCCCGTCGACGCTGTTGGCGATGATGCCGATAGGCGAGCTGTCTATCAGGCTTAGTAGATTATCCTGCTGCCGGCCCAGCAGTTGTTCGACGAAGACGGCGTTCTCAATGGCAACGACCACCGCCTCCGCGAAGACACTCAGAATCCACCCATCATCCTTCGTGAAATAACGCGTCGGCTGTGGCAGCCCGTCGTCGCCTTTCTTGTTATCGATGCGCATCAGGCCGATCAGCTCGCGCCTGCCACCGACCTTCTTGTACAGCGGGATGGCCAAGATCGAGTAGCACATCTCCGACGGCGTATGGTACGAGTCAGTGCCCCGCGCTGCCGGGTGCGTCATTAGTCGCCTGCCGTGGGCCCTGAACAGTTTCCCTTCGTGGGCGATGTGGCCGGTCAGTCCGCTTTTCGGTCCGCTATAGATGCCGAGTTCAAGACCCTTCCGAAAACTACCCGCGCGGTGACCGTAGCTAGCTTCCAGCGATAGGATGCCTTCCTTCTTGACTAGGAACACCCCACAGGCTTCGGCGTTCAGTATCTTTGTTGCGTGCTCGGCGATCAGCGTGAGGCGGTCGTCGAGCGAAGCCGTCCCGAGGTCTTGCATGATGTCCTTGGTGGCTCGTGATAACATCTCCTGCCGCTTGAACCGTTCCTCGTCTTCGGCCAGCATTTCGGCGCTGACCAAAACCTTCGCGGCCTGTTCGGCGAAGAGTCCGAGTCTGCGCGCATCGTCTGGCGTAAACCGTCGCCCGACGTGGTCGTCTAGGTACAGCACGCCTATGATCAGGCCGTCCCACTTGAGCGGCACTTCCAACACCGCCCCGACACGACTTCTGTTGTTGCGGTAGACCTTCGCCCGCCCACCCCACGAGCCGTAGTCGTCAACCGTCATGAATGGCTCGCGGCTCTCGATCAGTCGTCCGGCCAAACCCTCCCCAGGCTTCAGCCGGCTGCCTATGTTCTCTGGTCGCTTGTGGTCAACGATGACCGTCAATACCTTCCGGTCGGGGTCATAACGATAGACACCCCCGCTCTCAGCCTTCAGCAGTTCCGTTGCGTCTTTGACGATGATCCGCAGGAGCTTGTCGCTTTCCATCGGCGAATCCATGTCGAGCGGCTGTCGGCGTAGGCTGTCCAGCAGCTTAGCCTCCCTCTCCTTCTCCATGTACTGCTGTGCGTTCTCAATAGCGATCCCGACCTGCCGAGCGAGAGCCTGACACATCTCGATTTCGCCCGCGGTGAACTGCCTCCGCGCCCCGATGGAGTCGAGCCCGAAAGAACCCACCAAGCGACCGTTGCTCACGACGGGCACAATCAACACCGACTTTATGTTGAGCTTCTTGAGGAGAAGTCGAGCTGGGCCTAGCCGCTTTTCTTTCGTCACGTCTGGCACGATGAAGGGCTTGCGATCTTCAATGAATTTCGCGCCTGAAGGAATGTTGCTCAGAGGAATCTCATCGCCCTTTGTCCCCATATCGGGGAACTCGGCGTACACCGTCCCGCTTTTGCTATCTGGGGAGAACAGGACGAAGCCGCTGTGATCAACGCGGAGCAACTCGACCGCAGATTTGCACGTCGCCCTGAGGACATCGTCCAAGTTAAGAGACGAGACGACTTTGGCGGAGACTTGGAGTATCTTGTCGAGGCTCTGTGATTGCTCCTTCAGTTGTTCCTTCTCCAGCATCGCCACGGCCTGCGCAGCGAGGAGCGCGACCGCAGTGAGATCCTGCTTAACGACCGGCCTCCTGCTTACGCCATTATCCAGAGATAGCCCGCCGTAAATTTTGCCGTCGAGCACAAGAGGTACCCAGACCCACTCCCTTAATTTTTTCTCGACCGCCGAGATGCCGAAGCCATGAGCGGCAGCAGTCCTGCGGCGGAAGACGGAAGGCTGAATCTTATTTGAGATGATGCGCCGTTGGACGCTGCCCGTGAGAGGCCAGACACTCTCCCTGAAGTTCTTGGGCATTTCGGTCTGCGACTTCAGGAGCAGCGCCTGACGGTCTGCGGAGAGCAAGTAAACACGCCCACGCTCGAAGCCGCCTTCGCGCGCGGCAGTGAGCAAGTGCCGCAGTACGTCATGCTCGCTCCTAGAGCGCAATAGTCTCAGACTAGCCTTGATTAACGAATCCACAGTGGCGGAGTCCCGCACGCCTTTCTTCTTTGTTCGCTGGTTCAGCGGCATATCGGAAGTAGGTCTTCGACTAATAAAGCGCTTGTCCTGAGATTGATTGGAAACATAAACCGTCATTGTCAATGCTACGTAGTTTCGGTCCGAACGAGGCAGAAGAGTAGTGGAAGTGGGAACGCGATTGTTCAGGCTGTGCTGGGTCGCCGGTGAAAACGGGCATACGGCACGGTCAGCCCACGATCATACATGGATCAAGTTAACAGAGGGTTTGCCAAGCTGCGAGTATGTAATCCAAAAGTGTAAACTAAAGACGGCGAGGTGAAGCCATTCGCCGACAGGAAAGTTACTACATTAACGCGCGCACCATAACCCTTTCCCGCCTTCGTGTCAATGAATTTAGCAAGCAGGGATAAGGGGTAATGGCCCTCTTACATTGGGGATTCATCCTGGGGCGGCGCTGCGATAGCCTAGCACCTCGGCCACCAATCAGACGTGGTCGGTGATCCCTTGCCGCATCGCGGGATCTCCCCTTTGAGGCCACGATGCTTGCGGCAGAAATTGGAGAAGGACTTATCCACCTCACATTGGTCGTCTGTGTAGATGACCAACTTGGCGAAGGCGTAAGTCTTTCTCACCAAGTAGCGGTTGCGGGAGCGCGCCGTCCTGTTCTGCCGCTCAAGGGGTGAGGTCGAGACGAAGGCGATGTCGGTTGTGGGCGGCCCGAGCACCAGCTTTGGATGTTATTGACAGCGGCGTGAAAGCCGGTTTAGCGTACATCTGGTATCTGTTCAGTCCGCCCCGCCGCGGGGCTTCCTTCAGTCTCACGTTATTCATCATGATGCTCCGGCCTTGAGAAGGTTGAGTCGGCCATTATGTTGGAGACTCTGCTGTAGTTGAGCTTTGCCACGGTCACGCCCGTGGCCGCGGAAAGGTTTCTGTCATGGAGAGCAAAGAGTTCCAACTCATACCGAACGAAATCATCGAGGCATGGATCAGGGGTGAGTACTACAGTGACACATCCCCTAAAAACTGGAGCGATCTGAATGTTAGAATCGGCCCGCCTAAAGCCGTCACTTTCTGAGGAGGGCCAATGAAGAAATCGAAGTTCACCGAGGAGCAGATTGCCTACGCTTTGCGCCAGGTCGAGGGCGGCACACAGGTGGGTGGAGTCTGTCGCCGGCTCGGTATCAGCGAGCAGACCTTCTACCGTTGGAAAGCTAAGTTCGGCCAGATGGGCGTCTCCGAGCTACGCAAGCTTCGGCAGCTCGAAGAGGAGAACCGCAAGCTCAAACAGCTCGTCGCCGACCTCTCCTTAGACAAGCACATGCTCCAGGAGGACGTCCGAAAAAAGCTCTAAGGCCCGCGCAGGCGCGCGGGCTGGCCGAGTTTTTGATGGCGGCTTTCGGCGGCAGCATCCGACGAGCGTGCCGGGCGCTACGCTTCAACCTCTCGACTTACTTCTACCGGCATCGGCGACCAGACCAGGCAGCGCTGGTGATGCGGCTGAAGGAACTGGCCGCCGCCAGAGTCCGCTACGGGTGCCTCAGGTTGCACGTCCTGCTCAGGAGGGAAGGCTGGCAGGTGAACCACAAGCGGGTCTACAGGCTCTACAAGCTGGAAGGTCTGAGCTTGCGGCTCAAGACGCCGAAGAAGCGGATCAGCCGGCAGCGAGTCGAAGGGTCACCAGCCAGTTCGCCGAACGAGTGCTGGAGCATGGACTTCGTCGCGGAGGGGCTGGCGAGTGGGCGCCGGTTCCGCGCCTTAACGATAGTCGATAACTTTACACGTGAGTGCCCGGCCATCGAGGTGGACTCTTCGCTGACGGGCACGCGGGTGGCGGCGGTGCTGGAGCACCTGAAGCAAGTCAGGGGAGTGCCGGCGAGGATCAAAGTTGATATCGGCCCCGAGTTCGTCTCGCGTGCGCTGGACGCGTGGGCGCACGTCAACAAAGTGAAGCTGGAGTTCAGCCGTCTGGGTAAACCCACGGATAACCCGTACATCGAGAGCTTCAACGGGAGGCTGCGGGCCGAATGCCTGAACCAGCACTGGTTCGAGACGCTGCCTGAAGCGCGGGAGGAGATCGAGAACTGGCGAGTGGATTACAATGAGCGGCGGCCGCACACCTCTTTGGGGTGGGTGCCGCCGCAGGAGTTCACCACAGCCTGGCAACAGGCCAGAGCAGGCTGAGGGCAGGCCGATTTTCTCACTCGGGTTGTTCTAGTTTTTGGGGAGACCTCACAAACCGGCGGAACTCTCATTATAGTTGTACCTTCGTTGGGGAGAAGGTCATACTCAACGACATCCTCGTCGGCACCAAAGAGATCTATGCACTCCACCTAAGCTGCGCCTATGTACCTTCACTCTCAAATCGACGTAAAAAACTATTATTTAACGATAAAATTACTTATGATAGTAAGTTGATGTGCGGAGGAGTGCGAACGGCATGCGTATTACGACGACGCGCGCGTGCCCCTAATCTTTTAGAATGGTGAACTCTTCATTGACATTCCACCCAAATACCATGCCGCAGAGCGTCGTCGCATTTGCTGATGCTTTGGGCACTACCGTGTCGTCCAGTTCTGACATAACCTCTGCCAGTTTTTTGAACCACCTTCAAAGAGCTACTGACCGTGTATCGAAGAGGATAAAGAGAATTGGTTATCTCTATGACATCCATGTTCGGTGGTTTTCCGATAGTATTGCAATGTCGGTTCGTTTCGATGACTCCGCGCAGTTGATAGGCTTACTAGAAAATCTTGCGTTCGTTCAGGCCGGCTACGCGCTGGACGGCATTTTTCTTCGAGGCGCCGTTACAGTAGGTCCGCATCATCACAGTGAATACATTGATTATGGTCCCGCCTTGGCTGAAGCAGTTCAACTAGAGCGGTCACGCGCAGGCAACACAATGCGGATCGTGCTGTCGCCGAGTCTTCAGAATGATTTACAAATCTTCGGCATGGGGAACTTACCGATTGTTGAGGATCTCGGAGACCACGCTTACTTTCTTGACTTCCTCGGTTCGTTAGATCCCGTTACCAGGCCAACCCTCCGCTCGCAAATAGAAGCGAACTACCATGAAGCTGGAGGATTAAATAATGCTAGAGTACTCGAAAAGCTAGCATGGCTCGCAAGCTACTATAATTGGCGCACTCGGCCCCAAAAGCCTCTAAAGTTTGCGCTGAATAATAGCTTCCGCGAGGTTCCTTCGCCTAAAGGGGTACTTACTTATGAACGCTGAAACGCAGACAAGACCAAGAGCAAATACACCCGTCATGTGGAGCACTCCTTACTTCATTGGTCTAGGACGGGCTATGGTCTCCTTAGGTCCCATATCTAATAATCGCTATTGCCCCTACCAGTGTCGCTTTTGCTACGTCCAGGGGCCCTTCCCGAAATACGCTTCTGCTACTGTCGATGAAATCGTTAGATGGTTGCACGAGCAACGTGAGCATTACGACATCGTTTATATAAGTGGCGATACTGATTCGTTTGCACCACCTCGGACGGACGAAGGACTCGACCTAATAGAAGCATTGCTGAGCCTCAAAGTTGATGCGCTTTTTACTACAAGGCATGTCTTCAGCGATCCGGAACTAGAAAGACTACGCGACATCACTACACGCTATAGGGCACAAGGGCTTCTTCTGATCGGTTGCATTAGCATAAGCCAACTGCATCATCCAGAGCTCGAGCCACCGCCTATAAAGAGCCCACAGTGTCGAACTCAATTATTACACCAACTGCAAGCACGCGGTGTTATTACGGCCCTAACAATCCGTCCGTTCATACCGTCATTACCGGCTTCCGAATATGCCGAAATTGCCAGCATGGGAAGTGAATTTGCCGACGTTGTCATAGGTGGTGATCTATATCTTGATTCTGAAGGCACGATTCGAGAGGCGATCCGCGCAGCAACGAAAAGCGGTGATTTAGAATCGTCAACACAGAACGTTGCAGCATTAGATTTCAGCTTGAGTGATGAGGATTGGGTAACGCTGGAACATCCCAAGGCCGTTGAGCAGGTAAATGCAGTCTGTGAAGCATTGGGCAAACCATTCTTTATGCGAAGCCCCAAAGCCATTAGTTGGATTCGGGAAAGAAGAAGCATGTTTATTGAACGATGAGAAAGTAGGTCCAGAGCCCACCCGACGTCTACCCCAGACCATGAAAGGTCCCTTCACGAATTATTGGAACTTGGCACTTGCGAGCGTCGGCCGCCAATTGGTCGCGGCTGCGTCAGCTTGTGCCGACCGGGGACTGGGTGATCATGCATCTCCCGTGAGTCTTCAGAAGATTGGTGAGATGCTGGATCATGTCAGGCCGACATTGTCTCCAACAGACGTGTATGCCGCCCCAGATAGCGGGCATAAAATCCAAGCATCTGATGAGTATTTCCGTGCAACACTTCAATGGTTGCAGGAAGAGATTCGCGAGCTCCTCAATACGCTTCAACCAGATGCGCCCACGGATGAGCGTAAAGAAATCCTTCGTGTATTAGAACTAAGCGCGGAGGATACCGCGCACCACTTTGGTACTTTAACTGAAGGCTGGGACAGGCTCGTCTTAGTAAAGCACATGTTGCTTTTACCTAATGATACAGTGCTTGCTAGGGCTGCATGGCTTGTATCACTCATGGCTGATTTCGAGCGATCGCTCAGAGATGCAATCTGTCTTCCGATTCAGTGCTTAGGTCGCCTCACACCAATTACGCAGGCTGCTGTGGATACCATCGCTGAGCAAGGTATTAAGCTCCATGCGGATGCTGTCTTACGTCACGAGAGAACTGATAATGCTGTGGCACAGGTGATTTCAGAATCTATGGCTGAGGGAGTCACTACCACCCTAGGAGTAACGAGTTTTTTTGCGAAGCACTTAGGCATCGCGGATGTAGAAGGTA
>JBEVKV010000539.1:0-4856 GCA_040509515.1 Pyrinomonadaceae bacterium | reverse complement strand
GAGAGAAGACAAGGGCCTTGTCTTCTCTCATCACTCGTCACTCGTCACTCGTCACTCGTCACCCTATGAAAAAGATCGTCCACCTCTCAGACCTGCACTTCGGGCGCATCGACGCGGGGCTGGTGGAGCCCCTTATCGAGGCCGTGAACGCGACGCAGCCGACGCTGGTGGTCGTCTCGGGCGACCTGACGCAGCGCGCGCGCTCGCAACAGTTCAAAGAGGCGCGCGCCTTCCTCGACCGGCTGCCCGGGCCGCAGGTTGTCGTGCCCGGCAACCACGACGTGCCGCTCTACGACGTGATCGAGCGTTTCGCGCGCCCGCTCGACAAGTACCGGCGCTACATCTCCGAGGAGGTCGAGCCGGTCTACGAGGACGAGGCGATGATCGTAGCGGGCGTCAACACGGCGCGCTCGATGACGCGCAAGTTCGGACGCGTCAACGAGCGGCAGGTGGCCGCACTGCGCGAGCGCCTGTGCAAGTACCCGGACGACGTTCTGAAGGTCGTCGTCACGCACCACCCGTTCGACGTGGCGGCGGGCGCGGACGAGCGCGAGATAGTCGGGCGGGCCGAGATGGCGATGGAGGCGCTCGCCGCGTGCGGCGCAGACCTCCTGCTCGCCGGCCACATGCACGTCAGCCAGACGGGGCGCACCGCCGAGCGCTACAGGATACACGGCCACTCGGCGCTCTTCGTGCAGGCGGGCACGGCCACCTCGACCCGCGGGCGCGGCGAGGCCAACTCCTTCAACGTCATCCGCCTCAAGCACCCGCACATACAGGTCGAGCGGCGCATCTGGAAGCCCGAGGCCGGCCAGTTCGCGCGCGCCAACGCCGAGACCTTCCGCCACACTTCCGCCGGATGGGAGCGCCTCCCCGAAGAGGTCGCCGCCGGCGTCACCTTCGACGAAGGCGGCACGGGGCTGCAACCGCACGTCCCCGAACAGTAGACGGAAATTCAGTAGTCAGCAGGTAAGAAACGGGCGGCGCGTCTTCGGTCACAACCGGGACGCGCCGCCTTTGGTTTTTCTACTGACTACTATCTACTGTCTACCGTCTGGTAGGGCTCGGCTCGCGGTAGGGCTTGCGCGGGAGGCGCGCGTCCAACATGGCGGAGTTGTAGACGAAGGCGGCGACGACGGTCGCGGCTTGGATGATGTCTTCGGGGACGACGCGGTCGTACGTGTCCTGGTTCGAGTGCCAGGTGCGCGACCCGTATTCGAGTTCGTCCTGTAGGAAGTCGATGCCGTTGAGCCCGACGGCGTCGAAGGCGAGGAAGTCGGAGCCGCCCGAGTTGGCGGCCGTGACGGTCGTGGCGGTGTAGGTCGTGGCGCCGACCTTGAACTCGCTGAAGGGCAACAGCCAGCGCCGGAAGATGGGGCGCAGCGCCTCGTTGCCTTGCAGGTAGACGCCGCGCACCGCGCCCGCGCCGCTGTCCACGTTGTAGTAGACGCTCAGGCGCTCGTGCTCGGGCTTGAAGCGCGCCTGCGCGGGGGCGGGCGTCGGCGTCGGCGCGGCGGGCGTGGGCGTTGCGGCCGGGGTCTTCGCGGCCGCGTCGCGCGCGTCGCGCTTCTTCGGAGTCTTGCCGGTCTTCTCGGCGACGGCCGCGGCGGCGGCGTCGGGCGCGGTCGCGCCTGCGGCGGCGGGCGTCGGCGCGGGCAGCGGGCCGAAGTGCTCCCTGACGTAGAAGCGCGAGCCCAAAAGCCCCTGCTCTTCCCCGCTCCAGAGCGCGATGCGGATGGTGCGGCGCGGCTGGAGTCCGAGCGCCTTAATTATCCGCACGGCCTCCATCATGATGGCGACGCCGGCCGCGTTGTCGGTCGCGCCGGTCGCCGTGTGCCACGAGTCGAGGTGCGCGCCGAGCATGACGACCTCGTCCTTCAAATCCGTCCCCGGTATCTCGGCGACGGTGTTGTAGCTCATCGGGTCTGTGTCGTCGAACTCGACCTGTAGGTTGACGCTCAGCCTCACCTTCTCGCCCTGCCGGAGCATGCGCGCGAGGCGGTTGTAGTGGTCGTTCGAGAGCGCGATCTGCGGGATGAGTTTGGGCGCATCCGGCTGCCAGGGGTTCTTGCGCTGGTCGACCGGCGCGTCGAACGCCTGCGGGACGGCGGCCGCCTGAACGAACTGGAGCATGCCGCCGTCGCCCCCCGGGCTCGACCCGACGAGGAGCGCGACGCCCTCCTCGTAGTAGAACTGCGCGCGGCGTTCGGCGAAGCGCAGTCCGGCGATCTGCTCGGCGCTCAGCGGCGGACGCGGCGGGCGTCGCGGCAGGATGGACGGGTCGGGCGAGTCCGCGAGTTCGAGCAACTGCTTCTCCGTGAGCCGCGTCGCGGTCGGCTCGAAGCGCGGCTTCAGCTCGCGCTCGCTGCCCGCGAGGACAATCTTGCCGCGCAGTTGACCCTTGTACTTCTGCAACTCCTCCTCGTTCTTCGCCTCGACGACGACGAGGTCGGCGGTGAGCGGCGCGTCGAGCCCGGGCGACCACGCGCGCGGGTACGCGAGGAGCGGGAACGCCTGCGGCCCGACCACCTCGGCCGAGAAGCTCTTGAGCGTCCACCCGCGCCCGAACGGCCCCCACGGTTCGAGGTGCGCGTTCGCGAGTCCCCACTGAGTGAGCCTGTCGCGCGTCCACTCGTTGGCGCGCCTGAGCGCGGGCGAGCCGGTCAGTCGCGGCCCGATGACCTCGGTCAGATGCGAGAGCGTCCGCATCGCCTCAGAGCGCTTCAGGCCCTCCTCCTTGATGCGCGCGACGGCGTCGGCCGCCGGGTCGGGCTGCGGCGGTGTCGGCGCTTGTGTCTGCGGCCGTGTCGGCGCGGGCGTCGCCGGCTGCTGTGCGCGCAGCGGAGACGCGCCCGGCGCGAGCAGTGCGAAGAGGAGCAGCGCGGCGGCTGCTGCGCGGAGTCTCGTCATGTGGGCGAAGTTCTCCTGAATTTACTGTTTACTGTCTAACGTCTACTGCCCGCTGTCCAAAGGCTGCTGTCTCGCCTGCCCCGGCAGAGGCTTGCGCGGGAGGCGCTCGTCGAGCACGGCGGTCTGGTAGACGAAGGCGGCCATGAGGGCCGACGCCTGCTTCACGTCGTCGGCCTGTATGCGCTCGTATGTGTCCTGCGTCGAGTGGTGCGTGCGCGTGTTGTACTCGACGGCGTCCTGTATGAACTGGAAGCCGGGCAGGCCGATGGCGTCGAAGGGGACGTGGTCGGTGCTGCCCGTGTTCGAGAGCGTGAGCGTCTGCGCGCCGAGGTCGGCGAAGGGCGCGAGCCAGCGGCGGAAGTGCGTGCGGACGCCCTCGTTGCCCTGCATGTAGACGCCGCGGATGCGCCCCGTCCCGTTGTCGAGGTTGTAGTAGGCGGAGAATTTCTCGTACTCCGGCTTGGTCAAAAGTCGGCCGCGTGGCGCGGGTGTCGGCTGCGCGGCGGGCTGCCCTTCGGCCTCCGAGGGCGTCGCGGCCTGCGGCGCGGGCTGCGGCGTCTCGAACTTGCCGAAGTGCTGCTCGACGTATGCGCGCGAGCCGAGGAGTCCCTGCTCCTCGCCGCTCCACAGGGCGACGCGGATGGTGCGGCGCGGACGAAGGCCGAGCGCCTTGATGATGCGCACGGCCTCCATCGCGACGGCGACGCCGGCCGCGTTGTCGGTCGCGCCCGTCCCGCCGTGCCACGAGTCGAGGTGCGCGCCGAGCATGACGACCTCGTCCTTCAAGTCCGTCCCCGGTATCTCGGCGACGGTGTTGTAGGAGGTCGGGTCGGCGTCGATGAACTGCGCGTCGATCTGGAAGGAGGCGCGGACGCGCTCGCCGGTCTGCGTCAGGCGTGCGAGGCGGTTGTAGTGCTCGACGGAGAGCGCGACCTGCGGCGCGAACTTCGGCGCGGTCTTATCCCACGCGCGCACCTGCCGCGGGGCGTCGGGCGCGCGCTCAAGCAGCGCCGCCTGTGCGCGTGGGTCGGTCGGGAGCGGCTGCGGCACCGACGCGCCCTGAACGAAGATGTTGCCGCCGTCGCCGCGGCTCGGGTCTACGACGAGCGCGACGCCCTCCTCCTGAAAAAAGTTGAGCTTGACCGAGTTGAAGCGCGCCGCCGCGCGCACTTCCGGGCCGCCGCGCGGGCGCGCGGGCGCGCTCGCCGGGTCGGGCGCGTTGGCGAGTTCGAGCAAGTCCTTCTCCGCACGGCGCGTCCCCTCCGGCTCGAAGTGCGCGGCGGGGTCGCGCACCGCGCCGTTGAGCACAATCTTGCCGCGCAGTTGACCCTTGTACTTCTGCAAGCCCTGCTCGTCTTTGGCGTCCACGTAGACGACCTCGCCCGCGAGCGGGCCTTGCGTGGCGGGCGACCACGCCTTCGGGTAGGCGTTGAGCGGGAACGGCTGCGGCTCGATTGCCTCGGCCGTGAACCTGCGGAGCACCCAGCCGCGCCCGAACGCGCCCCACGGTTCGAGCTTCGCGTTCGCGAGTCCCCACTCGGTCAGCTTGTCGCGCGTCCACTCGTTGGCGCGGCGCATGGCGGGCGAGCCCGTCAGACGCGGGCCGATGACGTTGGTCAGGTGCGAGATGGTCTGCATCACCTGCGAGCGGTTGAGCGCCTCGTCGCGTATGCGCTGGAGGGGGTCGTTCGGGTCGGGCGTCGGGCGCGTGCGCGGTGTTTGAGCCGCCGACGGCGTCTGCGCCGCAGGTTCCTGCGCGGGCGTCTGCCGCGCGCTCGCAGGCGTGTTGGCGAAGAGCAGCAGCGCGCAGAGCGCCGCCGCGTACGTGCGTCTGTTCGTCATCGGCGCGGGTCTCCTGTCACAGTTTTTGACTTCCGCCGGGCCGCTGTGGCCCGAAGCATCCGTCGGGACGGGTTCTACAGAGTGTCTGAAATGTAAATTGTCGG
>JBEVKV010000538.1:0-6495 GCA_040509515.1 Pyrinomonadaceae bacterium | reverse complement strand
AACGTCCCCCGCGAAACCTTTTACGCCGCACGCGCCGCCGACCGAAGCCTTACACGTCGTCGTAGCGTTTGAGTTTTCTGTACAGGGTCGAGAGGTCGATGCCGAGGATGTTGGCGGCGCGCGCCTTGTCGTGGTTGACAGAGGCGAGCGTGTCGAGGATGTAGCGGCGCTCGACATCGTCGAGGGTCGGGCGGAGGCCGTCGGGGTCGAGGACGGCCGGGTGCGGGCCCGCCGAGTCGCGCACGCGGGGCGGGAGGCTCTCGGCGTCGAGCGCCTCTCCGCTGAGGGTGAAGGCGCGCTCGATGGCGTTCTGTAGCTCGCGGACGTTGCCGGGCCAGTTGTAGTTGATGAGCGCGGTCATGGCCGCCGGCCGGATGGGCTTCTCGTCCTGCCCCTGTTCGCGCGCGGTGCGCTTGACGAAGTGGCGCGCGAGCAGCGGGATGTCCTCGCGCCGCTCGCGCAGAGGGGGCAGGTGAAACACGATGACGTTGAGCCGGTAGAAGAGGTCTTCGCGGAAGCGCCCCTCCGAGACTTCGCGTTCGAGGTCGCGGTTGGTGGCGCAGATGATGCGCGCGTCGAAGCGCGCGGGCGCGTTCGAGCCGAGCGGCGTCACCTCGTGCTCCTGCACGGCGCGCAGCAGTCGCACCTGCAAAGCCTGACTTATCTCGCCTATCTCATCCAGAAAAACCGTCCCGCCTTCGGCCGAGCGGAAGAGGCCGGCGCGCGCCTGCGTCGCGCCGGTGAACGCGCCTTTGGTGTGGCCGAAGAGTTCCGACTCTAAAAGCGTCTCGGGGAGCGCGCCGCAGTTGATGGCGACGAAGGGGCGGTCGGCGCGCGGGCTGTTGTGGTGGATGGCGCGCGCGACCAGCTCCTTGCCCGTCCCCGACTCGCCGTAGACGAGAATGTTCGTGTTCGTCGCCGCCACCTTCTCGACGAGGCGGAAGACGCGCTGCAAAGACTCGGACGTGCCGATGATCTCTGAGAAGCTGTAGCGGCGATCCAGCTCGCGGCGCAGCGCGCGGTTCTCGCGGAACAGCTCGCGCTGGCGCAGGGCGTTCTTGACCGACTGCAAGAGGTCTTCGTTGACGAAGGGCTTGGTGACGTAGTCGTAAGCCCCTTTACGCAGCGCGGCGACGGCCGAGTCGACGGAAGAGTAGGCGGTCATCACGACGACGAGCGCCTCGGGGTCGATGTCCTTGACGCGGTCGAGCAGTTCGAGGCCGTCCATCCCGGCCATGCGTATGTCTGTGAGCGTGACCGAAACGTCCTCGGCGGCGAAGGCTTCCAGAGCCTCCTCGGCGCTGGCGACCGCCGCGACGCGGTAGCCGGCCTCTTCCAGCAGCCGCGAGATGATCGCGCGCATCAGGTCTTCGTCTTCCGCGACGAGGATGAGTGGCTGTGTGCTCATTTGGGGGCGGGCGCGTCCCACTCGGCGGCGAGCGCGGAGTAGGAGACGAGGTCTTTGAAGTGGTCGTGCACCCACTCGGCCTGCCGGTGCGTGCCCTCCTGCCGGAAGCCGAGCCGCTCGGGGATGCGGCGGCTGCGCCGGTTGTCCACCGCGCAGTAGATTTCGACGCGGTTCAGGCGGAGTTCTTTGAAGGCGTGTTCGACGAGCGCGCGGCACGCGCGCGTCATGATGCCGCGCCCCTGATAGGCCGAGCCGAGCCAGTAGCCGATGTCGGTCTTGCGGTTCGACCAGTCGATGTTGTTGTAGCCGATGCTCCCCGCCACCCGCCCCGCGTGGAAGATGAGCGTCGCGAAGCCCTGATCCTCGGCGTACTGCCGTAGCTGGCGGCGTATGAACTCGCGCGCGTCCTCGACGCAGTAGCGGTCGCTGGCCCACGGCATCCACGGCCGCAGGTGCGCGAGGTCGCGCCGCACGAGCGCCGTCAGTTCCTCCGCGAAGCCCTCGTCGACGGGCCGCAGCTCTGTCTCGTCGTCTAGTCGTCGGCTGATCATCGCCTCACTCCCCACCCGCCGTGGAAGTCTGCATGGCCTGCGCCCCGTTCGCAAGCACTTTCGACGGCGAAGCCTCGACCGCCCCGCCCGCCGGGAGCGAGACGCGCACGCTCGTCCCGCGCCGCGCGCCGCCTGCGTCGCCGCCCGACTCGACCTCGATGCGGCCGCCGTGCGCGGTGACGATGCCGTAGCAGACGGCGAGGCCGAGACCCGTCCCGCGCCCCGCGCCCTTCGTCGTGAAGAACGGGTCGAAGACGCGCGGCAGAACTTCTTCGGGGATGCCGTGGCCGGTGTCGGCGACCTCGACCGAGACTTCGCCGGTAGCGCCCGCCGCCGGGTCGTGCGAGAGCCTGAGCTTGAGGCCGCCGCCGTCGGGCATCGCGTCGCGCGCGTTGAGCAGGAGGTTGAGGAAGACCTGCTGCAACTGGTCGGCGTCGGCCGAAACCTTCGGCGCGCGCGGGTCGAAGGAGGTCTCGACGCGCAGGCGCTTGAAGCCCTTGTCGAACCCGGCGAGGCGCAGGGAAGACTCGACGACGCGCGCGAGGTCGAGGGGCGCGCGCTCGGGCGGGCGCTGGCGCGCGAAGTCCATCATGTCGCGCAAGACCTGCGAGATGCGCGCAATCTGCGTCGAGGCCAGCCGCAGCATCTCGCGCGTCTCGGCCTCGTTCTCTTCGTTGAGCCGGCGCGACTGTAGAATCTGGATGAGCGACGAGATGGAGGCGAGCGGGTTGTTGACCTCGTGCGCCACGCCCGCCGCGAGCGCGCCGGCGGCGGCCAGCTTCTCGGTGCGGACGAGGTGCTCGTTTAAGGCGCGGAGGCGCTCGATGTCCTCGGCCATCTTGCGGCTCATCTCGTTGAAGGAGTCCGCGAGCAGCCCGACCTCGTCGTTGCTCTTGAGCGCGACCTGCGTGCCGTAGGCCCCGCCGGCCACGTCGACGGCCGCCTCGGTCAGACGGCGCAGCGGGCGCGAGATGATGCGTATGACGAGCGCGACAAGCAGCAGGTTCGGGACGAGCGCGGTAATGACCGAGAAGACGAGGTAGCGCCTCCACGCCTCGGCCGTGCGGTCGGCGAAGCTCCACCAGACGATTGGGATTTGGAAGAGCGCGAAGCTCAGAACAGCGACCGCCGCGATGGAGAAGGCGACCTTGTAGGCGATGGGGAAGAGGCGGAACTGGTCGAGCGCCGACTGGATGGAGAAGAGTTTGAAGTTCGTGATGGCGTAGGCGTAGATGACCGCGCCGACCAGGACGAAGACCGAGCCGACCGGGAGTAAGTCGTAGACGCCCGCGAGCGGGAGCACGATGTTGGCCGCCGTCTTCAGCGTCGCCGTCACGACGAGCGCCACGAGGATCGCGCCCAACTGCTTGCCCCACAGGCTCCCGCGGTAGCGCCGCCACTTGCGCACCAGCAGCCAGAAGCCGTAGGCGAACAGCCCGTAGATGTAGAGTCCGAAGGCGTAGGCGAGCGGCGTCAAACGGATGCGGAAGTCCGCGCCGTCAAAATCTATCCCGCTCCACATCATCCCCGCGAGCGCCGCCGGGACGAGGACGAGCCCGGGCGCAAACATCACGGCCGCGCGCCGGACGGGCACCTCGGAGTTCTCCGGAAAGACCCACGCGAAGACGACGAAGGCGAGCTGGAGCAGCAGCGCCAGCGCGAAGCTCAACCCCGCCCACCACGCCGCGAGCGAGCGCCCGCCGCCGAAGCCCCACATCAAAATGTCGTTGACAGTCCAGAGCGCGAGGCAGGCGATGAAGGCCGCGAACGTCTGGTGGCCGCGGCTGCGCGGCGCGGCCACGAAGACGTAGAAGCCGAGCAGCACGAGCGTGAAGAGCGAGAGCAGCAGCAGCGCGAGAAGCATTTGGGGAAGTAGACGATGGACAGTAGTCAGCAGTCAGTAGAAAAACCTTCCTCGCTCGGGCGGCCGGGCCGTCGTCATCAACGTCCGCAACGCGGAGAGCTACTGACTACTTTCTACTGACTACTTTCTACTGACTACTTTTACTTGATCCACGGGCTCATAATCATCGCCGCTATCGTCAGTGGGACGCCGAACGCGAGCGGCCAGACGTGGCGCTCCTCAATCATACCACCGTGCGAGAGCAGCCTGTGAAGAACCGCGAAGACGGGGAAGGCCGCGAGCGCCACGGGGACGGCGACGAACACGCCGACGACCGCGCCGACGACGAAACCCACCGCGCCGCCGGCCGCGCCCGTCACGACGCCCCAGAAGAGTCCGTAGAGCAGCGCGACGAAGAGCGTCCCCGCCACGCCGTGCGCGCGCGGGTCGCCAGCCTTACGCCCGAGGAACGCGCCGAACTTGCGCCCGACGATGACGCAGAGGACGTTCATCAACAGCAGGAGGACGCCCCAGAAGAGAAGGCCGTCGGTGCTCGGGAGACTCGCCAACGGGCGGTCGCCGACGATCCCGGCGAGGATGCGCGTGAAGAGCGCGAGCGGCGGGAGAAGCCCGAGGAAGGTGCCGAACCGGCGGTAAGCCTCCTCGGTCGAGAGCGGCCGGAGCATCGAGAGCATCCGGCGCTCCTCGACTTCGAGCGCGAGCCTGCGGCGCTCGGTCTCGGGCGCCAGCTCGAACCTGAGCCAGTTCAGCCGCCGTGCGATGTTGATGTCGGGAACGTCGAGCTGGCAAACGCTATGGGAACCGCCTGTGTCGTACATGGTTCTTCTCCTTCGCCGCCGCCGTCGCGGCCGGCCTGTCCCGGCTCCGCGTCGAGCAGCCGCGCCGCGCGCTCGGCGGTCGCGCGGTCGCCGAGCAGCGCCGTCAGCTCGGCGACGCGCGAGAGCGAGCGCGTCAGCGCCTCGGAAATCCGCGCGGCGTCGCCGGCGCGTAGCTGTTCCTTGAAGTGGGCGGGGCGTCGCGTCTCGGTCGATTCGCGCGCGAGGTCGCGGACGGCCGCGAGCGCCTGCAACAGCTCCGCGCTCGCTCGGTCGCGGTGCGCGACGAGGCGCGTGACGTTGCGCCGGTGGACGCAGCGCCCGGCCGTCAGCAGGTCGTCGCCGCCCCGCCCGGCGATGCGGCACAACTCCATCTCGCGCGCCGTGGGCCGCGCCTCGGGGCTGGCCCCCTCCGACGCGAGCGCGAGCCCCGCGTAACGCTCGACCGCCTCGCGCGCGGCGTAGAGCGCGAAGCGCCCCGCCTCGTCTCGGTCTTTGATAACACCCGCGTCTTCGAGCGCGTCCTCGACGGCGCGAAGCGAGTTGACCGCCGCGCGCTTCGCACGCTCGACGCGCTGCTCGACGAAGTCGCCGCCCTCAGACACTCCGGTTCGCAGGCCGCGACGCGAAGCGCGCCCGGCGAGACGCCTGAGCGAAGTGAAGGGCCAGGCGAGCGCCGCGCCCGCGCCCCTCATGAGCGCGGTCTGCGTCCGCGCGCCGCACGCCTGTTCCGAGAGGAAGCGCGACACGCCGAAGGGCGCCGCCGCCGCGAGGTAGATGATGAAGATGTCGCTCAGAATCATCGCGCCCGTCGGAAGGGCAACGCACATGCCAGCATCGCGCGCGGACGGCGTGAGCGAATAGCGCCGTCGAAAGAGTCTTCTCGATGCGCGTGTGTGCGGGATTTTTGGCGGGCCGGCCGGGCCGGTCGCGTGTCGGAGGGTTCGCCGCGCGGGCCGAAGGTTTTGGCAAATAGCGCGCGACCGGATGTCGGCTTGGCAGAATGCCAACCCGCTCCGCTCCGCGCGGCGCTGTTCGCAAAGAAGCCACGCGCACGTCCGCTCTGTCCGTTGCTGTTGCGGCGCGCGCTCCAAACGGAGCCCGTCAGGACTCAAAACGTTCGGGCAACACAAGGGCGTCGGGGAGCATCAGTTAAGTAGCTCCCACGGGAACCTTCCTGCAAAACCTCGCGCAGGCGTGGCCGTACCGGCCAGAGTTGTCAAACTTTTATGGCGACGGTCTCACGACGAGCGAGCGGCAGAGCTTTCGCGCTTAGACGCAAAGGCTGTGGCCTTCGATTTGCTTTTTAGTTCCGCGAGAGCCCGGCGGACAGGCGTTAACCGAACAAAACGGAACTTTTGACCACGCCCGTTCGTCTTAAGTGAACACGAACAAGGAAACGATAAACGGAATAATCATCATGCAGAAGAAAACCCCGATCAAAGTCATCAAGCGCGACGACAGGAATCGTCAGCAACAGCCGGCGGCCGAGGCCGTGACCGAACGCACCTCCGCGAAGGAGGCCGCGCGCGACATGGTCGCGACCGTCTCGCAGTGGGTCAACGAGTTCCAGCAGAAGCGCCGCTCCGAGACCGCGCAGGCGATCAAGACGCTGTTCGCCGACCCGACGCCGCAGACCAGCAAGGCTTAGACTCT
Source organism: Pyrinomonadaceae bacterium (assembly GCA_040509515.1). Taxonomy (GTDB): domain Bacteria; phylum Acidobacteriota; class Blastocatellia; order Pyrinomonadales; family Pyrinomonadaceae; genus QHXN01. The sequence goes on along the minus strand of JBEVKV010000538.1, from coordinate 201 downwards.
CTCCACACGCGCCCCGGCCTCAACCCGTAAGGCTCTCGCAACGGGGACGCGCACGAAGCCAGACTAAAGCTCGATACGCACACGAAGGCCGGGGCTGTGACAGACAGCCCGCGGCCTTCGTGCGCGTGTGCGCCGCGGCGTTGACACGCGGGCGCCGGCGCGCATAGCATTCGCGACATACAAGGCCCGTCCCCGGAGGCT